>NZ_JBHYJI010000025.1:0-99864 GCF_042740435.1 Streptomyces sp. NPDC059002 | reverse complement strand
CGGGCGGTTTCGTACCCAAAACCGTAGGGAGGCTTAACCTTAACCTGTGGAGGGCGGTCGGGCAAATCCCGTCCGCCACTCCCCGTTGAAATCCCCCAGACCCCCTCTTTCCTGCACGGATGTCACCCTTGTTTGTCGACAAGTAACTACAGCGTGTTGCCGACATGTGACATTCTGCTGGAACCGCGTTTGCCGTAGCCCCACCTCCGGTATTCAGGTGGAGGCTGCGTTCCTCCGACGGGAGCGCCCGCCGCGACCGTCCGCGACCTCAAGGGGGTGGCATGTCCGCAGACCAGGGCAGCTCGAAGGTGCTCACGCTCACGCTCACCAAGAGCCCGAGCGAATCCGCGCCCGACGCGCTTCACAGCTCACCGGCCCCGGAAGCCATCGACACCAGGACCCTGTCCCGCTCCCTGTTCCTGCGGCTCGCCGCACTCGACCAGGACAGCCCGGAGCGCGTGTACGTACGCGACACGCTCATCGAGCTCAACCTCCCGCTCGTGCGGTACGCGGCAGCCCGCTTCCGCAGCCGCAACGAACCGATGGAGGACATCGTCCAGGTCGGCACGATCGGCCTGATCAAGGCGATCGACCGTTTCGACTGCGAACGGGGCGTGGAGTTCCCGACGTTCGCGATGCCGACGGTCGTCGGTGAGATCAAGCGCTTCTTCCGCGACACCAGTTGGTCGGTGCGCGTCCCGCGCCGCCTCCAGGAGCTGCGCCTCGCGCTGACGAAGACCAGCGACGAGCTCGCCCAGCGGCTCGACCGCTCGCCGACGGTGCCCGAACTCGCCGCCGCGCTCGGCGTGTCGGAGGAGGACGTCGTCGACGGCCTCGCCGTCGGCAACGCCTACACCGCCTCCTCGCTCGACTCCCCCGCCCCCGAGGACGACGGCGGCGAGGGCTCCCTCGCGGACCGTCTCGGGTACGAGGACTCGGCCCTGGAGGGCGTGGAGTACCGCGAGTCGCTCAAGCCGCTGCTCGCCAAGCTGCCGCCCCGCGAGCGCCGCATCATCATGCTGCGCTTCTTCGCGAACATGACGCAGTCGCAGATCGGCGAGGAGGTCGGCATCTCGCAGATGCACGTCTCGCGCCTTCTGACGCGGACGCTCGCGCAGCTGCGGGAGGGTCTGATCGCGGACTGAACCGGGGCTTCGTACGGAGCGGTTTCCGCGTCAACTTCTGTGTACGTGACCGGTGTTGCTGACGGGGTTCCTCATTGACGGACCGTCAGCCACACTGGCGCGATGCGACGTGCGCTGCGAAACGTACTCGGTGCCGGTGCCGCTGTGCTCTGCCTCGGCGGGCTGCTGTCCTCCTGCGGCGGCGACAGCGGCGACGGCTATGTGGCCACAGGAGCCGCCGGAGCGTCCCCTGAGCGGGCTCCGGGCAAGACGGTGGGGCCCAGCGGCGACGTGGAGCTGGTGCCGCTCGACGGAGGCGGCGAAGGGGCGAAGGGCGACGGCAGGCGGGGCCCGGGCTCCAAGGCGCCGTCCGGCGCGGGGAAGCGCGGTGGCGCGGGCGACACGGAGGGGAAGTCGCCCGGCGGCCGGGGCGGTTCGGGCTCGGCCGGTCCGTCCGGCAGCGCGTCCCCTGCGGGCGGATCTCCGGGAGAGCGCGGCGACTCCGGTCGTACGGAAGGGAATTCAGGCACCCCGTCGGCCCCGGGCACGCATGAGCCCGCGCCGCCGAGCGGGCCCGCGAGGCTCAGCGTCGGCGAACCCGAGCGGGAGCCCGCCGACCGGCGCTGGTGCGAGAAGGTGACCGTCGCCTTCCGCAACACCGGTCACTCACCGGTGCGTTCGGGCACGGTCACCTTCGGCACCCACATCATCGGCGCCCTCGGCGTCGACTGGGCCACGATCGAATCCACCGTCGACCTTCCGGCGCCGATCGCACCCGGCCGGAAGAAGGAGAAGACCTGGCCGGTGTGCGTGGACACGCCTTACAAAGGGGTTCTCCTGATGGGAGGCCATATGGAGCACGATTTGACCGTTAAGTACCCCGGTGGCGAGGACATTTTCATCCCTCGATCGTGACTCTCCCGTTATCGACCCGAGACCGGCCGAGGGTGCCTCGTCGCGGTCAGCCCACTTCTCGCATCACTGGCCGTTGGCAGCGATACAGCACGCCGACATGCCCACGGCCCTCGCCAGCGGCGAGGGCCGTTCACCGTTCCCCCGCAATTTCACGGGGGTACCGTTCTGGTGTCGAGTCAGAACGGAGTTCAGTATGCCTGCACACGCTGACATCACTACAGATGACCACACCCTGACCTTCGGCCAACGAGTACGCCGAGCCCGTGAGCGCAACGGCCAGACACGCGCCGTCGTCGGCGGACTCGTGGGCCGCTCTGCGGAGTGGGTCAAGGCAATCGAGAACAGCCGCCTCCAGACTCCCCGCCTGCCCTTGCTGCTCCGCCTCGCCGATGTGCTCGGCGTCGATGACATCGCGGAACTGACCGGTGACGAACGCTTGTTGGCGTCCAGCTACACCAAGTCGGCACACGGAGCACTGCCAGCGGTACGGGAAGCACTCACGACGTACCGGCTCAATGACTCGGACGAGGAACCAGACGATGCCGCCGACCTCCTTGCCCGCGTCAGCGAGGCGTGGCGGTTGTGGCACGGCAACGGTGGGCATCGCACGCGCATCGCGGTAGTGCTGCCCGACTTGCTCTCCGACTTGCAGCACGCCGCTCGGACACTGGACGGCACAGACCGCCGCCGTGCCCTGGTCGGCCTCGCCGAGACCTACCACCTGGCACAGCTGTATCTGTCCTTCCAGCCTGCGCCCGAACTGGTCATGCTCACAGGCGACCGCTCGATGTCGGCGGCGCAGGATGCCGACAGCCCACACGCCATCGCTGCGGCGGCCTGGTACATGAACCACGTCTTCCGGGATGCCGGGGAGCGGCACGAGGCGCGCGTGGACCTCGCGATGAAAGCGGCCCACCTGCTGCGACCCGATGACAGCACGGAAGACCTCGCGCGGTGGGGACTGCTGCACCTCGCCGCGTCACTGTCGTACGCCAAGATCGGCCAGCGCGGGAACGCAGAGCGGTTCTGGGACCACGCCGACGATGCCGCGAAGCGGCTCGGCGAGGACTACACACACCCGTATCTGATCTTCGGCCGGGGCATGGTCGACGCCTACGCGATCACCATGAATGCGGATCTCGTGCGCGGCGGCGAAGCTGTCGACGTGGCCAGCCGGGTTGACCTCACCTCGATGCCATCGGCCACGCGCCGCTCCTTCCACATGATCGAGTCCGCTCGTGCGTACAGCCTGCAAGGCGAGCAAGTCGCAGTGGTGCACCTGCTGAAGAAGGCACTCGAAATCTCGCCGGAGACGGCACGGTTCAACCTGTTCGCGCGCTCGACCGTATCCGAGCTGGACGAGGCACAGAATGCCGTGATCCGGGATGACGTGCGGTACCTCAAGAACAAGCTCGGAGTACCCACGGCGGCGTGAAGGGGTACAACTTGTACCCCTTCACAAGGGGGTAGAACTCGTACCTGTTGCCTGCACTCAGGGGTCCTACGGTCTGTCGTCAAACGACTACGACCGACCCCCGCGACCACGTGTTGGGTGGCCCGGGGGCGTGGCCCACCTGATGAAAGCAGGTCGACATGCCGCACTGTATCGCCCGTATCTTCGAGCCGCTGTTGCGACTCTTGCTCCCCTCGTCGGGGCGTCACAGAGACCCCGACGACGTTCCTGCCGATGTGTACCCGGTCGCGCCGCAGACCTCCCGCCTGCTGCACGCCCCGTGCCCCGTGTTGCGAGGTGAGGACGTCCGTCTCGTCCGCCCGTATCTCGTCGCCTTTGAGCGGTGCCGGGAAGAGCGTCAGCAGCGGGCGCGGCGGCGGGCGTTGTGGCTCGCGCTGCATGGCGTCGATGTCGGCCCTCGCTGGATTCACGGCGTGGAGGTGATGGCGTGATGAGCGAACCTGCCCCCGCCATCGGCGACACGGTCCGGGACACGGTCCGTGGCCGGGTTGGTGTGGTGATGGATCACCTCGGCACCTACCTCCAGCTCCGCCCCGTCCATGGCGGGTGTGAGTGGGACGCGAGGCCCGAGTACGTCCAGCCCATCGCCCAGGCCGATCTGCTCGGCGAACGCGTCGCTCAGGCCAATGCCCGTAGCAATCCTGGGGGTTCACGGTGAAGCGACTCTTTCGCTACGTGCCCTACACGCTGGTACAGGACCCCTACGCGGCCCCCGAGTACGAGGCCCTGTGCGTGGTGGGGGAGGACGCCGACTGCGGTGCCACCTCCGGGCGCCACGCCGATCCCGGGCCGGTCGAGGAGTGGCAGCGCCTGCACACCCAGGAGACCGGTCACCTGCGCTACCGGCGAACCTTCGCCGACTACGCGGTCATGCAGCCCCCGGACAACCTGCCCGCCGGACTGGAACCGGCTCACGCGGAGCGGGTGACGGCATGAGGCACGTTGGCCGCCTTCGCCGCCAGCCGCGCCAGGCCCCTACCGATCATCGCCATCAGCGCCTCGTGCGACTTCGTGATCGGCGCTTCGCTCACGCAGTCCGCGTAGGCCCCGAGCAGCCGGGCGGCACGGGGACGTATCCGCCCGCCTAGTACTGGGGCAGGGGCTGCCGTGACGGACAGCCCGGCGGCCCCCGCCCCTTTCAACTCCCCTGGCCCGTGCGGTGAGCGCGGCGGCATGGTCGGCCGCCCCGGGTAGCGCTCCCTGGACAGGGGAAGCGGCGGGCAGCTCCACCCGTCGCAGTGCGGCCCCGGCCCTTTCCCCGAGAGGGCCGGGGCCGTTCGCGCGGTGGCGTGCGGGCGCCGGCCGCGCCCGCGGGCCGACGGCCGGCGCCCCCTCCACGCCACGGTGCTGATCGTGGGGGCGACCTTTTGAACCTGACAGACCTCCCGGAGCGCTCCCCGGCGTTCGGGCCCCCCGAGGGGAAGGGGTGCACCCCCGGGGGCCCGTGCGCGTTCAGGCCCGATGGGTCAGACGGACAGGCTCTTGATGATGGCCTCGCTTCGCCGCTGCTGCTTCGTGGTGTAGCTGTCGAGGGTGAGCCGCGCGGAGTGCTGGGCTGTGATGCGGGCCTTGATGAGGTTGGGCAGCGCCAGGGCGGTCTGTGCTGCCGCGCGCCGCTGCGGGTCAGCGGTCTGTGCGGTGGCGGCCCGGAGCACCCCGTCCCGGACGAGGACTTCGGCAGCGGCGATGGTGTCCTCCTCACGCCCCTGGGCGGTGAGGTAGTCGCGCAGCCACCCGGTGCTCACCAGGGCGCCGATCGCATCCTGGCGCACGGCCAGACGGCGCAGAACCTCGAACTCCTTCCCGGTGCTCTGGGCGTTGCCGAGCATCATCAGCGCGTCCTGGCGGGCGGTGGTCGCGTCGCGGCGGTCAAGGGGCACCTTGGCCGCCTCGTACAGTTCGGCGCCCGCGACGGTGGTCGCGGCATCGGCGGTGGCGATGTCGTCCGCCACGGCTGCCCGCGCGGCGTCGAGGGTCTCCCTCACGAGCCGGTCGCGCCCCTCCGGGAAGAGCGTGTCGTCCTCGTCGGTGCGCTGGGCCTGGCGGATGGCCTCCCGGGCGATGGCCGTGGTGCGGCCGATGGCGGCCGTGGCGGTGCCGATGCTGCTGCGGCTGGCCTCGGGGAGCGGGCCGTCGATGTCGGCCCGCCAGGTGGTGAGGTAGTTGTCTGCGGCGGTGTGGAGCTGGGCCACGGCGTCGCCTCGGGTGTCGATGGTGGTCATGATTTCTCCTTTGGGTGTCATGCTGCGGCGTCGGTGCCGCAGGTGGGGTGGGTGGTCTGTCCTTGGGTCAGGACGGTCATGGGGTGGCCGCACTTGGCGCACAGGGGTGCGGGGCCTGAACCGCTCGCCTCCGTGTCCGAGCGGTTCAGGGGCGGGAGTTGTGCCGACAATGCACCGGGAAGCGGTTCAAGCGGATCGGCCGCCGCGCCCGGTGACAGATTGGGCGTCTGACCTGCGGACTCTGGCCTTGGGGACGAACCGCTGGGCATACCGGCTAGCGGTTCACGCGCTGGTTCAGCGTGGGGGTGCGTGCCGCTTGAACCGCTTGAACCGCTCGCCGCGCCATTGTGGGCACAGCTCTTGAGGGCGACGCCCTGGTAGCGGCGCGGCTGGCCGTGCGGCCGGTACGTCTTGACCTGCGGCACGACGGCCAGCAGATTGCGGCCGAACAGCTGCTTGGGGCCGGGCTTGCGTTCGTTGTCCTCGCACCACGTCTTCCAGGCCTGGAACAGCGCGTCCACGGGCACCTCATGGCCCGGCCCCACCTCGCACACCTCGCGGGTGAACGCCGACATGGGCGAGGCTTGGTCCTGCATGGCGGTGACCGCCTCACGCGAGGACTCAGGCTCGGTGAAGCGGCCCTGTGCCAGCAGCCGGGCCAGGCCGTCCAGGGCCCAGTTGAGGATGCCGGGCAGCTCCGCGTGCAGGGCCGCACCAAGGGCCCGGTCCTCCCGCCCGAGCCACGAGGCGGTCATGTTCAGCACCAGGAAACGGGTCGCGATGGCGCCGGACGCGTCGCCGAAGTTCGGCAGCTCATTGGACAGGATCAGAAAGCGGGTCGGCAGGCGGCCGGTCCACGGGTCCTTGTACTTGCGGTCCACGTCGATGGTGTCCTCACCCGAGACGGTGAGCAGACGTTCCACCACCTGGTGACCGTCCCGGCCCCCGAGGCGCGCGTCCGAGATGATCGCCAGCGGCTTGCCCAGCAGCGGGGACAGACCGAAGTTCGTGGCGAGACTGGCCAGGGTGGGACCGGCCATGTTGCCCTGCCCGACAAGTGCCCCCAAGGTGCGCGCGATGGTGCCCTTGCCGGACCGGGGCGGCCCGACGATCAGCAGGATCTTGTGCATGTCCGTGCGGCCGGACAGGACGTACCCGAAGAACTCCTGCAACACGTCTATCTGATCCGGGTCCTCGGGCCACAGCTGGCGCAGGAAGTCCAGCCACCGCGCGGGCGCGGGGGCCTTGGCGGCGTAGTCGAACGGCACCGACACCAGGTTGAAGTAGCGCGGGTTGAGCGGGTCCAGACGGCGCGACAGGACATGCAGCAGGCCGTTGGCGCAGGCGACCACGGGCTCCGCGTCACCGGCCGGACGCCCGCCGGTCCACGCGGGCGCGTCCACGGACGGGGACAGAATCCGGATCGCTGCCATGGCCTCCAACAGGTCCGCGATCTTCTTCTTGTTCGGCGCCCACGGCCGCAGTTCCTCGCCCTCGGTGGCTCCCCGCTGCACCGTCACCGCGTACTCGGCGTGCTCCAACTCCGCGTAGGCCACGGCACGCACCTCGGCCACATCGAGCTCCGTCCAGTGCGTGCACTGCCACTCCATCCACTGGCCGCGCCAGTGCAGCAGCGTGGGCCGCTGCTCCTCATCGGTCCACGTGGGCAGCACCACCCGGGCAACCGCCATGGGATTGCCCGGGGTAGGCACCGTGGCCGTCTTCACTCCCGCGTTGCGCAGGATCTCGTCCGCCTGGTCGTGGGTCATTGGGTGCCCCCGCCCCGGTGGTAGGCGGAGCGGACCGTGGCCGCCGCCGCGCCCTCGTCCAGGCCGACGGCCACGGCCGCCTCCACCAGGGCGCGGTCGGCGTTCGCCGCGCCGCCCTCGGCAGCCCGGCACGCGGCCCAGAACAGACGGTTGTTCCGCTCCCCGGGAGCCGCCTGCAACACGAATCGCACAAGGCTCCGCAGACCCTTCTGCGTGGCCTGGAGCGGCGCGACGCGGCTTGTGGCAGGTGCCGGGCGCCCGGCGCTGTGCAAGAGCGCCGTCAGCAGCCAGGCGGGCGCCGGAACGGGCGGCTGCCCGGGATCCTCCAGCGCGTAGAGGACTCCGGTCACGTGCAGCGAGCCGGGGCCGATCACGTAAGCGTTGCCGCTGCGGATATCCCCGTCGAAGTGCCCGCGCAGGGCCCCGAGTCCGTTGCCCAGGCGGGCGCTGGCGGGCGCCCAGTAGTAGTCGTGGTGGCCCTTGGCGGTGCGTACCCGCATGGTCGTCGTGTGCCGGTGCCCGAGCAGTGCGGCGGTGTCCTCGATGGCGCCCGGCCGGTCGGAGTCGACGACGAGAAGGCGGCCCTCGTCGGGCCCGGAGCACGCGCCCAGGGCAACGGCGACGTTGCGCAGCTGCCCGCCGAACCAACGGCGCGTCCGCGCCTCGTCCACGGTGTGCTCACGGGTGAAGGGAACGCACGGATGCTTGCCCCGGCTCCCGTCGCACACCCGGTGCATGCCAGTGCACGCGCCCGTTCCGGGGTGGTCGGCAGGGAACACCGGAAAGTTGCGCCCAACGAGCCACAAGGCCCCATCCAGCGCGATCTGTCGCGCTACCGTGGAGTCAGACCCGCCGCCCAGCCGGTCATCGCGCGCCCCCGCCTCAACGGGGGCGTTGTCATTGGCACTCATGCTGCGGCGCCTCCCGACATGCCGTCGGCCGGGGGCAACAGTGAGCGAAGGCGGTCAAGTTGGTCTGCGGTGAGCTGCGGCGCGCTATCGACCACGCGCCGAATGTGCGCTTCGAGCTTGGCGGCCCTTAGGTCGCGGCGCGCGTCGGAAACCTCGGGGGCGTCTTCACCCCGGTGGCGCTTGAGCGCGGCGACACGGGCCCGGTGATGGAGGTGGGATGGCACGGTGAGTCTCCTGAGACACACGAACGCCGAGCCAAGAAGAGACACCCGTCCTATGGGCCGTCTCCGCTCGGGTCGGCGTTGCGCCATCCCCACGGGCGTTGCGCCCGTGCGATTCACCGTTCGTCCTTGCTTGCCCTGTCGGCATTGCGCCGCTCAAGACACCTGGGGACTAGCAACTCGATGTTCAGCTATACCAACAGCGTACGCCTGCTACGGCCGTTAGCACAGATCAGCGATCACGCTTCCACTCGATTCGATCAACCGCGTCCGCCTTCACGCCGCTCCCCACTCGCTGGATGCGCACCTCACCCAACACCCCTGGACTGAGCAGCAGTCGAGCCACAGCGCGGCGCGCAGTGATCGGCACGGCGTCCCACCGCTTCGCGACGTCGGCGCCGGGCTCGATCAAGTCCTGTAGAGCGTCGGGCAGCATCAACTGCCGCTCCTCACTCTCAAGTCCTTGGATCTTCTCCGTCAGGGCCCTGGTGGAGCGAGCCAACACCTTCGCTTCGTGGAGGTCTTCAGGGGTCGCGTTCTCCATCTCATCCAGCTTCAGCCGCAGTTCAGCGACCTCAACCCTGATCGAGTCGGCCCGTTCGGCGTCGTCCGGCGACGCCGTGAAGTCGGCGTACACCTTGTCCGAGGCCAGATAGGCGAGCATCGCCCCGATGACCACCTCGTCCACTCCGGCCTTATCCACCCGAGTACAGCCCTTCCCCGCGCACTGATAGCGCGGCTGCTTCGCCCCGCCCTTGCCGGGGCGCATGATCGCCTTCATGGGGGCGTCGCACTCATAGCACTTGATGATCCGTGAGATCTCGTGCTTGGCACGGCCGTTGCGGGACTTCGCCCGGCCGGGCTCCGCCAGCATGCGTTGGACGGCGTAGAACGTCGCCTCTCCCTTGGCCCCCTTGAGCAGGCCGTTCCACGTCCCGTTGACGACGGTCCCTCGGTGGACGCGTTTGCCGATGTACGCGACCTTGAGCGCCATGGACCGCAAGTGCTGGCTGGCGAAGGGGTCACCGGAGCCGTTGACGATGCCGCGCCGCTTCCAGTCCTGGGCGATGGCCGTCAGTGAGTGCCCGCCCTTGAGCCGGTTGAACAGCTCCACGGGAACCTCTGACTTCGGGATCATGCCCTCGGGGTGGTCGCTGTCGGGCACCGTGGCCGTGTCCGGTATCCAGGTGATCAGTCGGCCCGTCTTGGCGTCGTACTCACGCTGGAAGCCGTAGGGCGGGCGTCCGTGCGGGCGGCCCTTGGCGGCCTCTGCAGCGGCCGTGCGGCGGGTGCGGGTCGACGTGCGCAGCGCTTCCTGCTCACTGTCGATGGCGCCGGACTGCAACACCTTCCGGTCTGCGGGCCGGGACGGGTCATAGAGCCGGTCGTCCGTGGTGATGAACACCAGGACGCCCGTCTCTTCAAGGAGCTCGATCAGGACGGCCCACTCGCTGACCTTGCGGCTGCCCCGGGAGTTCTCCCACAGGACCAGGACTTGCGCCCCGAACGACCCGTCTCTTAAGTCGCTGATCAACTGCTCGAAGTCAGCGCGGCGCTTCGTGGCGAACTTGGACGCGGACTTGTCGTTGTCGGCGTCGTACGGCGCCCCCAGCGTGATGCCATGCTCGGCGGTCGCCGCAACGTTCTCGCCGTGCTGCTCCGTCACCGAACGGCGTTGCTTGTCCCGGTCGTTGGAAACGCGCAGGTACTCACGGCCCAGGAGCGTGGTCTCTGAAGTCATGCCGCCACGATCCGATGGCGCGGCACCTATAGCAAGGTGTATCCGTGGACGCGTGGCGTGTGCCGCTGGGCATGCACATCGAGACGCAGGACGTGTCGGTGGACTGGAAGTAGGGCGGGAGTCGGGGACAGAGGCGCCCCTTCAGGAGCGCGGGGAACTGCGCGCCCCGCCACGGAGCACCCGCACAGGACGCGCAGCGGAGCCCTTACTTCAACGCCAGCCAGGCCACACCCGCGACGACCACGAGCGCGAGAACGACGCCGACGACGAGACCGATGCGTGGCCCCGGCTTGGCGGCAGCGGCCTGCTGTCGGCCCTGCGGGGCCTCGTCCACGAAGGCGCGGAACATCTGCGTGCTGCCGGCGGGGTCGGGGTTGCCCTGGGGACCCTGGGGGTTGTGTGCCATGGAGCAGGACCCTAGCGAATCCACCGCTCCGGGCCCAACCCCCTCTGGCCAGGGACTTTACGAGCACGGCCCCAGACCTTTGCCGACTCTTTAGGACCTTGGTCCCGTTTTAGTTTGCCTGCGGCAACCAACTGTCTCTATCGTTGCCCTAAGCAACAAATTAAATTCACAGGAGGTGCCGTGGCCGCGCAGCGTCAGTACGAGGAGCTGGCCCGACAGCTCAGCGCCATCGGCGCCGTGAAGCGTGGCCTGGGACGGGCCCTGCCGCACGACTGCCCCGCCGGATCCGCCGCCGTACTCATCCTGCTCGACCGGCACGGCGCGATGCGGATGAGCAGGCTCGCGGAGCTGCTCGCCGTCGACATGTCGGTGACCAGCAGGCACGTCGCCCATGTCGCGGAGCGGCAGTGGATCCACCGGGATCCCGACCCCGCGGACAAGCGCTCCCGGATCCTGCGTCTCACGCCCGACGGCAAGGCCAAGGTGGACGAGCTCTCCGAGCTCTCCATCCGGGCGCTCACCCACTACTTGCACGACTGGACCGACGACGAAGTGGTCCAGCTCAGCACGCTGCTCGCGCGCCTGCGCGACAGCTTCGGGGACTGCCGCGCGGCTTCGGCCCGGCTGCCCCACTCCCCCCACGACACCCAGACCACCCCAGAGACCACCCGTACACCCGCGTAAGAAAAGGAAGCCCATGGCAACAACCACACCATCCGGTGTGCGGGGCAGCCACGCCAAGCACGGGGCGCAGCACGACGCGAACGCCCCGATGACGCACCGGCAGATCATGGAAGCGCTCTCCGGGCTGCTGCTCGGCATGTTCGTCGCGATCCTGTCGTCGACCATCGTCTCCAACGCCCTGCCCGAGATCATCGGCGACCTCGGCGGCGGCCAGTCCGCCTACACCTGGGTCGTCACCGCCTCGCTGCTCGCGATGACCGCGACCACCCCGCTGTGGGGCAAGCTGTCCGACCTCTTCAGCAAGAAGGCGCTCGTACAGATAGCCCTGGTCATCTACGTCGGCGGATCGGTCGTCGCCGGGCTCTCGCAGAGCGCCGGAATGCTGATCGCCTGCCGCGTCGTGCAGGGCATCGGCGTCGGCGGGCTCTCGGCGCTCGCCCAGATCGTGATGGCCGCGATGATCTCCCCGCGGGAGCGCGGGCGTTACTCCGGCTACCTCGGCGCCACGTTCGCGGTCGCGACCGTCGGCGGTCCGCTGCTCGGCGGTGTCATCACCGACACGAGCTGGCTCGGCTGGCGCTGGTGCTTCTACGTCGGTGTGCCCTTCGCGATCATCGCGCTCATCGTCCTGCAGAAGACCCTGAAGCTCCCCGTCGTGAAGCGGGACGTCAAGGTCGACTGGGCCGGTGCCTTCTTCATCAGCGCCGCCGTCTGCCTGCTCCTCGTCTGGGTCACCTTCGCCGGTGACAAGTACGACTGGCTGTCCTGGCAGACCGGGGCCATGGTCGGCGGCTCGGTGCTGCTCGCGCTGATCTTCGTCTTCGTCGAGTCCAGAGCGAGCGAGCCGATCATTCCGCTGCGGCTCTTCCGCAACCGCACCATCACGCTCGCCTCGCTCGCCTCGCTCTTCGTGGGTGTCGCGATGTTCGCGGGCACGGTCTTCTTCAGCCAGTACTTCCAGCTGGCGCGGGGCGAGTCCCCGACGATGTCCGGCGTCATGACGATCCCGATGATCGGCGGCCTGTTCGTCTCGTCGACGGTCTCCGGCCAGGTCATCACCAAGACGGGCAAGTGGAAGGCCTGGCTGGTCAGCGGCGGTCTCCTGGTGACGGCGGGCCTCGGTCTGCTCGGCACCATCCGCTACGACACCGAGTACTGGCACATCGCGATCTTCATGGCCCTGATGGGTCTCGGCATCGGCATGATGATGCAGAACCTGGTCCTCTGCACGCAGAACCAGGTCGCCCCCGAGGACCTCGGCTCCGCCAGCTCCACCGTCACGTTCTTCCGCTCCCTCGGCGGTGCGATGGGCGTCTCGGCGCTCGGCGCCATCATGGCCACGCGCATCACCGACTACGTCAAGGACGGCCTCACCGACCTCGGGCCCAAGGCGGCCGGGTTCGGCCACGGCGGCACGGGCGGCGGCGGCATCCCGGACCTCGACAAGATCCCCGAGCCGTTCCGCACGGTCATGGAGAGCGCGTACGGGCACGGCATCGCCGATGTCTTCCTGATCGCCGCGCCGATGGCGTTCCTCGCCTTCCTGATCACGATCTTCATCAAGGAAGTTCCGCTGCGGACGTCGGGCGCCCTCGCCCAGGCCGCCGGGGAGTCGGCCGACAGTGCGGCTCCGGCCGCTGCCGCTCCCGCTGCTGCCGCTCCGGCCGCCGTCGCCGACGAGCCCGTCCTCGCCTCCGTCGCCTCGCACACCGAGGCCGGGCCCGACGGCACGCAGCAGCTCGCCGCCGTGGCGAGTGCGGCGTCCGCGGCCGACGGCATCCCCGCGCAGGTCACGGGCGGCATCCCGGTCCACGGCTTCGTCCGTGGTGCCGAGGGCGTGCCGGTTCCCCGGGCCGCCGTCACGCTGATCTCCCTCGGGGGACGGCAGTTGGGCCGTGCCGTCGCGCAGGGCGACGGGTCCTACGCCGTCGACGCCCCCGGCGCCGGGTCGTACGTCCTCATCGCCTCCGCCGACGGGTTCCAGCCGCAGGCGTCCACCGTCGTCGTGGGTGAGGACTCCCTCGCGTACGACATCCTCCTGAGCGGCACCAGCGGGCTCAGCGGTGTCGTCCGCGACGCCGACAGCAAGCTGCCCGTCCACGCCGCCATGGTCATCGTGACCGATGTCCGCGGCGACGTCCTCGCCACCGGACTCTCCGGCGAGCAGGGCGAGTTCACCTTCGCCGAGCTGGTCCCCGGCACGGTCACCGTCGCGGTCAACGCCGCCGGTCACCGGCCGATCGCCCTGCCCGTCGAGGTCGGCGGCGCCGGGGTCACCCGGGTCGAGGTCGAGCTCAACTCCGGTGCGCAGGTGCTCGGCACCGTGCGGGCGGGCGGTGCGGCGCTCAACGACGCCCGCGTCACGCTCGTGGACGCCGCGGGCAACGTCGTCGCCACCGCGACCACCGGGGCGGACGGGGCCTATGCCTTCACCGACCTGGACAGCGGTGAGTACACGGTCATCGCGACCGGGTACCCGCCGGTGGCGACCGGTCTCACGGTCACCGGAAGCGGTGTCGACGACCACGACATCCAGCTCGCCCACCCGGGCGAGTGACCGGCCCCGGTCCGTGGTCGCGCCCCGAGCGGAGGCGGGGCCACGGGCCGGTTGCGGAAAGGGCCCCCGGGCGGGCGGTGGCGTTCACGGCAGGGGACGGCCGGTCATCGCCGCCCGGGGGTCGTCTGTTTTGTCTTTTGAAGCTTGCAAGGAGTAAACGGGATGGGACTCAACGCTCGGATCCGCACGCGTGACGGCTGGGCCGTGCCGCACGCCGTCGTCACCGTGACCGACATGACGGGGGCGCAGGTGCTGCGTGCGGCGGCGGACGAGGAGGGTGCCGTGCGGGACGCCACGGCGCTCCCGTCCGGGCCGTACACGGTGATCGTCACCGCCGTCGGGTACGCGCCGGTCGCCTCGACCGCGCTGGTCACCGCGAGCGGGCGGGCGGAGGTCGGCAACGTCGTCCTCGCCCGGCAGGGCGGTACGGAGCTGCCGCCGCCCGGGCCGTGGACGATCGACCCCGCGCACTCCACGGTGGCCGCCGTCGCGCAGCACCTCGGGATCACCAGCGTGCACGGGCGGTTCACGGAGTTCGGGGGGCGGGTGGAGATCGCCGAGGACGTGGAGAAGTCGCGGGTCGAGGCGGTGATTCGGTCGGGGTCGATCGATACGGGGAACGGGATGCGGGACGGGCATCTGAAGTCGCCCGACTTCCTGGATGTCGACCGGTACCCGGAGATCACGTATCGGTCGAGCGGGCTTGTGCCTGCGGGGGCCGATCGGTGGGTGGTGCAGGGGGAGCTGGGGATGCACGGGGTGGTGCGGCCCGTGGACCTCGAGCTCAGCTATCTCGGGACCGGGGCGGATCCGTGGGGTGGGACACGGGCGGCGTTCCGGGCCACGGCCGAGTTGCGGCGGGAGGACTTCGCCATGAACTACAACCAGGTGGTGCAGGCGGGGATTTCGGCCATCGGGACGACGTTGCGGGTGGAGCTGGACATTCAGGCGGTGCAGGGGGAGGGGGTGCCGCAGGGCTGAGCTTGGCCTTGGCCTTGGGCTTGGCCTTGGGCTTGGGCTTGGGCTTGGGCTTGGGCTTGGGCTTGGGCTTGGGCTTGGGCTTGGCCTTGGCTCGGTCTCGCCTTCGCTTTGTCTGTGGGGCGGGGCCGCGGGGGTATGTGCGTACTCGCTATCCCGTGGCTTGTGCCTCCGTCAGTGTTTGCCGCCAGCGTGGGGCACCGTGCTCCGTGCGCACATACCCCCACGTCCCCTCGCGCGCGTTTGCGCCTGCGGACCGGTGGGGGTTGCTCCGCTGTGCCGCTCACGGAGGCGCAGGGCCGGGGCAGGGGGTCAAGGTTTGGGGAGGAGGGATTCGATGCCGGCGATCAAGAGGTCCAGGGCGATCGTGAAGTCGCGTTCCCACATTTCTGCGACGGTGTCCCCGCCCCTCGCCTTCATGAGCTCGTTGGCGCTCTCCAGGACCTCGTGGCGGCCGAGGCCTTCCTGGACGGTGCCGAGGGCCGCCTGGTAGTACTCCTCCTGGGTGAGGCCCGCCTCGTTGCTCCGCGCGATGAAGTGGCCTTCGATGGTGCCGAAGCCGTAGACGAACTGGAAGACCGCGGAGATCGCCCCGTTCTGCGTGTGCGTGGCGAGCCCGGTGTTGCGTACCGCGCGCTGCACCGCGAGGGAGAACGCGAGCCAGTCCGGGCCGATGTTGAGGAACCGGCCGATCAGCGGCGACACCCAGGGGTGGCGGATCAGCAGGGCGCGGTACTCGTCGGCGAGGGCGCGGAGTTGGTTGCGCCAGGCCTCGGGGAACGTCTCCGTGTCGGGCAGGTCCATCTCGCCGCAGGCCGAGTCGAGGGCGAGTTCGAGCAGGTCGTCCTTGGTGTCGACGTACCAGTACACGGACATCGCCGTGACGTTCAGCTCCCCGGCGAGCCTGCGCATGGAGAACTTGGCGAGGCCCTCCGCGTCCAGGAGCCGGATCGTGGCCTCGGTGATGCGGTCGCGGTCGAGGCCGTTCGGCTGGTCGCCCTTGCGGCCGCGGCCGCGTGGTGCCTTCTCCTGCAGCCAGACACTCGTCCTCTCCGGGCGCTTCGTGCGCTCGGCCGCCGCCTTCGCCATGGCGCACCTTCCTCGTAGGTCCTGGGGGAGCAGGGGGCGGGCGGGTGAGCGTTGTGGAATGTGCTCGTCCGCCCGCCTCCGATGCTATGCCGCCTTCTGCTGCACGGAGTCTGCCCTCTCCGCCCTGCGCAGCAACGCGGCCGCCAGCAGGCCGCCGACGAACACCGCCGCGGCACCGACCAGCTGGCTCGTCTCGAGGCCCGAGGAGAACGCGTCGGCGATCCGCTCGCGCTCGTCCGTCGACTTCGCCGCGGCGATCGCCGCGGGGAACGACGCCGCGGAGACCGCGATGAGCGAGGCGAAGCGGGAGTTGAGGACCGCGCCGAGCACGGCGACGCCCAGGCCGTTGCCGAACTCCGCGAGCGTGCCGTTGATGCCCGCGCCCACGCCCGCCTTCTCCGGCGGTATCGCGCTCATGATGGCGTTGGCCATGGCCGGCATGGCGAGGGCGATGCCCGCGCCCATGACGATCAGGCCGAACAGCAGGCCGTTGTAGTTGTCTCCGCCGAGCACCGCGATGGCACCGAGGCCCAGGGAGAGCAGGGTCATGCCGGACGCGATCGTCACGGGCGTGCCCATCTTGGCGTGCAGCTTCGCGCCGACGCCCGCGAGGTTCAGGGCGACGATGGTCACCGCGAGCGGCGCCGTCCGCAGGCCCGCCTCCAACGGCTCGTACCCGAGCACGAATTGGAGGTGCTGGGTCAGCAGGAAGAGCGAGCCCGAGAGGCCGAAGGCGACGAGGATCGCGCCCGCGACCGCCCCGATGAAGCGCTGGTTGCGGAAGAAGTGCATGTCCAGCATCGGGTACGGGATGCGCAGCTCCCAGAACGCGAACACGCCGAGGACGAGCACGCCGACCGCCGCGGAGACCAGGACGTGCGACGACGTCCAGCCGTGCTCGGGGCCGACGATGATCGCGTAGACCACCGAGGCCATGCCGATCGTCGAGAGCAGCGCGCCGAGCAGGTCGGGGCGGTCTCCCTGCGGGTTCTTGGACTCGGGGACCAGCTTGATGACCGCGGCCAGGCCGAGCAGCGCCACCGGGATGTTGATCAGGAAGATCGATCCCCACCAGAAGTGGTTCAGCATGAAGCCGCCGAGCAGCGGACCGGCCGCGAAGCCGAGCGAGTTGATGGTCGCCCAGAGGCCGATGGCCTTCACGCGCTCGGTGTCGTCGAAGATCTGCACGACGACGGCGAGCGTCGTGGTCATCAGGAGGGCGCCGCCGATGCCCATGCCCGCGCGGGCGGCGATGAGCTGTCCGGAGGTCCCCGCGAGGCCCGCGGAGAGCGAGCCGATGCCGAAGAGGGCGAGGCCCGCCACGAGCATCTTCTTGCGGCCGTAGCGGTCGGAGGCGCTGCCCGCGGTGAGCAGCAGGCCCGACTGCACGAGCGAGTACGCGTTGATCATCCACTGGATGTCGGAGGTGGACGCGTCCAGTTCCTTGGTGAGGGACGGGATCGCGACGCTCAGGACGGTGTTGTCGAGCAGCACGGTGAGCTGGGCGAGGCAGATGACGCCGAGGATCAGCCAGCGCTGCGGGTGCCTCGGTGAGGCGGTCGGGGTCTCGGCGGTCGGCGCCGTCATGCACGCTCCTTCAACTTCTGAGATCTGCTTCTACGGTGTACGAGGCTGGTGCGACGTACACCGTAGAACAGGTCTCGTACGGCGTACAAGACGATTTATGGCTGCCGGGTCCTCCGCTACGTCCTGGGCTGCGTCAGGTCGTAGAGGGTCGCGCTCCCCACCGTCACCTTCTCGAAGCTCTTCTCGACCCACGACGTGATCGCGGACGAGCCGCCCGCGCCGCCCATGCCACCCGCGATGAAGTAGTGGATCTCGCCGTCCGCCACGTACTGCTTGAACTGCGCGAGCGTCGGGGACGGGTCGCTTCCGTTGAAGCCGCCGATGGCCATCACCGGGTCGCCGGTGGCCAGTTGGTAGCTCGCCGCGTTCTGCGAGCCGATGGCCGCGGCCGCCCAGGTGTACTCATCGGCGTCCGTCTCCAGGAGCTTCTTCGCCTTGGCGGAAACCTGCGCGCCGTCGAGCAGGCCGCCCATGCCGCCGCCGCGTATGCCGCTTTCGCGGAGGGTGCCGGTGCCTGCACCCGGCCCGGTGCCGGGGAAGCCGCCGCCCGTGGGGGGCTTGGCCATGCCGCCCGGCTTGCCGTTCTGGCCCGGCGGGCGCATCCCGGCGAAGCCTCCGCCGGGACCGCCCATCCGCCCCGCCGACGCCGGGCCCGCCGTCACGATCGAGCCGGTGTGCGCGCTGTCCACCGTCGACAGGGTGTACGCCACCGGGCCCGCCACGGACGCCGCGCAGCCGAGGCCCACCGCCGCCAGGGCGAGGTGGCGTCCGGCGCGGCCCGCGAGGAGCAGGCCGAGGGACGCGGCGAGGCCGCCGACGAGTACCGCCCAGCGCAGCCACGGCAGGTGGTCGGGGGTGCGGCCGAGCAGGACGTACGCCCAGACCGCTGTGCCCGCGACGGTCGCGCCGAGCACCGCGCACGCCCACCACTTGGCGCGTTCCTCCCACAGGACCGTGGCGCCCATGCCGATGAGCGCCGCGATGTAGGGGGCGAGGGCCACCGTGTAGTACTGGTGGAAGATCCCCGCCATGAAGCTGAAGACCGCCGCGGTCATCAGGAGCGCGCCGCCCCACGCCACGAACGCGGCCCGCGCGATGTCCGTGCGGCGTGCCCCGCGGGTCAGGACGAGACCCGCCAGCAGGAGGATCAGCGCGGCGGGCAGCAGCCAGGAGATCTGGCCGCCGACCTCGGAGCCGAACATCCGGCCGAGGCCCGTCTCGCCCCACCGTCCGCCGCCGGGGCCGCCGCCCGGGCCGCCACCGCCGCCGACGCTGCCGGTCTCCTCGCCGTTGATGCGGCCGAGGCCGTTGTAGCCGAAGGTCAGTTCAAGGAAGGAGTTGTTCTGCGAACCGCCGATGTAGGGGCGGGAGGACGCGGGCCACAGCTCCACGATCGCGACCCACCAGCCGCCCGCGACGACCATCGCGCCCGCGGCAAGCGCGAGTTGACCGAGGCGCCTGCGCGGCCGCACCGGTGCGCACACCGCGTACAGGACCGCGAGCGGCGGCAGGATCAGGAACGCCTGCAGCGTCTTGGCGAGGAAGGCGATGCCGACCGCGACGCCCGCCCACACCAGCCACTTGGTGCGGCCGTGCTCCAGGGCGCGCAGGACGCAGTGGACGGTGACGGTCATCAGGAGGGCGAGCAGCGCGTCGGGGTTGTTGAAGCGGAACATCAGCGCGGCGACGGGCGTCAGCGCGAGGACCGCGCCCGCGATCAGGCCCGCGGCCGCGCCGAACCGGCGGCGCACCGCGGCGTACAGCACGCCGACCGTCGCCACGCCCATCAGGACCTGCGGCACGAGGATCGCCCACGAGGTGAGGCCGAAGAGGCGTACGGAGAGTGCCATCGGCCAGAGCGACGCCGGGGGCTTGTCGACGGTGATCGCGTTGCCCGCGTCGAGCGAGCCGAAGAAGAGGGCTTTCCAGCTCTGGCTGCCCGCCTGGACGGCCGCGGAGTAGAAGGAGTTGGCGTAGCCGGACGCGTCGAGGTTCCAGAGGTAGAGGACCGCGGTCGCGAGCAGCAGGCCGAGGAGCGCGGGGCGCGCCCGGCGCGGGTCGTCGGGGCGGCCGCGCCACAGCCGGGCGAGCGGCGCCGCCGGGCGCCCGTGCGCCCCTTCCGCCCGGGGTGGGTGAAGTGCTGCGGGGGCGGCGGGAGTTGTCGTCATCGGGCGTTCCTCGGATCGGCGGCGTGGGGCACCGGCTGGTCGGGGGCGTGGGGGGTCGTCTCGTACCCGTACGACGAGGTGGGCGGTGTGGTCCGCGCCGCGCGGTCCGGGAACACCCAGGCCCGCAGGAGCAGGAAGCGCAGGACCGTCGCCGCGAGGTTCGCCGCGATCAGGACCGCGAGTTCCGTGGCGTGCGCCGGGTCGCCGGATGCCGCGCCGAGTGCGGCGAGCGAGCCGCTGGTGAGGACGAGGCCGATGCCGAGGACCACGAGTCCCTGTGCCTGGTGGCGCATCGCGCGGTCACGGCCGCGTACCCCGAAGGTGAGTCTCCGGTTGGCTGCGGTGTTGGCGACGGCGGAGACCAGGAGGGCGAGCGCGTTGGCCGCCTGCGAGCCCGTGAACGTACGGAATCCGCTGTAGAGGAGGAGGTAGCAGAGGGTCGAGAGCGCGCCGACCGCGCAGAAGCCGACGAGCTGGCGGGCCAGGCCGCCGGGGACGCCGGTGAGTTCCCTGTCGCGCGGGTCGTCGCCGAAGGGGCGGGCGAGCCGGCCGAGCGGCAGCGCGCCGACCGCGAGCGCGCGGCCCACCCGCCATACGCCCTTGAGGTCGTCCGTGGCCGTCCTGACCAGGTGGACGGTGGAGTCGGGGTCGTCGACCCAGTCGACCGGCACTTCGTGGATGCGCAGCCCGGCGCGCTCGGCGAGGACCAGCATCTCGGTGTCGAAGAACCATCCGGTGTCCTCGACCAGCGGCAGCAGGACGCGTGCCACATCGCCGCGGATCGCCTTGAAGCCGCACTGGGCGTCGGAGAACCGGGCGTGCAGCGAGCCGCGCAGGATGAGGTTGTACGTACGCGAGATGAACTCCCGCTTGGGGCCGCGCACCACCCGTGAACTGCGCGTCAGGCGCGAACCGATGGCCAGGTCCGAGTGGCCCGAGATCAGCGGGGCGACCAGCGGAAGCAGCGCGTTGAGGTCGGTGGAGAGGTCGACGTCCATGTACGCGAGGACCGGCGCGTCGGACGCGGACCAGACGGCGCGCAGCGCCCGGCCGCGGCCCTTCCGGTCGAGCCTGACATGTCGTACCTCCCGTACGGACGCGGCCAGTTCGGCGGCGATCTCGGGGGTGCGGTCCGTGGACGCGTTGTCGGCGACCGTGACGCGGAAGGGGTAGGGGAAGGTGCGGGCGAGGTGGTCGTGCAGCCGCAGGACGCACGGCCGCAGGTCCTTCTCCTCGTCGTGGACCGGGATCACGACGTCCAGGACGGGCACTTCGCGCCATGCGGCGGGAAGGTGTTCCCGCAGCGGGAGGACGCCCGGGGAAGTGTCGGTTCGCATGGAAACGACACTCGCCAAGGGGTCTGTCAGGGCTGTGTGGTGAGGCTGTGGCCCGCCTGTGAGGGGAGGGACGGGGCAGTGCCGACGGCCGGGAGGAGGACCGTGAAGACCGTGCGGCCCGGCGCGCTCTCGACGGTCACCGTGCCGTGGTGCGCCGTCACGATGGCGCGCACGAGCGCGAGCCCGAGCCCGGTGGAGCCCGCCTGGCGCGAGCGCGAGGCGTCGCCGCGGGCGAAACGTTCGAAGACGGCGGGCAGCAGCTCCTGCGGGATGCCGGGGCCGTCGTCCTCGACGTCCAGACGTACGTGGGGTCCCTCGCGGCACACCCGGGCCGTGACCTTCGTGCCCGGCGGGGTGTGGGTGCGGGCGTTGGCGAGGAGGTTGACGACGACCTGGTGCAGCCGGGCCCGGTCGGCGTGCACCGAGGCCGGTTCGTCGGGCAGTTCGAGGCGCCAGTGGTGGCCGGGGCCCGCGGCGCGGGCGTCGCTGACCGCGTCGACGACCAGGGGCGCGAGATCGCTGTCCTGGTACGCGAGCGGCTGCTCCGCGTCGAGCCGCGCGAGCAGCAGCAGGTCCCCGACGAGACCGGTCATCCGCTCGGCCTCGGACTCGATCCGGCCGAGCGCGTGCCGCGTGTCGGGGCCCGTGGACTCGTGGCCGCGGCGGGTCAGTTCGGCGTAGCCGCGGATGGAGGCCAGCGGGGTGCGCAGCTCGTGGCTGGCGTCCGCGACGAACTGGCGCACCCGCGTCTCGCTGCGCTGGCGTGCGTCGAGCGCGGAGTGGACGTGGTCGAGCATGCGGTTGAGCGCGGCGCCCACCTGGCCGGCCTCGGTGCGCGGGTCGGCGTCGGGGGCGCGCTCGTGCAGGGCCACCTCGCCGCTGTGCAGCGGGAGTTCGGCGACACGGGTCGCGGTGGTGGCGATCCTGCGCAGCGGGCGCAGCGCGACGCCGACCATCGCGGCACCGGCCAGCGAGGCGGCGGCGAGGCCCGCCGCGGTGACGCTGATCTCGACGACGACCAGCGTGCTGAGGGTGTTCTGGACCTTGGTGGTCGGGATGCCGACGAGGAAGTCGCCGGTGATGCCGGGCGTGTACGCCACGCGGTACTCGCCGAGCCCCGGGATGTCGACGTTGTGCGGGTGCGCGTCCCTCGGCACGGAGGAGAGCGCGGCGACCTGGTCCTCGTCCAGCGGTGTGGCGTCCGGCAGCGGGCTTGCGCTGCCGCTCTCGGCCTCGGTGCTGATGAGGGCGCGGCCCACCGAGCCGTCGTGCACCTCGGCGCCGATGGTGCCGATCTCCTGCGGGCCGCGCGAGACGAACTCCAGCGGATCGCGCTGCCCGCCGGGTCCCGGCGGGCCCGATGCGCGCTTGGCCACACCGTCGAGCGCGCTGTCCAGCTGCTCGTACAGATGCGACGTGAGCGCGATGGTGGTGACGGTCCCGATCACCGCGCACACCACGGCGATCAGCGCGACGGCGGACAGGACGAGCCGTGTGCGCAGCGTGCGGGGGCCGCGCCGCCGGGCGCCGATGAGGCGTCGCACGGAGGCGCGTCGCACGGAGGCACCTCGCGCGGAGGCACCTCGCGCGGAGGCACCTCGCGCGGAGGCACTTCGCGCGGAGGCACTTCGCGCGGAGGCACTTCGCGCGGAGGCGTCTCTCACGAAGGCACGGGCACGGCGGGCTTGATCAGGTATCCGGCCCCGCGACGCGTGTGGATCATCGGCTCGCGCCCCGCGTCGATCTTCCTGCGGAGGTACGAGATGTAGAGCTCGACGACGTTGGCCTGGCCCCCGAAGTCGTAGTTCCACACCCGGTCGAGGATCTGCGCCTTGCTCAGCACCCGGCGCGGATTGCGCATGAGGTAGCGAAGCAGCTCGAACTCGGTGGCGGTCAGATGGATGGAGTCGCCGCCCCGCGTCACCTCGTGGCTGTCCTCGTCGAGGGTCAGGTCGCCGACGGCCAGGGTGGACTCGCCGCGCTTGCCCGCGGCGGCCCCGGCGCGCCGGATCAGGCCGCGCAGCCGTGCCACGACCTCCTCCAGGCTGAAGGGCTTGGTGACGTAGTCGTCGCCGCCCGCCGTGAGCCCGGCGATCCGGTCCTCGACCGCGTCCTTCGCGGTCAGGAAGAGCACGGGCACGTCCGGCATCTCGCGGCGCAGTCTGCCGAGCAGCGAGAGGCCGTCCATGTCGGGCAGCATCATGTCGAGCACCACGGCGTCGGGCCGGAACGCGCGCGCGGCCCGCACCGCGCCCGCGCCGTCACCGGCGCTGCGGATCTCCAGGCCCTCGTAGCGCAGGGCCATCGAAAGGAGCTCGGTGAGCGACTCCTCGTCGTCCACCACGAGCACACGGACGGGGCTCCCGTCCGGCCTGAGCAGTTCGGTACGCGCCTGGGGCGAGGTCGTGGTCATGCCCGAAAGACTGCTGGGCGGCTCTGAGAGCTCTCTTTTCTGAACCTGTGAATTCCCTGAGAAAGCGGAGGGCCGCGGGATTCACCCCAGCCCGAAGACTCCCGCCGCGTTCCCGTACAGGACCCGCCGCATCCAGTCGTCCCCCAGCCCCAGCCGCTCCAGCGACTCCAGCTGATGGACGTACGTGTACGGGATGTTGGGGAAGTCGGAGCCGAGCAGCACCCGGTCGCCCAGGTCCGCGAGCCGCCGTGCCTCGCCGCGCGGGAACGGCATGATCCGCTCGCTGAAGTCCGTGAACGCCATCGTCGTGTCGAGCCGCACCTCCTCGTACCGCTCGGCGAGCGCGAAGAACTCGGCGTACTCGGGCATGCCCATGTGCGCCACGACCAGCCGCAGCCGGGGATGGCGCGCGAGCAGCCTGGCGATCGGCTCGGGGCCCGTGTGCTTGCCCGGGTCGGGTCCGGAGCCGCAGTGGATGACCACGGGCACCTCGGCCTCGGCGAGCAGGCCCCACACGCCGTCGATGAGGGCGTCGTTCGGGTCGTAACCACCCACCTGTATGTGCGACTTGAAGACGCGGGCCCCGGCCTCGACGGCCTCCCGCACATACGCCTCCGCGCCCGGCTCGGGGAAGAACGTCGCGGTGTGCAGACAGTCGGGCGTGCGCCCCGCGAAGTCGCGCGACCAGCCGTTGAGCCACTGCGCCATGCCCGCCTTGTGCGGATAGAGCATCGAGGTGAAGGCCCGCACCCCGAACTCCCGCAGCAGCGCGACCCTGCGCTCCTCCTCGTGCCGGTAGGTGATGGCCCAGTCGACCCCGTCGAAGTACGCCCACACCTTGTTCAGGACGCGTTCCGGCATGAAGTGCGTGTGCACATCGATGAGTCCGGGAACCCCGAGCCGCTCCCAGAACCTCCGGACGCCCTCGGCCTCGGCCCCCGCGCTGTCGACAGTCACCACGGACGGATCACACATGGGCCCCACCCTCCGTCCCCGGCAACGATGTTGTCCACCCCTTACCGGCTCCGGGCCTTTCCCCCCGCAGTCCTCAGAACAGCCCTTCCTGCTCGGCCGAACCCCCGCCCTCCCCGCCCTGCACCGCCCGCACCGGCACCGTCGTCCCCGCCCCCGCGTCGGCCCGCACCAGCTCCCACCCCACGAGCAGCCGGACGTCCACCACGAACACGCCCCCGTCGCCCGCCAGATGGAGATCCGGCCCGGCCGCCGCGACGAGCCGCCCCGCGACCGCCCCGCCGTCGGCCAGCTCCCGCACGACCCCCGTCGCCGCCCGCAGCCCCGCGAGACCGAACGCCTCCGCATGGTCGCCGACCTCGAACCCCAGCGGCTCCAGCGTCTCGGCCCACCCGTCGAGCCCCACGGCCCGCCGGTACAGGTCGTCCAACTCCCGGGCCCGCCCGGCCCGTTCGGGCAGCGCCGCCCGCACCGCCCGCTTCCTGTCGTACGACACCCGGTCCGGCACCCCGAGCGCGGCCCGCAGCAGCTCCTCCGTACGCCGCGCCGCCATCAGCGGCCCCCGCCCCAGCCAGCAGAACGCCACCGCCCCCTGCTCCAGGAGCCGCACGGCCCCCCGCTCCTCCGCCGTGATGCCGACCTTCACCAGGCCGGGACCGAACCACGCCAGATACACCCGGTACGGCCGCGGATCGTCGGGCACCCCGTCCGCCGCGACCGAGAACGCCCGGTCGAGCCGCGCGCACTCCGGACAGCGCGCCTGCGTGGCCCGCCCCGGCACCACGGCCCGGTGGGGGCACGGGTTTCCCCGCGCCCCCACGCAGCGGCGCTCGCCGACGGCCCGGAAACCGATGTCCTGCCCGTACGCGAGGGCGCTGTGTCTGCCGCCCTGCCACCGCAGCACGGGGCTCCCGTCCGGCCAGCCGAGCCCCGCGCAACGCCACTCCACCGTGCTGTTCCCCTCATCCCGCCGCTTCGCCGTGCCTGCGCCGCCACCAGTACGCCACGGTGACGACCGCGAGGAGCGGCCCCCAGGCGAGCAGCGGCGCGTAGCAACCCGTCATGACCCACCACAAGGCTCCGTCGGGCGCCTCTGGTGATCCCATGTTCTCCGAGTTGTTCCAGCTGAACGCACCGGTGACCGTGACGAGGGTGACGACGGCCGCCCCGAGCGCGGCCGGGACCACCGCCGCCGCCGTCGGGATCCGCCGCCCGCCGAGCAGCGGCACCCGGTCGGGCAGCACCTCGCCCCAGCGGTGCACGAGCCCCAGGGTGAGCAGCCCGAGCGCCTCGGCGAACAGGCTGAGGCCGACCAGATAGAAGGAGCCCTTCCCCGGGAAGTGCGACGGATCGAGGAACCCGCCGAACCCGGAGTCCCACCCGAAGGCGATGGCGATCCGCCACAGACCCGACGGGACGACGCTCAGCGCGGCACCGTGCGCGGCCCAGCGGACCCAGCGGGGCACGCGCGGCGCACTCGGGACGGGTACCGGTACGGATGCCGGTACGGGTGCGAGGAGTGTCTCAGCCACGGCGCACCGCCCCGGGCAGCGCGGGCAGGTCCGCGTGCACGACCTCGAACCCGCCCTTGACGACCGGCGCGAACGGCGCGGGCGCCATGCACGTGCCGACCGGCGACTCCACGGCCACCCCCTTGCCGTCGGTCCTGCGCGGCTCGAAGTTCACGATGTCCCATCCGAACCCGAGCCGGTCGGGCTCGCCGCCGCGCCCCTGCTGGATGCTGATCCCGATCCGCTTGCCCACCTTGCCGACATTCGTCTTCGTGACGATCGCGGTGAGCGTCGCGGTCCCGCCCCCGGTGGCCATGCAGTCCACCCGCGCCTTTGACCAGCCGAACTTCTCGGCCCCCGGCGAGTAGTGCGTGAACTTCACGGTGCCGCGGGCGTCCGTGGGCAGCCCCGGCAGGGAGAGCCCGGGCATCGGCCGCGTGAACGGCACGGCCTCCGCGTCCACGCTGAACTTGATGGTGTCGTCGGGCGAGTAGGCGTACGAGATCCGCCCGGAACCCTGAACTCGGGCCTTGCCGTTGCCCTTCGAGCCGTACGCGCCTCTCTTCGAGTCGTACGACGTGCTCTTCGAGTCGTACGCCGTGCTCCTCACGTCGTACGAAGCGGTGGCCGCGGACGACGTGTCCGGGGCGCCGCCACCGGCGGAATCCGCGGGCGCGGGCCCCGCCGCCGCCACTCCCGCGAGCGCCGCCGCAGCGCCCACCACACCAACGGCACGACCCCTGCGGACGCCTCGTGAAGAACCGGATCCCATGACGAACTCCCCTCCCGTTGCGGCGCTTTGCCGAACGGGAAACAGCCTCGCCCGCACCCCCCGCCCCGGCCCATCCGCCGATCAGCACAGAGATCCACGCCGCGCCCCCGGCCCCTATGCCGTTCGGCAGAGATCGCCCGCGGACCCCCCTCTCGTACGCTGACCAGCGGGCCCACCAGGGGCGCGACGGGGGGAAGAGCATGACGACGGCACTCGCGGCGAGCACGACGTCGGCCCAGGCACTGGCACTCGGCTGCCTGCCGACCGCGGCCGCGCTCTGCGCCTCGGCCCTCCTCCTGGTCCGCGGGCGCCGCGACCGGCTCGCCACGCCCACCGCGGTCTGCGCGGCCCTCTCCCTGCTGGCCACCTTCGGCTACCCGGCGGCCGGCCTGCACGTCGGTTCCGGCTGGAAGCTGTCGGAGGCCGCGCTCCTGCTGCTTCTGCTCGCCGCGGTGGTCCGCCGGTCGCCGTGGCCCGAGGCCTGGTTCGCCGCCCCGCTCGCCGCGGTGGCGGCCGCGGCATGGCCGTATCCACTGATCGAGGGATCGTTCCTGGAACGGACGGGGGCCGCGGCGTTCTGGCTGCTCCCCGCCGTCGGCGCGGCCGCGGCAGGCGCCTACCCGCGCCACGTGGAGCTGCGCCGCAGGGACGCCGTCACCGAGGCACGCCGCGCCCAGCGGCTCCAACTCTCCCGCGATCTGCACGACTTCGTGGCCCACGACATCAGCGGCATCGTCGTCCAGGCGCAGGCGGCCCGCTTCGTCGCCGCCACGGACCCGGCGCAGGCGGTACTCGCCCTGGAGCGCATCGAGAAGGCGGGCCTGAGCGCCCTCGCGTCGATGGACCGCACCGTGGAGATGCTGCACGGCCCCGAGCGTTCCCCCACGGCCGCCCTGCCGGGACTCGACCATCTCCCGTCCCTCGTCGACGAGTTCACGGCGGCGGGAGCCACCGGCGCAGAACTCCGCATGCCGCCGGGGACGGCCGGAGCCCTCTCCCGCGAGGCGGGCGCGGCCGCGTACCGCATCGTCGTCGAGGCCCTGACGAACATCCGCAGACACGCCCCCGCGGCCACCCTGGCCCGGATCACCCTGACCCTCACACCCGCGTCGGTGGAGCTCCACGTGTCCAACGACGCCCCGGCCGCCCGCCGCACACCGGCCCCCCGCAACCGCGCCACCCGCGGCGGCCTCGGCCTGCCCGCCCTCACGGAACACGCCGAGGCCCTGGGCGGCACGCTCACCGCGGGCCCGCACGGCACGGACGGCTGGCGCCTGACGGCGGTCCTGCCCAGAACGGCCACGGACCCCGCCGGGCCGCACCCCGTACCCGCCTGCGCACCCTCCCAGGAGCCGAAGTGACCGCCCCGCACACCCGCATCGTCCTCGCCGACGACCAGGACGACGTCCGCAGCGGATTCCGCCTGATCCTCGACTCCCAGCCGGACATGACGGTCGTCGGCGAGGCCCCCGACGGCCTGGCCGCGGTCGACCTCGCGCACCGGCTGCGCCCCGACCTGGTCATCGCGGACATCCGCATGCCGGGCCTCGACGGCCTCGAGGTCACCCGGCGCCTCGCGGGCCCCGACGTCACGGACCCGACGCGCGTCCTCGTCGTCACGACCTTCGACCACGACGACTACGTCCGCACGGCCCTGCGCGACGGCGCCTGCGGCTTCCTCCTCAAGCGCTCGGGCCCCGGCCTCCTCATCGAGGGCGTGCGCGCCGCGATGGCCGGGGACCTCCTGATCAGCCCGCAGATCACGGTGCGCCTCCTGCGTACGCCGCCCGTCCCCCCACCGGTGCCGGGCGCCCCCTCCCCCCTCACCGCCCGCGAGGAGGAGATCGCCCGCCTCGTCGCCGACGGCCTCACCAACACCGAGATCGGCGCGGCCCTCTTCATCTCCCCCGGCACGGCGAAGACCCACATCGCCAACATCCAGGCCAAGTTGAAGGCCCGCAACCGCGTAGGCATCGCAGCATGGGCCTGGGAATCAGGCCTGGCAGGCCGCACCTGAGGCCCCGAAGGAGCCGCATCTCCGCCGCGGCCACACGGCGGCGGCCAGCACCACGGCCCAGTTGTCGTGCCCTCCTCGGGCCCGAGGAGTGCGCCCGCGCTGTCGTCCACCCGACGGTTCCGCCTTTTCAGCGGAACCGCGGGAAATGCACGCACTATTCATCAACCGCCTGCGGCGAAAGAAGAAAGCGCGAGAAGCGAACAGCTTTCCCCTTGACCTATCCCTTGTTGTAGAAGGACCAGGTCTGAGCGGGCGACTCGCCCTGCTTTTCCTTGAGCGTCACCGCGGTGTCCACGCCATTGGCCGTGAGGACCAGCGCCCGGAACTTGCGGCTCTCGATTGCGGTCTGCTCCTGCCCCAGGTCCACAACCCAGAGCTGGGACAGCTTGTCGGGGTTGTAGTCGCGCAGCACTACTTCGCCACCCTGAGCGGTGGCCTCAAGGCACTTGCCCTCGTACTGGGGCACGGTGGTCTTGATCGTGTAGATCCCCGTGCCTTCGGGTGTCTCGCTCACCAGGTCCAGCTGCCACTCCTGGTAGCCCAGTTGCGGGTCGCGAGTCCACACCCCTTGGCCTTGGTAGGCGTCGAGATTGGTGTCGTCGCTGAACACCTGGATGGAATACGTCGCCGTCTTGAGAGGACGCGGCATAAATCCCCCTTCCGGGATTTCATGTTCCCGCCGGATTTTCCCGCCGGATTACAGGCATCCCACTCTCGCAACACGCGGCGCGCAGTGCCTAGCGTCGTAATTGGCCACGGCGGACAGGGGCCGAACAGACACGTTTCCCTTGTTGCTGATGCACCTTGGACATCTCTCAAGGAACCAGGGTTGCCGGGCGGCAGCTCGCGAGGCGCCATCACCGCGCCCATGCAACATCGGACCTGAGACAACCTCAGGAAGGCCGAGAGCCGACGGCATGTGCCTGGGTGGTTGCCGCCAGGCACGCCGTCGGACGTTGCCGTCACAACAAAAGCCAGAGGCCCCGTGGATCTCTCCACGGGGCCTCTGGTCTGCTGTGCACTCGGCAGGATTCGAACCTGCAACCTTCTGATCCGTAGTCAGATGCTCTATCCGTTAAGCTACGAGTGCTTGTTTTATTTTGTTTTCCGTCTCCGCTCCCCGGCCCTTCGGCCCGTTCGCGGCGACAGGAAGAACATTACATGACTGCCGCCGCCATGTGAAATCCGTTAGTCGAACCCCTTGTGACCTGCGGAAACGTCACCCGGGGCGCCACCGGGGCCCCGGGCGCAACACCCCGCGCAACACCCTGTGCGACGCCGTACGCAACGAAGCCCCGGTCCAGAGGGACCGGGGCTTCGGATCTTGCAGCGGAGGCGGAGGGATTTGAACCCTCGATGGGATTTAAGTCCCAAACCGCATTAGCAGTGCGGCGCCATAGACCGGACTAGGCGACGCCTCCAGCTTGCACACCTGCGCGAGCGCGGGGGTGCGTGCAGATGATGACACAGCCAGGCGGCGTGTCACCAATCGCGGCCCCCACGGTACTAGCCACGCGGCCCCGAGGGCAAAGCACCGCCCGGCCCCGCAACGCCGCGCGGCTTACGGCGTTAGACGCGGTGGAGGCGGAGCCATCCGTCCCGGCCTCCCCTTCCCCAGCCCCCTTCCCCAGCACCCTTCTCCAGCCCCCCGTCTCCATGGAGCCCGCAATGCTGCGCCGCCTCGCCCTCACCGCCGTCGCCTCCGCCGCCGCCCTGTCCGCCGTGCCCGCCACCGCGCACGCCACCACCGCGCACGCCGGGGCGCACATCGTCGCCCCGACCGACCGGCTCACGATCACGTTCACCGAGGCGGGGAGCGAGGGCGACGGAACGTACGAACTGGAATGCCACCCGACGGGCGGCACGCACCCGGACGCCGCGGACGCGTGCGCGCGGCTCGACGAAGTCACCGTCTACGGGACCGACCCGTTCGCGCCCGTCGCCCCCGACACCATGTGCACGATGGTGTACGGCGGACCCGCCACCGCACACATCACGGGAACCTGGCAGGGACGGCCCGTGGACGCCGCGTACGACCTCCACAACGGCTGTGAGATCGCGCGGTGGCACGCCCTGGAGCCGGTGCTGCCCGCGACCTCCGCGTGACCAGGCGGTACCGAAAACTCACATCTTCTGCGTGCGACCTCCCTCTCATCCGGCGTCGCGCGCGCAACCACTCCCCGTAGACTCCCTCCCGTGACACGCCACGGGCCGAGGGGCAAGATGGCCTGAGCGGGTCGGCAAGCAGCGGTAATCAGGGAGGAAGCGTCGTCGTGAGCAGCAGGCCATCCCGAGGCGCTGCTCGCCTCGCAGCGATACTCGACGCGCTCCCGGACGCGCTGGTCCTGGTCAACGCCAACGGCACCGTCGTGAACGCCAACGCGATCGCGCTCGAGGCGTTCGAGGCACCGGGCACCGCGCTCGTGGGGCGCGGACTGCTCGATCTCCTTCCGGAGTTCGACTCCCGGCTCATCCCCGGATCCATGCGGCGTCCGGACTCCATCGACGGTCGCGGACGCACCAAGCCCACGCGGATGACCGCGCGGCGCACGGACGGCCTCGAGTTCCCCGTGGAGGTCACGAGCTCCCCGCTGGAGGACGGCAGGGACGCGTACGACAGCCACGGCTACACCGGCGACGAGCTGCTGATGCTCGTCGTACGGGATCTTTCGGGCACCCTGGACACCGAGGCCGAACTGGCCCGTTCGCAGCGGCAGACCGAGATGATCCTGCGCGCCGCGGCGGAGGGCGTCGTCGGCACGGACACCGAAGGACGGGTCGTCCTCGTCAATCCGGCCGCCGCCCAGATACTCGGCTTCCGGGCGAGCGACCTCGGCGGGCAGGAACTGCACCCGCTGGTCCTGCACTCGCGCGCCGACGGCGAGCCCTTCCCCTACGAGGAGTCCCCGCTCGCCGACACGCTGCGCTCCGGGCGCAAGCACCGGGTGCGCGGGCAGGTCCTGTGGTCCAAGAGCGGCGCCAAGGTGCCGGTCGACCTGACGACATCGCCGGTGCGCGACGGGGACCAACTGGTCGGCGCGGTGATGACGTTCACCGACCGCAGGCCCTACGACGAACTGGCCGAGAAGCACGAGGCGGCCGTCGCGCGGCACGCGGAGGAGCTGGCCGCCGCCGCCGAGCGGCGCGCCGAGGAGATCAAGGCCGCCGAAGAGCAGCGGGCCGAGGAACTCGCCGCGGAGCAGGAGCGGTACGCGGCGCTCGCCGAGCGCGAGAAGGACCGCTTCGAGGAACTGGCCGAGCGCGAGAAGACCCGGTACGAGGCGCTCGCCGCGCGGCACGAGCAGCTGCTCGCCGTCCTCGGCTCGTCCCTGCGCGGGCCCCTCGACGAGCTGCGCCGCGAGCTGTCCGCGCTCGCCTCCGACGACGCGGGACAGCTGTGGCCCGAGGCCAACCAGGTCCTGCACCACCTGTCCGCCGGGTACGCCCGCATGACGACCCTCGTCGACAACGTCCTCGGCTTCCAGCGCCTCGACGCCGGAGACGAAGAGCTTTCCCGTACGACGGTCATGCTCGACGCGGTCGTCGCCGCGGGCGTGGAGGGCGCGGTCGAGCTGATCGGCCCGGGCCGCGCGCAGTTCGCGGTGCACGCGCCGCCGATAGAGCTCGCGGTGGACGCGGAGCGGTTCGCCACGGCGGTCGCGCACCTCGTCGCCGACGTGGCGGGCATCGACGCCACGGGCAACACCCGGCCCGGCGTCGGCGCTGCCGGCGGCGGCTATGTCGACTCCACCATCGTCGTGGCCGCGGCCCAGCGCGGTGAGGTCGTCCGCATCGAGGTGCGGGGCCCCTACTCCGGCGGCGACCCGGTGCACGAGCCGATCGTCCGCGGCATCGTGCGGGCGCACGGCGGCGTGCTGCAGACGCACGAGGTGCCGGGGATGAGCGGCAGTGCGTACGTACTTGAGGTGCCGATCGGGGCGGGCTCTACGGAGAGTGGGTCTACGAAGGCGCCCTCTACGGAGGCTGGTGTTTCTTCGACGTCGGGCTCCGGTGCCGGTGCCAGTTCTGGTTCTGGTTCTGGTTCTGGTTCCAGCGAGAACGTTGTGGTGCCCGGGCAGGCCGCGGGGACTTCGGGAGGTGGACGTCGGCGGGCCCGGCGGCCCTCCGTCGACTCCTTCCTGGAGAGCGCGGTGCCGGGCGGCCACGAAGCCGGTGGTCCTGACGAGCAGGCGCCCGTCGCATCGACCGGTACGGGGCGGCGCAGGGGCCGGCGCGCTGCCGAGGCGGCCTCTCCGGAGACCCTCGGCGGCGCGGTGACCGGGGACGCGGCGGGCGCTCCCGCCGACGCGGCGTCGTCCGGTGACACGTCCGGTGGCGGTACCTCCGGCGGTACGGGGCGTCGGCGCGGGCGGCCGAGCCCGGCCGAGGGTGCCGTGCTGACGGCGGCCGAACATGCCGCGGGATCCGCCGCGTTGGGCGAGACGGTGCCGCCGCAGGGCGTGCCCGTACCGGCCGACGGGACGGGCCGTCGCGCACGGCGGGGCGGCGAGCAGCCCGCGCTGCCCGCGCTGGCCTCGGGTCCCGCGCCTGCGGAGGCCCCGAACGGCACCGGGCGTCGCGCGCGGCGTGCGCTGGCCGCCGCCAAGGAGCGGGCCGCCGCGGAAGAGGCCAACAACGGACGCGTCTTCGCGCTGCCGCCCGCCGCGGCCGACCGCACCCCGGACCAGGAGTACCCGGCCGCCCCGGACGGCACCGGCCAGGACGACACCGGCCAGCACGCCGCCGCCGCGCACGACACGGGCGACGACCACACGCCTCCGCAGCCCCACCCGGCGCAGGCCCCGACGGGCCGCCGCCGCTCGCGCCCCGCGCCCGACGAGGCCCCGGCGGCGCAGGGCCCCTCGGTGCCCGGCGCGCGGACCGCTCCGGGCGACGCGGAGCCGGGCCCGCTGCCCGCGCCGCAGCCGTGGCCCGAGAGCCCGACCCCGGCCGGCGGTGTGCCCGCCCAGGGCAGCCCGCACTCCGCGGGCACTCCGGCCCAGGGCGTCCCCGTGCCCGGCAGGGGTGCCGCGCTGCCGCCCGAGCGCGGTCCGCAGGGCCAGGCGCGGGCCGCCCAGCCGCTGCCCGCCGAGGCCGCGCCCGGCGACCCCAACTCGACGCAGGGGCGCGCCATCAGCGTGCGGACGCTCGGGCAGGGCGTGCCGTTCGGGCAGCAGATCTCCGAGGAACAGCGCCGCCAGCAGGGCGGACAGCCGCAGCCGGGCGCGCAGCAGCAGGGCAAGGAGACGCCGCGCACCGCCCGTATCCCGCAGTCGCCGCAGCCTCCGCTGCCGCCCAGGGCCCCGCGGCCCGAGCAGGCGGATCCGCGGGCGGCCGCCGCGGGCCCGATGCCGCAGACGCCGCCGCAGGGCACGCCGCAGCCGTCCGCCGATCCGCAGCAGGCCCAGGCGGCGGGTCCCGCGCAGTCCTCCTCGCAGACGCTCGGCGGTTCCGGGCGGCGGCGCAGGCTGGCCACGCCCCCGGAGCCCACGGCCGACGAGCGCCCCGAGACGTCGGCGCGCCCGCATCCGCAGCCGCAGCCGGGCGCCCCCGCACACCCGCAGTCGCGCCTCGCGTCCGTCACCGAGGGCACCGGACGGTCGTACGCGATAGGCGCCCCCGACGAGGACGCCGACGAGGGGCCCGAGCCGCTGGACGGACCCGGCGGCGCCGTCGAGGTCGCGAACCGGCCCCAGCCGCAGCCGATGGACGACGAGCTGCCGCCGGAGCCGCTGGACAACCCGCGGCGGCTCCTGGTGTGGCCCGCGCCCGACGTGACCACGCAGCAGGCGCTGAGCGACCGCGGCTACCGGCCCGTGATCGTGCACTCCCGCGAGGAGGTCGACGCGCAGATCGCGGCGTTCCCCGCGGCGCTCTTCGTGGACCCGCTGACCGGGCCGATCACGCGGACGGCGCTGCAGTCGCTGCGGCAGGCCGCGGTGGCCGCCGAGGTGCCCGTTCTGGTGACGGCGGGGCTCGGCCAGGCGACGCGCGAGGCGGCGTACGGCGCCGACCCCGCCGTACTCCTGAAGGCTCTCGCGCCGCGCGACAGCGAGCAGCACCCGCCGCGGGTCCTGCTGATCGAGGAGCACGAGGAGATCGCGCTCGCGCTCACCGCGACGCTGGAGCGGCGCGGCATGCAGGTCGCGCGGGCCGAGAGCGACGCGGACGCGGTGACGCTGGCGGCGCAGATGCGGCCGAACCTGGTCGTCATGGACCTGCTCCAGGTGCGCCGCCGCAGGGCGGGGATCATCGACTGGCTGCGCGCGAACGGGCAGTTGAACCGCACCCCGCTGGTCGTCTACACCGCGGCCGTCGACGAGACCGAGCTGCCGCGCCTCGCGGCCGGGGAGACGGTGCTCTTCCTGGCGGAGCGCTCCACGAGCACCGAGGTGCAGAGCCGGATCGTGGACCTGCTCGCGAAGATCGGCACGAACTGACGCCAGGGCCGAGGCCCCTGGCCGGGCGCGTGGTGCGCCGGGACAGGGGTCGGCTTCGGTGCGTCAGAGCTCGGTGACCTCCAGCTCACCGGCCGCGTACTGCCTGCGCAGCACCTTCTTGTCGAACTTGCCGACGCTGGTCTTCGGGACGGCGTCGATGACCGCCCAGCGCTCGGGGAGCTGCCACTTGGCGATGCTGCCCGCGAGGAAGTCGCGCAGCGACGCGTAGTCGGCGGTCGCGTCCTTGTGCAGGACGACCGTGGCGAGCGGGCGTTCGCCCCACTTCTCGTCGGGCACGGCGACGACCGCGGCCTCGGCCACGTCCGGGTGGGACATCAGGGCGTTCTCAAGCTCGACCGAGGAGATCCACTCGCCGCCCGACTTGATGACGTCCTTCGCCCGGTCGGTGAGGGTCAGGAAGCCGTCGGGGGAGATCACGCCGACGTCGCCGGTCTTCAGCCAGCCGTCCTCGCTGAACTTGTCGTCGGGCCTGATGGTCTCGCCGCCCGCGCCGCCGTAGTAGGCGCCCGCGATCCAGGGGCCGCGCACCTCCAGCTCACCCGCGGACTCGCCGTCCCAGGGCAGGTGTTCGCCGCCGGGCCCGACCAGGCGGCCCTCGACCCCGGCGGGGAAACGGCCCTGCGTGAGCCGGTAGGCGAACTCCTCGTCGGTGCCGATCGCGTGGGCCGGCGGGCGGGAGACCGTGCCGAGCGGGGACGTCTCCGTCATGCCCCAGGCGTGGCAGACCCGCATGCCGAGGTCGTCGAACGCCGCCATCAGGGAGGGCGGGCAGGCCGAGCCGCCGATCGTGACCTGGCCGAGCGAGGCGACGTCACGGGGCCTCGCGGTGAGTTCGGCGAGCAGGCCCTGCCAGATGGTGGGGACCGCGGCCGCGTGCGTGGGCCGCTCCGCCTCGATCATCTCGGCGAGCGGCGCGGGCTGCAGGAATCGGTCCGGCATCAGCATGTTCACGCCGGTCATCAGCGTGGCGTGCGGCAGGCCCCAGGCGTTGACGTGGAACTGCGGTACGACGACCAGGCTCGTGTCCGCGTCCGTGAGGCCCATCGACTGCGTCATGTTGACCTGCATGGAGTGCAGGTAGATGGAGCGGTGGGAGTAGACGACGCCCTTGGGTTCGCCGGTGGTGCCGGAGGTGTAGCACATGGCGGCCGCGGCGCGTTCGTCGAGCTCGGGCCAGTCGTAGGCGGTGGGCTTCCCGGCGAGCAGTTCCTCGTACTCGTGCACCTGCGCGTGGGCGCCCGCCAGGGGCGAGCGGTCGCCGGGTCCTGTGACCACGATGTGCTCGACGGTCGTGAGCCGGGGCAGGAGCGGCGCGAGGAGGCCGATGAGGGAGCCGTTGACGATGATGACGCGGTCGGCGGCGTGGTTGACGATCCACGTCAGCTGGTCCGCGGGCAGCCGCAGATTGAGGGTGTGCAGGATGGCGCCCATGCAGGGCACCGCGAAGTACGCCTCGACGTGTTCGGCGTTGTTCCACATGAAGGTGGCCACCCGCTCGTCGTCGGTGACCCCGAGGTCGTCGCGCAGCGCGTGGGCCAGTTGGGCCGTGCGCTCGCCGAGTTCGTGGAAGCTGCGGCGCTGCGGGGCCGCTTCGCCGGTCCAGGTGATGACCTGGGACGTCCCGTGCACGGTCGTCCCGTGCCGGAGGATGCGGGTGACGGTCAGCGGTACGTCCTGCATCGTGCTCAGCACGGCGTCCTCCTGGGGCAGCATCGCCTGCGCGGCGGTAGGGGTTGCGCTGATTCTGCGCGCATACCGCTTGGTATGTCACTACTCCAGAGGATGATCGATCATGTCGGGTCCCGCTCAGCGGACCGGGGTGAGCTCCGGGTCCTCGCGGAGCTTGCCGAGCGCCCGCGACACCGCGCTCTTGACCGTGCCGACCGAGACCCCGAGCACCTCGGCGGTCTGGACCTCGCTGAGGTCCTCGTAATACCTCAGGACGACCATCGCCCGCTGCCGCGCGGGCAGCTTCATGATCGCGCGCCACATCGCGTCGCGGAGCACCTGCTGCTCGGCCGGGTCCCCGGCCGGCACCACGTCGGGCTCCGGCAGCTCGTCGCACGCGAACTCGTCGACCTTGCGCTTGCGCCACTGCGACGTACGCGTGTTGAGCAGCGCGCGGCGCACATAGCCGTCGAGGGCACGGTGGTCCTCGATCCGGTCCCACGCGACGTACGTCTTCGTGAGCGCGGTCTGCAGCAGGTCCTCGGCATCGCTCGGATTCGCGGTCAGCGAGCGGGCGGTGCGCAGCAGTACGGGCTGGCGGGCCCGGACGTAGGAGGCGAACGACGGATACGCCGAGGGCCCCGCGGCCCGCGCGGGGCCCGTGCCCCGCGTCGCGGCCTTCGATGCGCTGGTGCACACGGACACCATGGATGCGGTCATGGCTCCACGCTAGAAGCGCCCCCTACTTCGGCGGATCGGCCGCAGGTCCCGAAGCCGTGTCCGCCTCAGGTTGTACGAGTGGTGCTGGCTCCACCTCCTTCAGGTGGAGGGGGCGGAGCACATCCCTGAGGGTTCACCCCCGAGACCCGTACCCCCGTACCGCCCGCCGGCACCGCACACCCCCGTCGCACACCCCCGTCGCACACCCCCGCCGCACGCCCCCGTCGCACGCCCCCGTCGCACGCCCCTGCCCCCGGACCCGTCAGCGGATGCGGGCCACCGGGGCGTGCACCAGATTGCGGTCGATCACCAGGGTGCGCCCGCCGTGCCGTTCCTTCACGTTCCCCGCGTACTGGTGGATGCGCCGAGCGGGGTGCCACGCGTGCCGTGCGAGCCCGGGCTCCCGGTACAGATGGGGCCGGGTGTGCCAGCGCGCGAACCACATCACCGTCGGCAGGTCCCGCACGCCCGCCTGCCGCGCCGCCTCCATGTGCCGTACGCCCGAGTCGGCGCTGCTGTAGAACCCGGGGACGTATCCGTGCCTGCGCACCTCGCGGTCCCAGGCCCGGACGAAGGAGAGCGTGGTGCGCGCGCACGCCTTCTCGCGGTAGGTGTACGCCTCCATGTCCAGGTAGAGCGGGCTGCGCCGCTTGATGCCGACCCGCTTCGCCTTGCGCACCGCGTCGTGACCCTCACGCCGCCCCTGGCTGCGGGGGTTCCGTCCGATCCGTACGTCCTTCTTGTGCTTCGCGGTCACGCACGGCGCCTGCGAGCCGACGTACACGGGAAGCACCCGCCAGCCCATCCGCTTGACCGCGCGCGTCCAGCCGCGGTCGAGGTACGGCTGCTTCTTGCAGGCCCGGCCGCGGCCCGCGTAGTAGATGCCGACCGCGCGGTAGTGGGACTGCCGCCAGCGCTTCATGGTGTCGAGGGACTGGGCGACACAGGTGTCGAAGGCCCAGCCGCGGAACGTCGACACCTTGGCGGCCGTGGGAGTGGCCGCCCCGGACTCGGCACCGGCGGATCCGGCGGACCCGGTCGCGGCGCGCGAGGGGGACACGGCCGGTTCCAGGGTCAGGGTGGTCAGCGCCGCCAGTGCCAGGGCAAGTCCAATGATCATCTTTCGGAGACACATAGGGCGAGTGAACGGTCCCCGGGTCCTTCACGGACCCGGGACACGCGCCGCGTTCAGCCGTCCGACCCCAGAATCAGCCCCGATGTGGGGACACCCGTGCCCGCGGTGACCAGGGCCCGCGAGGCACCGGGCAGCTGGTTCACGGACGTGCCGCGCAGCTGCCTGACCGCTTCCGCTATCCCGTTCATCCCGTGCAGATACGCCTCTCCGAGCTGCCCGCCGTGCGTGTTCAGCGGCAGCCGCTCCTCGGCGACGAAGTCCGCGGCCTCGCCGGGACCGCAGAAGCCGAACTCCTCCAGCTGCATCAGCACGAACGGCGTGAAGTGGTCGTAGAGGATGCCGACGTCGATGTCGGCCGGGGCGAGCCCCGACGTGCGCCACAACTGCCGTGCCACCACGCTCATTTCGGGCAGCCCGCTCAGGTCGTCGCGGTAGAAGCTGGTCATCTGCTCCTGCGCCCGTCCCGCGCCCTGCGCCGCCGCCGCGATCACGGCGGGCCGCTGCGGCAGATCACTGGCCCGCTCCGCGCCGGTGACGACGATCGCCTGACCGCCGTCCGTCTCCTGGCAGCAGTCCAGGAGCCGCAGGGGCTCGACGATCCAGCGCGAGGCGGCGTGGTCCGCGAGCGTGATCGGCTTGCCGTGGAAGTACGCGGCGGGGTTCGTGGCCGCGTACTTCCGGTCGGTGACGGCGACATGACCGAAGGCGTCGGGAGTGAGTCCGTACGCATGGAGATAGCGCTGCGCCGCCATCGCCACCCAGGAGGCGGGCGTCAGCAGGCCGAACGGCAGCGACCAGCCGAGCGCGGCACCCTCCGCCGACGGCTCGCGCTGCTGCACCCCCGAGCCGAACCTGCGGCCCGAGCGCTCGTTGAACGCCCGGTAGCAGACCACGACTTCGGCCACTCCGGACGCCACCGCGAGCGCCGCCTGCTGGACGGTGGCACAGGCCGCGCCGCCGCCGTAGTGCACGCGGGAGAAGAAGGACAGCTCCCCGATGCCGGCCGCCTGCGCGACCGTGATCTCCGGGCTGGTGTCCATGGAGAAGGTGACCATGCCGTCGACGTCGGCGGGGGCGAGCCCGGCGTCGTCGAGCGCGGCGTGCACGGCCTCCACCGCGAGCTTGAGTTCGCTGCGCCCCGAGTCCTTGGAGAACTCCGTCGCCCCGATGCCGACGATCGCGGCCCGCCCCCCGAGGCTGTCGCGCGTACGGACACTCATGCGGCGCCTCCCCCGGGGACGGACACGGTCACCGTGCCGGTCACGTGCTTGCCGATGCCATTGGCCCCCACCACCTTGACCGTGGCCGTCCGCCCCTCGGGTGCGGCGTCGACGCGCTCCACCTCGCCCGTCAACACCATCGTGTCCCCCGGATAGTTGGGCGCCCCGAGCCTGATGGCCACCTTCCGGAGGACCGCCGCGGGGCCGAAGTGGTCGGTGATGTACCGGCCCACCAGGCCGTTCGTGGTGAGGATGTTCATGAAGATGTCGGGGGAGCCCTTGGCCTTCGCCAGCTCCGCGTCGTGATGCACGTCCTGGTAGTCGCGGGACGCCACGGCCCCGGCGACGATCAGGGTGCGGGTGATCGGAATCTCCAGCGGCGGCAGCGCGTCACCGGCCTTCATGCCGTCCCCTCCTTCGGTCCTCCGCGCGTCGGCTCGCCCTCTTGAGCGTCCGGCCGCGCCAGCAACTCGCCCAGTTCCTCCAGGACTTCGCTCCCGCAGCCCAGATACGCGTCCAGTTGCCGCCCCCACAGGAAGTGCCGATGCACCGGGTGGTCGAGGTCGGCGCCCATGCCGCCGTGCAGATGCTGGCCCGCGTGCACGACGCGCTTGCCCGCCTCCGACGCCCACCAGGCTGCGGTCAGCGCGTGAGTGGCGTACGCCAGGCCCGCGTCGCGCCGCCAGGCCGCTTCGTAGGCGGTGACCCGGATCGCCTCGGTGTCCATGTACGCGTCGGCGGCGCGGAGTTGGACGCCCTGCTTGGCGGCCAGGGGACGCCCGAACTGCTCGCGCTCGTTCGTGTGGTCCACGGCCCTGGCGAGGGATCCCGCGCACACCCCGGCCTGCAGCCCCGCGAAGGCCGTGCGCGCACTCGCCCGTACGTCCTCGTAGGCAGCGGCGCCGCCGATCCGCTCGCCCGGCGTCCCGTCGAGGACGAGCCGCCCGGCCGCCCAGGGCGCCGTCAACTCGACCGGCTCCACGCGCGCATCGGCCACCCGCACCAGCCACAGGCTCTCGTCGGCGGTGGCCACCAGGACGTGGGTGGCGTCCCGCAGCCACGGCACCCAGGGCACCGCGCCGCCGAGCACCCCGTCCCCGTCCGCCGTCACCCCACTCCGCGCGGGGAAGGCCCCCGTGGCGACCGCCGCGCCCTCCCGCAGCGCGGGCAGCAGCCGGGCGCGCTGCTCGTCCGTGCCGTGCGCGGCCACCGCGAGCAGGCCGTAGACGCAGCTCGCCGCGAAGGGCACCTGGGCCGTCACCCGCCCCTGTTCCTCAAGGAGCAGCACGAGCCCGAGCAGTCCGACGTCCGCCACCGCGCCGGGCAGTCCCGCCGCGCACAGCTCCTTCCACAGTTCGGCGTCCGCCCCGGTGCCCGCCGCCGCGAGCCGCTCGGGCGTGGCCAGATCGCCGAAGATCTGTCCCGCGAGGTCGCGCGCGGCCGCCTGCTCCTCCGTGGGCGTGAAGTCCATGTCAGCCCTCGCCCCCCACCGCACCGTCCACGGCCCGGAACACGGGCAGCTCCAACTCCGCGTCGACCCGCTGGAATTCGAGCCGCACGGGCATCCCGATGCGCACCTTGTCGTACGGCACCCCGATCACATTGCTGACGATCCGCACGCCTTCCGCCAGCTCGATCAGACCGACGGCATAGGGCGGGTCGAAGGCGGGGAAGGGCGGGTGGTGCATCACGACGTAGGAATAGACCGTGCCCTCGCCGCTCGCCCCGACCGTGTCCCACTCGGCGGAGCCGCAGGCGTTGCACCCCGGCAGCCAGGGGAAGCGCAGGGTGCCGCAGCCGCCGCAGCGCTGGATCAGGAGGCGGTGGGCGGCGACGCCGTCCCAGAAGCCCGCGTTGTCCCTGTTGACGACGGGCCGGGGGCGCTTGCCCTTCGGTTTCCGTTGCGCGGGGGCGTACTTGAGGATGCGGAAGCGGTGGGTCCCCGCGAGCTCGCCGTCGGCCCTGACGTCCATCCGGGTCGTGATGAAGTGCCCCGTGCCGAGCTTGGTCGTCTTGCGTTCGGACACCGACTCGATCACCGCGTCGAAGGTGATCTCGTCGCCTGGCCGCAGGGCCCGCAGATACTCCTGCTCGCAGTCGGTCGCGACCACCGAGGTGTATCCCGCGCCGTTCAGCAGCGCGAACAGCTCGTCGTGGGCGAGGAACCGCCCGCCGTTCGCAGAGAGTCCGCCCATGGTCCACGCCTGCAGCATCGTCGGCGGGGCCACCGGATCCGCGCCGCCGTACGCGGGGTTGGTGTCGCCCATCGCCTCGCACCAGTGCCTGATCATCGGCCGGTTGACCGGGTCCTTGCCGCGCCCCGTCTCCTCCGCGGCCCTGCCCTCGAAGGCCTTCAGCTCCTCGTACGCGATGTCCTTCACCGACGTCCCCTCCGCATGCCGAGCCGCATGGTCGCGACGATCTCGCGCTGCACCTCGCTCACCCCGCCCCCGAACGTGTTGATCTGCGCGGCCCGGTTCATCCGCTCCAGCTCACCGCCCCCGGCGGCACCCGGCGAACCGCCCCGCACGAGGCCCGGCTCGCCCATGACCTCCTGGCAGATCCGGTAGACCTCGACGGCCGATTCGGTTCCCATGAACTTCACGCCGCTCGCATCGCCCGGTGCCAGCCGCCCCGCCCCCACGTCGTCCACCAGACGCCAGTTGAGCAGCCGGTTCGCCGCGAGCCGCGCCTGCGCCTCGGCCAGCCTCGACCGCACCCACGGAGCGTCGATCCGGCGCTCGCCCGTCACCGGGTCGGGAGTGCGGGCCGAGTCCAGCGCCGCCGCGTAGAAGTCCTCCGCCTGCATGCCGATCGCGGCGAGCGCCACCCGCTCGTGGTTGAGCTGGTTGGTGATGAGGCCCCAGCCGTCGTTCTCCTCGCCGACGAGGTTTCCCGCGGGCACCCGGATCCCGTCGTAGTACGTCGCCGTCGTCGTCAGGCCGCCGACCGTCTCGATCGGCGTCCACGAGAACCCGGGGGCGCCGGTGGGGACGAGGATGATCGAGATGCCCCGGTGCTTGGGGGCCTCGGGGGCGGTGCGGCAGGCCAGCCAGATCCAGTCGGCGTGCTGCGCGTTCGAGGTGAAGATCTTCTGTCCGTCGATCAGCCAGTCGTCGCCGTCGCGCACCGCCCTGGTCCGCAGCGAGGCCAGGTCCGTGCCCGCCGACGGCTCGCTGTAGCCGATCGCGAAGACGGTGTCGCCGCTGAGGATGCGCGGCAGGAAGGCGGCCTTCTGCTCCTCGGTGCCGTACTTCATGAGGGTCGGCCCGACGGTGTTCAGGGTGACCATCGACACGGGCGCGCCCGCGCGGTACGCCTCGTCGAAGAAGACGAACTGCTCGTCGGCGCCCCGCCCTTGGCCGCCGTACTCGACGGGCCACCCGATCCCGAGCATGCCGTCGGCGCCGATCCTCCGCAGGAGCCTGCGCTGTCCGGTCGCATCGGTGCTGTCGGGCGGTCCCGCGGGCATCACGTCCCGGAAGTACGCGCGCAGTTCGGCGCGGAGCTGATGCTGGCGTTCGGTGGGGGCGAGGTGCACGTGGCGGCCTCTCCGTCTCGTACCGACAAGTTTTTCTGACTGTCCGTCAGAAACCGTCCCGGTGTCAAGAGATCACCCCGTACCGCCCGACGCCTCCACGGCCGGGGCGCCCCGGCACGCGGACAAGCCTGCGCGGCGGCACCGAAGTACCGCCGCGCAGGCCGTCACACCCCACAGAGTCAGCCCCGGGGAGCCGTCCCAAGCTCCCGGAGGCCCCGTCGGCTCACCAGAGCTCGGTGAAGCTGACGGCGATGTTCTCGTTCGACTGGTCGATCGCCGTGAAGCCGGAACCGTTCACCTGAGCGTTGTTGTTCTGGTTCGAGGCGCCGTTGCCGACCGCCTGCTGCTGCGTGGTGTTCGAGTTCCCGTTGTTGTCGCCGCCGACGCCGCCACCGGAGACGGTCGCCACACCCGCGTTCGATCCGTTGTCCGCGAAAGAGCCGTTGTCGGCCATCGCGACGCCCGAGAAGAGCGCGGCGGCCAGGGGCAGGGCCGCTGCCGCGGCGATGACGCGGGCGGTACGGATGCTTGCCATGTCTATTCCTCCAGAACAGGAGGTACGCACCGGCGGAGCCGGGAGTACCCAGAAGTACGGCTTATTCCAAGGCAGTTGGCCGACGACCTTGGAGTGCTGCACGACGTCGCGAGTCCAGAGTTGCCCACCGAATCCCCGGCGAACCACCCCGGAAGCCCCGATTCCCCCGCAAGCGTGAGGACATGTCGATAAACCCGCTTCACGCCCCCAACGCACCGGCTCGGACCCGTTCGCCCCGGTCAGCCCCGGTCGGGCCAGGGCCGGACCCAAGCGCCGCACGCGGTGAAGCGTTCCGGCACCCCCTCGAAGAGCACCCCCCGCTTCCCGGCGGGACCGCACCTGCGGAGCCCGCCCCTGACGCGCCCCCTTCCCTTCTTCGAACGCTTGTACGAAACTGAAGGCATGGCCACCATCGACCGCCATGCCACCGCCCTGGCGCTCGCCCACGCACTGTCCGCCGCCGAGCGCGGCCTCGCGGTGATCCCGCTGTCCGGCACCAAGCTCCCCGCCCTGCGCTCCCCCCACCACGAAGACCCCCACCCGGCCCCCTGCCACGGCGAATGCGGCAGGCTCGGCCACGGCGTGTACGACGCGTCGACCGACCCGCGGCGCATCCGCGAACTCTTCGCCGCGGCCCCCTGGGCGACCGGATACGGCATCGCCTGCGGACTGCCCCCGCACCATCTGATCGGCATCGACCTGGACACCAAGTCGGGCGCCGACGCCTCCGCCGCCCTGCGCGAACTGGCGCTGCGCCACCTCTTCACGATCCCCGCCACCGTCGTCGTGACCACGCCGAGCGGCGGCCGCCACATCTGGCTGGCGGGACCGCCCGACGCCGTGGTGCCCAACTCGGCGGGCCGGCTCGCCCCCGGCATCGACATCCGCGGCGCGGGCGGCTACCTCGTCGGCCCCGGCTCCCGCACCGAGCACGGCGTCTACAGCACGGTGCCCGGCACGGCCCAGCTCCCGCCCGCGCCCTGCCCGCCCGCCCTGCTCCGACTGCTCACGCCCCCGCCCCGCGCCCACCATCCCGCGCACCCGACGACGGAACAGCCGCCCGCCCAACAGGGCCAGGGACTCGTCCAGTTCGTGCTCGCCGCCCACGAGGGACAGCGCAACACCCGGCTGTTCTGGGCCGCTTGCCGCGCCTACGAGAACGGCATCGGCGAGACCCTCGCCCCCCAGCTCACGGACGCCGCACTCCATGTCGGCCTCACGGACCGCGAGGCCCGCTCGACGATCGCGTCCGCGGCACGGCTGACGAAGCACGCGAGGGGCGGGAATCCGGACCATCCGTCCGGTTCGGGACTTTAGGCTGTCCGTTTCAGGACCTTTGCCGGGCAGAGCGGCGACTTTACGCCGTTCCAATTGCTTGGACTGCCCGGCACCAAAGGACCTGATCATGACCGCACCCCTGACGAAGAACGACGGGGCACCCCCGTCGCCGAACGCCCCGTCCCCCGACGGCGCCACGTTCTTCGGACACCCCCGCGGCCTGGCCACGCTCTTCATGACGGAGATGTGGGAGCGGTTCAGCTTCGTCGGGATGCGGGCCCTCCTCGTGCTCTACCTGGTGGCCCCCGAGTCCAAGGGCGGGCTCGGCTTCGACGCCGCCACCGGCGCCGCGATCTTCTCCGTCTACAACGCCATGGTCTATCTGCTCGCGCTGCCCGGCGGCTGGGTCGCCGACCGCGTCTGGGGCGCCCGCAAGGCCGTGGCGTTCGGCGGCTTCGCGATGGTGGGCGGGCACTTCCTGCTGGCGGTCCCGGTCACGGCGACGTTCTTCGTGGGCCTCGCCCTCATCGCCCTCGGCGCCGGAATCATGAAGTCCAACATCTCCACGATGGTCGGCCAGCTCTACCCGGACCGCACCGACCCGCGCAGGGACAGCGGCTTCACGATCTTCTACATGGGGATCAACCTGGGCGGTTTCATCGCCCCGTTGACCATCGGCACGGTCGGCCAGTCCGTCGACTGGCACCTGGGCTTCGCGCTCGCGGGCGTGGGCATGAGCCTCGGCCTGACGCAGTACCTGCTCGGCAGCCGCCACCTGGCCGCGGCCAGCTCGGTCGTCAACGCCCCGCTGACGGCGGGGGAACGCTCGCGCCTCATCAAGCGCGGCCTGCTGTGGCTCGCGCTCGCGGCCGCCTGCTACACCGTCGTCGGCCTGACCGGCTCACTGAGCGTGGGCTGGGTGCTGTGGCCGCTGACCCTCGCGGGGCTCGCGCTGCCGGTCGCCTGCTTCGCACGGATCAAGCGCGACGAGGACCTCACCGCGGACGAGCAGTCCAAGATGACGGGCTTCATCTGGATCTTCGTCGCGGCCGCCGCCTTCTTCATGATCTACGACCAGGCGGGCTCGGTCCTCAACCTCTTCGCCCAGGACAACACCGAGAACGCTGTCCTCGGCTGGACCTTCCCGACGAGCTGGTTCCAGTCCATGAACCCGGTGTTCGTGATGGCTCTCGCGCCGGTCGCCGCGATGCTCTGGCAGTGGCTCGGCAGCCGCAACCCGAGCGTCCCGGTGAAGTTCGCGACGGCCCTGGTCGCGGTCGGCGCCTCCTTCTTCGTCATGGTGGCGGCGCAGGCGGCCGCGTCCGGCGGAGAACGGGTCACCCCGATGTGGCTGGCCACGGTCTACCTGATCCACGCGGTCGCCGAACTGTGCCTGTCTCCCGTCGGCTTGTCGGCCACGACGAAACTGGCACCGCGCAAGTACGCGAGCCAGATGATGGGCGTCTGGTGCCTCGCCGTGACCGCGGGCGACTGCGTGGCCGCGATCATCCAGCAACTGATGGGCGACGCCACCGGCGGCGGCGCCTACTTCGCCGTCCAAGCCACCCTCGCGGTCCTCGCGGGCATCGGCATCTTCACCTTCCGCAAGCCGATAGCGGCCCTGATGAGCGACGTGAAGTAACACCCGCCCACGCACAAGGGGCGCCGCCGACTCGGCAGCGCCCCTTGTCATCTGGCCTTGCGGACCAGCCCTGCGGTGGGTGTGGGATTTGAACCCACGGTGACTCGCGCCACGACGGTTTTCAAGACCGCGTACCTCTCCGGCGGCGCTGGATCGCTGACCTGCCGATACGCTGCCTGCGGCTGGGGACAGGGGCCTCGGTGGTCCACACCTGGTCCACTGGCTCCGGCTCGCACCTCGTCCTCATCAGCCGAGGATCGGGCAGCGCCTTGGAGGGGTGCCTCACCTTGCCGCGTTGATCGCCCAAGATCGCGGTCGTGAGACGCCGTGTGCCGTCGTTGCCGTCAGTACTGCCGTCAAGCGCCGCACCATGAGTGCAGCCCGGAACCGGCAAAGGCCCAGCCGCGCAGGGGAATCAGAAGTACCAGGCCAGTGTGGGCCTGTCCGGACCCGGAAGACCGTCCTACGCTCCGAGCAGGACAACAGGAACCACCGAACCCCGTCCTGCCGACAGCGAACACGGGCGGGGGGCATCCTCCCGCAATGCCCCCCGTCCATCGGCCAGGACCCTCTCGCGCGAGCCCGAAGGTAGGGAGCCCTCGGGGCTCGTGCACGCGGCCGCCGCCCTGCCGGACACATCCCGGCCAGGCGGTGGCCGCCCCACCCGGCTCAGCGGGGATCGGGCCAAGACCAAGGTGTCTTGCGCACCTACCCGGTCCGGGAACACCCATGCCACCGCCCTGGACGGCCTTGACGCATTGCTCTCGATGCGACAGAACTGGCCATATGGCGGGGGAGTACAACACAACCGACGCGCAGGAGCGGCTGACCATCCAAGACGCGTCCACCGCCAGCGACCGCCACGTCCTGCTCCGGCTGGCCGGGGACCTGGACTACGCCACCGTCCCCGCCCTGTGTGACGCGGTCGTGGACATCTTGGCCGATGGCAAACGACACATCACCCTGGACCTGTCCGCGATCACTTGGTGCGACAACGCCAGTCTTTACACCCTGCTCGGCATCCGCAGCGCACTTCAGCACGCCGACGGCCGCCTCACCCTCATCGCAGCAAGTCCCGCCATCCGCCGAGCACTCGACCGCACCGGCCTCTATCCCCGCCTGCCCTTGACCGGAGGGGGCGGCTACCTCCCGCCACGACCCGGCAGGCGCCCATCAGGGGATGCATAGCCGCTCGCTACCGCAGGAAGGTCCGACGCTCCTCAGCGACGCAGGCCAGTTGATGCCTGAGCCGATAGTGCTCGTCGAGCAGCCGGTCTCTCTCCTCGGTCAACAGACGTGCCGTCCGTACCAACTGACGGGCACGCTCACAGTTGACGTTCAGCCGCCCCCACAGCGGACTCCGCTGAGCATCCATCGCCATAGGGACCGACTTCCCGAAGCAGGCCCTGCCATGCCGCCACCAGACGCGGGCACCGCTGACAGGCGCTCTTTGCAGTCGGGCGTGACCGCGTTTCCGTGACGACTACGGCTGAAGGATTGGACAGCGACCTGCGAGGGCCCTGCCGACCTCGCGAACTGATCGCCCACGTTAGCGATCATGAATTGGCTAAGCTGGCGGCTCGCCCTGTTCGAGGTAGGTGGCCTGGCCTTCGCCTCGCGCGCTCACGGCGCGCTTTACTCTGCGGGCCAGTCTGGGGATCAGAAGCTGATCGACGTCTTCCACCGGGTGGAACTCGGCGGCCAACAGCTCGTCAGCGGCGAGCTTGATCAACGCCGCGGCGTCCGCGTTCAGCTCACCGCCGTCGAAGATGTAGAGGACCTTGTCGCCCTCGCCGGAGTTCGGTGCCCAGTCGATCACCAGGAGCGGGCCAATGGCCGGTGTGATGCCTAGCTCCTCCTCGACTTCGCGGCGGCATGCGGCCAAGGGGGATTCGCCCGTCTCGATGTACCCGCCGGGGATCTCCCACATCGGCTTGTACGAAGGACGGACCAGCAACACACGTCCCTGGGCATCGAAGAACAGGGCGCCCGCCGCCATCCTCGGTCGCGCCATCCGCTGTTCATGCTCGTTCTCGGCCCACGCCATGGTCACCCTTCCTGCTGTTCTGGCTCCGCCGTCGCCATGGTGGCGGAGATGCCACACAGGGGCAGCGTAAGTAAATCTCGTCAGTCTGACGCGAAAAGAGCCGAACTTGCGTCCGCTCCCCGATCAGTCTGAGATCCTGGAGACCGATCGAGAGGGGCCGCAAGTATGGAGTGGAAGACCCACGGTGAGCGACAGGTCTACACCAACAAGTGGGTGAATCTGTGCCTGGTCGACGTCCAACAGCCTGACGGGCGCAGGTGGGAGTACCACGTCGTTCGCCTTCGGCACCTGGCCGTTGCCGCCGTGGTGAACGATCGGCAAGAAGTCCTGATGATGTGGCGGCATCGCTTCATCACGAACTCCTGGGCCTGGGAGTTGCCCATGGGCCTGGTGGAGGAGGGTGAGACTCCTGAAGAGGCGGCGGCTCGCGAAGTCCTGGAGGAGACCGGCTACGAGCCTGGCCCCGTCAAGTCCCTCATCTACGCCGAGCCCGCCAACGGGATCACAGACTCCCAGCACCACGTCTTCCGCATCGACGGCGCCACCTACGCGGGGCCACCGACCGAGAAGAACGAGTCAGACCGCATCGAGTGGATTCCCCTCTCAGAGGTACGAGGGATGATCGACCGCAAGGAGATCGTGAGCAGTGGTTCGCTCGTCGGCCTCCTCTACCTGCTCATGGATGAATCGATCCGCTAACCGACGGTAGGAGTGCCCGTAGCCGCGCCTCGAAGGCCAGGGCTACGGGCTCCTGCCTGTGTGGGGCCAACTGGTCGTAGAACTCCCTGAGATGGCCCGTCACGCGCTCGGACGCCACCACAGACGCCGATTCCAGGGCCTGTGTGGCCGTGTGACACGCCTGGTCGAGCTTGCCTTGGTCCAACTGCGTACGTGCCAGCCAGAACGCGTGGAATGCACGACCGCGCTGGTTGGAGTGGTTCTCCCGCCGCAATGCGTCCGCGATCAGAGGTTCCGCCGTCGCGGCCTCGCCCAACCGCCCGTGAGCGATGCCGGTGTCCACGATGAGCTTCGGTTCGTCGAAGTAGGTCACCCACGATGGGTCGAGGTCGTTCGCCTGGATCGCCTCGAAGTGGTGGTGCGCCTCCCCGATGGCTCGGTGGGTGGAGTCCCTGTTCCCGAGCGTGGCGTGTGCGAAGGCTTCGCGCATGGACAGCATCGACAGGACTCGCGGGGTAGTGCCCAGAGCCGTCCGGGCTTGGTCCTGGGCGGCGGTCACGAACGCGAGCGAGTCCGCGGGCTTGTCCTGGTAGGTCGCCTGCAAGCTCATGCAGGCCAGGACGTTGGCCATGGTCTGGCGGTCGTCGCTCTCCCTGGCCAGTTGCAGCGCCTCGGTGAAGTAGGCGCGGGCTTGGTTGTACTGGCGGGCGTCGAAGTAGGTCCATCCGGCGAGACGTGCGAGTTCGGCCGCGACTCCGTACAGCCCGTTCTGGATGGCGGCAGGCCGGTTCTCTTTCAGGAGTCCGACCACGTACCGCAGTTGCCCGACGATGGCTGGTCTCAGTGCCTCGCCGCCGTGCTGGTCATCGCGTCGCCAGTAGTCCTCGATGGACGAATGGAATGCCTCAAGGGTGGCTGCGCTGAGGGTTGATCTGGTGGTCAGCGCCAAGATGCTGTCCACATCCGGCCCAGGCAGAGTAGCGGGCGCACCCCTGTCCGGCTCTGCCTCTTGGGGTGCCTCGGGCTCGGTGGCTCCGAGGGGCTGGGGCGTCTCCCATGGCCGTCGCGCAAGCCCCAGCATGTGCCCTGGGATACGCAGGCCGTCGGCGATGCGCTCGACGACGTCCATGTGGAGCAACTGCCGTCGACCAGAGATGACTTCACCGACTCGACTGGGCGTCAGCTCGCATCTTCTGGCGATCATTGAGGGGTAGATGCCTGCTCTGGCCTTGACCATCCGGAAGACCCGGGCGAAGTCGCGCCCCCGACATGCGTCGATCATCTCAGGGTCGGTCAGCAGCCCGGCAGGAAGTTCCTGCGGACGGGACTGCTCGGTCATCGTGAAGCTCCCAAGGACTACCCAACGTTGCTACGTGTCACCAGTCGTGATGTTACCCAAGTTGGGTAATCAGCTGGGCCTTTCAGCACGGTCGCTGAACTCGCGAAGCTCTCAACATGGCGAACGAACAGACGCGACTGCTTGCCGGGGGTCAGTCCTCCGGTCTGGAGGGATCATGACGAAGAGCGTGAGTGCGGCAGGTGCTGGCTTCGAGTTGGACCTGGGAAAGACCGCCGACGACATCGCGTGGGGGCGTCGTGTGGTGTTCGAGGTCCCTGGCCGGGAAGACAGCCTCGCGACCATGCGGCGTCTGCTCGACGCCCTCAGGGTTCTCGTGGCGGCGGAGCGTCCGCACACCGGTGGCGATGCCCGGCGTGAGCGGGACTACCAAAACGCAGATCGCACGCTGCGCACCATCGGTAAGACGGTGAACCTGCCCGAGGACCTTGGCGGCCCGAACCGGGTGATGGCCTGGACGCAGTGCAAGCACGTCGCCGAGGTCACGGCGTTGTTCCGTGCGATGCACATTGCTCGGATCCGGCGCGGTGAGTGAGCGCACTCGCGCGGCTCTCATGACGGTGCTGTGCGCGGCCACAGTGATCGGCCCGCTGTGCGCGGCTGCCGTCTCCTGGTGGGTGCCCTAGAGCTGGGCCAGTCGGCCCGCACCCCCACCCCTGACTCCCCGCCCTGTCGGCATGGCTCCCCCGAGCATCGGTCCCACTGACCCCGGCAGGGCGGGGAACACCAACCCCCCTATTTCACGAGTGAGTTGAATGGTGCTGCCCTTCCTGGACCCCCTCATACGCCGACGCTTAGCCCGGCGGCCGGCCTCTACCCGGATATCCGCGCGGTGGGCGGCAGGGCGGTGAAGCAGCGGGTTCTCATGCTGCTCATCATCATCGGCGCGTCCGCGGTGGTCGTCCCGCTGACGCTGATCTCCACTCCCACAACACAGTCACCCTCGTACAGCCATGAGTCTGGAAGGTCTGTTGATGCGCCTATCCCTGATCACCGAGAGCCCGGCGCGACCCGAGTTCCGGAAGATGATCGAGAAGGCCGCCAGGGCGGTCGCGCCACTCGTCGAGGAGATCACCGGGCTGTCTCTGCCTGAGGCGGCGACGATCCGCCTCACGTCCCGTCATGGCTTCGTGGCCGACGTCAGTGCCGAGCAACGCAGGGGGCTGCACCGGGACATCGCGGAACTCACCCTGTCCGAGGAGGAGGCGCAGGGGTTTCACGACCTTCTGATGCTGCGGGAGGAGAACCTGTGGCGGCACTGGATGCTTGCGGGTGCCAGCACCATCGTGGAGCGGCGCGGGAACTGTGAGGGTCCCACGATCCTGTTCATGCCTGATGCCCTGTACCACCAGGGTGCCGGGGAGTGCGAGGTCACCATGTTCGTGGCCAGGGAGTTGTGTCACCTGGCCGAGCACCATGCCGGGGACGGGCTGATCTCGCGCGCTCACACGATGGCGTGCCCCGAGCGGCGCGGCATCCTCGGGTACTCGCACTTCGTCGCTTCGGGGCACGGCTTCTGGTGCGCGCGGAAGGTGACCCGGCGGCTCTTCGGGGTCCAGGTCGGCCGCGAGCTGACCGGTCGGGAGTCCGCGGAGTTCACGCGGTACATCCACGAGGAGTTGATCCCGGAACAGGAGCTGCGTGCCAAGACGGCGCAGGAGCCGCTGCGTTCAGTGTGGTTGCCGTCCCGGTCGGCGACGATCGGCCCGCCGCATGAGTTGTACGAGGCGGGCCTGGCGTGGGTAGAGGCCGTGGTCGGATTCGAGGGTGGCCGGGGCCAGTTGAACCGGGTGTGGTCGGACCTGTCGCTGCTGCCGACGATCGAGGAGGCCCGGGACGTGACGGCGTGGTGGAAGCGCATCACCGCCCAAGCGCCCCGTGCGGCCTGATGGCTGTGTAAGCCCCGGCGTTCGCTGCCCGTGAGGCAAGCGGCGGACGCCCGCAACGTGAAGACCGGACCACCCCTCCGCCTGGACAGCATTCCGGGGTGGTCCGGTCGTGGAATCCCTGATCAGGACCCCGGTGCCGATGGTACCGGGGTGATCGTCGTGTCCGAATGCGGGTGCGGCTGCAACTCCGGTTCCCCGTCTTCGAGTCGAAGAGGATCCATGTTGCTGCACGGCCGTTGGAAGCCCAGTTCTGACATCAGCCACCGAAAGTCAGCCACGACGGCGGGAGTGCCGAACAAGCACCCGTCACGTATGTCTCCAGCAACCCCGTACCGGTCTCAGCCACGCTACCTATATGCGTCACGGTCCGCTGTTCGGTCCGGCCTGGGCGTTGCCGACGCTGCTTGGCCACTGGGCTCGGGTTGCTGTTCTGAGGGTCATGTGGCGTTGAGCGGTGGGCGGTTGGGTGGCGTGGCTGCGCTCGGCGGGCGTCGGCCTGGTCCTGGAGCTCGAAGTGGTCGAGCTGCTTCCTGGTCTGACTGTCCGCCTTGGCGGTACTGCGCGCTGAGCGGCGGGGGGCCGCCGCAGCGGTGGCGGAGACATGGAGCGGCGGCGGCCACGGGCCGCCAGCGCGCGCGGACCGCCGCAGGCGGGCCGCCTTGATCCAGTAAAGAAACTCTGAACAGCTCTGCTGCGCTGGGCCCTTGGCCGGTCACACGACGAAGCGCTGCCCCTTGCGGGGCTTACCAGGCCATCTGTGATCCTTTCGCCACCTTGGTAAGCGGCTGGTGGTAAGCGAGGTGGTAAGTGGCGTGTGCTGAGCTGATTTCTGCCCGGCGACTGTCACACCGACCGAGTTTTCGACACCTCTAGCAAGTGAGGGGTCCGACAGGGCCATGCCGGAGATCGGGAGAGTGCCATGTGCCGTGGATCACGGAGCCGGGTGTCACATCGGGGCGGACTTCAGCCCCCTTCCCCGTGTGTAAGCGAGATGTGTTGAGCCGCGAAATGCGGTCGATGGAGGAGGAGCGACGTGAGCACACGGGGGCGCGATCCCGCCCGGCGGGACGCAAAAGAAGGTTTCTGCCCGCCAGGCGGGAGCGAAGCACCGTGCACCTCGTACGTGTCCGGCCTGGCCGGTAGACCTACCTCAACAGCCGCGATGGCGCCTTGCTGGACGGTGCGGGCAAGCCTTCGGGAGCTGGCTGAACGCGACACGCAACAACGGCACGGCGACGAACGGGTGGGCATGAACGAGGACGAGGCGGCACGTATTGCGGCGCGACTCAAGGAGGTGGAAGAGAAGCTGACGCGGCTGGAAGAGATGGCGCGTCGGGTCGCCGAGAAGGGCTCCGCTACTTCTTCGGGCCGGTAGCGCCGCCGAGTTGCTGGAAGACCTGCAACAGGCTGTCGAGCCTGGCGTTTATGGCGTCCAGTCGTTCGGACAGCTCGATGTATTCCGGCGTGGGCATTCGCCCGCTGCTTGCCGCCTCGGGAGCGCCGGCCTTCGGGTCGGCCTCTGAGGGCAGGGGATCGGCAACGAAGTTGCCCCGCCCCGGCATGGAGTAGATCAGCCCTTCATCGCGCAGCATGCGCAACGCGGATCGCGCGGTCATGTTCGCGATTTCGTAGCTCGCTTCGAGGTCGCGCGACGAAGGGACCCGCTCGCCCGGCTTGAGGCGCCCGGAGCGAATCTGCCGCCGCAACTCCTCGGCGACCAGGCGGTACGGCGGAGTGTCGGAATCCTTGGGCAGCTTCATGGTCCGAGGGTAGCGGGCCTAGCTCACCTCGCGCAGTAAGACCCTGACGCGGCACACCCTTGCCCACGCTGAGCTAGCTCACGCCATGCGAAAGGTGCGCTAGGCGCTTGACGCACCTGTTGGGGGTAGTGCACTGTTGATCTCGCTTCGCCGCCCGGCGGAGAACCTGCTGAAAGGACGTAACTCCCATGGCCCGTATCCGTGTTGGCCTGCTCCCGACCGCTGCGTTCATGGTCGGCACCCTGCCGGTGCCGAAGTACGCGGACCAGGAGAAGACCCAGTTCGCGACCGACCGCGAGACCGGCGCGAAGCTCTACACGATCACCCTCTTCTTCATGGAGGAGGACCGCGCCGAGGCACTGAAGATCACCGTTCCGGAGACCGGTCTTCCCAACGGGCTGAAGCCGGGGCTGCCGGTGCGGCCGGTGGAGCTGTTCGCCACCCCGTGGGCCCGGATCTTCAACGGCTCGCTGTCGGACGGCATCGCCTACCGCGCGGACCGCATCGAACTCGCCGCCCCGGTCCAGGCCGCCGACGCGGCGTGAGCGGCGCCGCTTTCCGGTCCGGCGTCTATGGCAGCTACCCGTTGCCTCACGCCGGGCCGGATGCCCGGCCTGGTCAATCCCTCGTGACGTCGGTGGCGGCGGTGCTGGTCGGTTACGGCTATCCGCCCCTGGCGTCCGTTGAGGACTGGGCGGCTCTCGAATCGGCTTTGACGGCTTTCCTCTACTACCCCAGGGAGCAATGAATGTCTGTGCAGGAGGTGTCCGGCCTCGCCCCGCTCGTCGTGCTGCTCGGCCTGGCCGTGCTGGTCGGTTGGGCGGTGTGGTGGGTGGTGCGCTACATACGTGCCGATGCCATGACGCGGCAGTCGATCCGGCAGGCCGTACGTATCCGGCGGACGTGGAAGCGGCTCGCGCTGATGCTGAAGCTGTCGGTGACGGACAAGATGCCGACCGCGCTGGCGTCGCTGGCCAGCACGGACAACAAGCCGGTCAAGCCCCGCGTCCTGGTCCCCGCCCTGAAGGTCGCGCATGACGCGTACGGGGTGATCGCGCGGGCGAACTGCCTGCCGGGCGTCAGTCTGGCGGAGTTCCAGAAGGCCGCCCCCTACCTGGCGGATGCCTGGCGTATGACCCGTGTGTCGGCGATGCCGGGGGACAAGCCTGGGCAGGTCATGTTGCGCGGGGTGCGGGTGGACCCGCTGATCACGCCGACGGCTCACGTGCCCACCGGGCGTCCGCCACAGGAGTACGCGAAGTGGGATCTGGGGGTGGACGAGTTCGGCATGCCCGTCTTCGTGCCTCTCAAGGAGGTGCCCGGGGTGGCGGTCGGCGGCCTGCCGGGCTTTGGGAAGACCTCGTGTGTGAACCGGCTGGTGTGTGACTGGGCGCCCTCGCCTGCCGTTCAGTACGTCTTCTTCGACGGGAAGGTGTCCCACGCCTATGAGGGCGACTACGCCGACCTGGTACAGCGGGCGTTCGCGTTCTGCGGGGATGACCTGGAGGAGGCGAACAAGCTCTTCAAAGAGCTGGTGGAGCTGCGCCGTGGCCGCTCCGCGTCGATCCGCAACGTGCTGGGCGTGAAGAACATGTGGCACGTCGGTCCCTCGGCTGACTGGCCGCTGGTCGTCATCGTCATCGACGAGGCCCACACCTACTTCCGCGACCACAAGGGCTCGGATGCGGCCACGAAGCGGCTGGCCGCGCTCGCGGCGGAGAATGCCCGCCTGGTGGAAGACCTGGTGAAGAAGGGCCGCTCGGTCGGCTTCCTGACCCTGCTCACCACGCAGAAGACCACCGGTGACGCCATCCCCACCTTCATCCGCGACGTGTGCCCGGTCGGCCTGTCCTTCGCGCAGAAGACCGTCGACGCCGCCGTGGCCGCGCTCGGCGACGACATCCGGGAGTGGCCCGACGCCAGCCCGGTCACCCTCCAGGACCCCGCCTACGTCGGCGTCGCGGTCATGTCCCAGCACGGCCGCCCCGGCTTCATGCGCATCCGCACCCCCTACGTCGCCGACGAGGACGCCGCCCGCGTCGCCGAGCAGACCGCCCACCTGACGCAGCACCCGGCCCGGCTCCTGGAGAACCTGACCGGGCGCACGGCCGTGGACCTCGCCAAGGACGCCCCCGAGCCCCCCGCGATGGCGGCCTGACCACATCGACCCCCGTACACCCGCGAAAGGAGGTGAACTCTCCATGTCTGAGGACCGGATCACCCAGCGCACCGTGACCGTGGTCATGGCCATCATCGCCGCGCTGGCGTTCGTCTTCTCCTTCGGCAACGTCTGGTCCCTGGCCCTGCGCCTGGGCGTCCCCGCCCCGATCGCACCGCTCATCGCCCCGATGGTCGACCTGTCCGTGGTCGGCCTCCTGGTGGCCCTGCGCTACCTCTCCCTGCGCGGCGTCCCGCCCGAGCAGATGAAGGCGGCAACCCGCCTCATGCACGTGTCCGGCCTGCTGACCCTGGCGCTCAACGTCGCCGAACCCCTCGCCGTCGGACACTACGGCCGCGCCGCCATCGACGCCGTGGCCCCGCTGCTCCTCCTGGGCTGGGGAGCGGTCGGCCCACAGCTGCTGCGCTCCTTCCACGAGGTCTCCTCCAGCGCCACCGCCCCGGCGCCCACCGCTGAGACGGAACCGGCCCAAGAGCCTGTCCCGGCCCCCGCCGAGACGGAACGCGCCGCAACGCCTGCCCCGCCCGTCGCGCCGGAACCGGCTCCGGCTTCGGCTCCGGCTTCGGTAGCACCGCTCCCTGCCCCGGCTGCCCTCGTCGCGCCTGCGCCTGCGGTCAAGGTCCCCGAACCGCTGCTTGCCGAAGCACGTTCCATCGCCGCATCGCACCACGGTGAGCACGGCGAATCCATCACCGCGGCCCAACTCAAGATGCGGCTCGGCATCGGCCTGCCCATGGCCACCGCCCTCCACGCCGCCCTGTAGGTCCGCCCCTCCGCCGGACTCCCGGCACCCCCCCTTCGCCCCCTGGGCCCGACCTGCCATGCCTGCGGGCAGCCCGAGCGCTGCTCGCTGCTGCCCGCAGGCCCCACCCTCACGCCAGATGGGAGACCCCGCCCCTCATGCGCCGCCCCCTCGACCTGCGCCACGTGATCAGCCCCGGCCTGCGGGACCTGATCGAACTGGCCAACACCCACGACTTCGACCGCGTACAGCAGCAGGTCCACGACCTGCGCGGCTGCACGAGCCCCGTCAACCTCCACGGCTGGACGGTCACCACCGACCGGGCCACCAAGGAAGTGGTCCGCTCCTACCGCTCCGAGGACGAACCGACTGGGCGCCTGCTCACCACCTGCGGCAACCGCCGCTCCTCCCGCTGCCCCGCCTGCTCCCGCGTCTACGCCGCCGACACCTACCACCTGATCAAAGCCGGACTGTCCGGCGGCAAGAACGTCGCCGAAGCCGTCCGCGACCACCCCCGCGCCTTCGTCACCCTCACCGCCCCGTCCTTCGGCCCCGTCCACAACCGCAAGACCGACCACGCGGGCAAGCCCCGCCCCTGCGCCTGCGGCACCCATCACACCGAGGACGCCCCGGAGTTGGGCACCCCGCTGCGCCCGGCCACCTACGACTACTCCGGCGCCGTGCTCTGGAACGCCCATGCCGGACAGCTCTGGGCCCGCTTCACCACTTACCTCCGCCGGGCCCTGGCCGCCCACCTCGGCATGACACAGAAGGCACTGAACGCCGCCCTGCGCGTCTCCTTCGCCAAGGTCGCCGAGTACCAGATGCGCGGCCTGGTCCACTTCCACGCCGTGATCCGCTTCGACGGTCCCGACGGCCACACCACACCGCCCCCGCCCTGGGCCACCTTCGACGCCCTGAACGCCGCCGTGGGCCAGGCCGTGAAGCGTGCCCGGCTCATCGTCGAGTCCGACGCCGTCGGCGAACGCGTCATCACCTGGGGCCGCAAGTTCAAGGTCGACCCCATCACCGCCCTGGGCGACGGCGAACTCACCGATGCCAAGGTCGCCGGATACGTCGCCAAGTACGCCACCAAGAACGCCGAAGGCGCGGGCACCGTGGACCGCACCCTTCTGTGCCGCCCCTGCGCCGGACGCGGCCACGTACCGGGCCCCGACGGCTTCCGCGACCTGTGCGCCGACTGCGAGGGCACCGGACAGGCCGAACCCATCAAGGCCCTGCCCGTCCAGCAGCACGCCCGGCAGATGATCCGCACCGCCTGGGCCCTCGGCCACCTGCCGGAGTTCGCCCACCTCAAACTCTGGAAGTGGGCCCACATGCTCGGCTTCCGCGGCCACTTCTCCAGCAAGTCCCGCGCCTACTCCACCACCCTCGGCGCACTGCGCGACGTACGCCGTGCCTGGCGTCACGCCCAAGCCGATGCCGCCCGCGCCTCCGCTGGCCTCCCCACCACCGACGAGAACACCACCCTTGTCACAGCCTCGTCCTGGACCTACCTCAGCAGCGGCTACCGCCCCGGTGAAGAACTCCTCGCCGCCCAAGTCCGCCATGACCTCGCCGCCTCGCGCGACCTCAAGGAACGCGCCAAGTCCGAAGGAGCTCCCTGGCTGTGACTGCCATCCGAGACCCGAAGCTCACGCTGGCCGAAGCGCTCGACGAGATCGGCATGTCGCGGGCCGCGTTCTACCGGATGCGGGCCCGCGGCAAGGCGCCTCAGTACCTGAAGCTGCCCAACGGCCAAATACGCATTCGCCGTTCGGACCTCGACGCCTGGTTCTCCACCTGCGAGGTCCCCGCATGCTGACGTACGACGTACAGATCTGGGGCATCCGCAAGCGGGCCAACCGCGCTGCGGCATACCAACTCCGCTGGCGTGTAGGCCCCCGGCCCTTCTCCAAGAGCTACAAGATCAAGGCCCAGGCGGACGGCCGCCGTTCGGAACTGCTCTCTGCGCTGCGCAACCGCGAGCAGTTCGACGAGGAAACCGGCCTGCCCGCCTCCGAAGTCCAGGCACTCAAGTCGCCTACCTGGTACGCGCACACCCTCGCGTACACCGAAATGAAGTGGCCGGGCGCCTCGGCCAAGCACCGTGCGGGCATCGCCGATGCTCTGGCGACGGTCACGCCTCGACTGGTCAAGGATGGTCGTGGGGCCCCTGCCCCAAGGGTGCTGCGTAGGGCGTTGTACTCCTGGGCCTTCCGGTTCGTCCGAGACGGCGAGGAGGCGTGGCAGCGCCGGGTCGACGCCCAGCAGCCTCCCGACGAGATCGCGGCGGCTCTGGACTGGATCAGCCGCAAGTCGGTAAACATCTCGGACCTGAACACCCCATCCGTGGTCCGCTCCGCGCTCGATGCCCTCGCGCTGAAGCTCGACGGCGCACCGGCCGCCGACAACACCGTGAACCGCAAGGTCCCGGTGTTCACCAACTGCCTCCGCTACGCGGTGGAACGGGAGCTGTTGCCGTCTCTCCCGCTCGCTAAGGTCGACTGGGCGTCCCCGGAAACGGACGACGAAATCGACTTCCAGTTCGTCCCCGGTCCCAAGCTGGCGAAGCAACTGATCACGGCAGCTGGCGCCCAGGGGGTACGCGGCCGTCATCTGATGGCGTTCTTCGGCTGCCTCTACTACGCGGCTAACCGCCCCGGCGAAGCGGCCAGCCTGCGCGAGACGGACTTCACCCTGCCCGAAGAGGGATGGGGCGAAGTGCTGCTGTCCTCCAGCACGCCGCGCGTGGGCTCGGGTTGGACGGACTCCGGGGAGTCGTACGACTCACGCGGCCTGAAGAAGCGGGCCCGCAAGGCCACTCGTGCCGTACCGATCCCGCCCATACAGGTTCGTTTGATCCGGGACCACATCAAGGAGTTCGGGACTGCAGAGGACGGCCGCCTGTTCCGTGCCGTGCAGGGTGGCCACCTGCTGTCCAAGGAGTACGGCGAAATCTGGAAGGCTGCCCGGCTCGCGGTCCTCACGGAGACTGAGGCGGCCTCACCTCTGGCTGACGTGCCGTACTCCCTGCGGCACGCGGGCGTCTCGCTGTGGCTTGAGTCGGGGGTCTCCCCGGCAGAGGTCGCGCGCCGTGCGGGCCACAGCATCGCTGTCCTTTTCCGCTTCTACGCGAAGGCCATCCACCGTAGTCAGGAACGATCGAACCGCCAGATTGAGCGGGCTCTGGAGGCAGCAGAGGAAGAAGACTGACGCCAGTCCTGCGCGTTTCGTTAGGCGCCGTCCACACCCACATCGGGCAGGGCGGCGCTCTTTCGGTCCATGAAGACGCATATGCCCGAAGCATGACCTCAATTCTTGCTCAGAAGATCACACAAGATCTTCACCGCCCGCGACCGCTCCCGTACTTTCAGTGCACCGGCCGCCCAGTAAGGGCGGCTCATCGGGGAAGGTGCTTCATGAGCATCAGAACGAGCAAGGGCCTGCTGATACCGGCGGCGACACTTGCCCTTATGGCGGGGCTGACCACCCCTGCACTGGCCGACGCGGCCACCACAGAACCTGTCGTCAGCACCGCGGCAGACGCAGAAGACACCGCCGTCCAGCCCGGACCGCCAGCCGAGCCGGAGGAGACAGACCTCATCGAGGTCGCAGACCCCGAGGCCTCCACCGGGGAGGCCGAGTGGCCGGTCGGCAAGCCCGACCCCGGACCTGCCGCCGAGCACTGCACGCCGGGCGGTGTGTACCGGCCCACCAGCAAGGGCGGCAAGTTCCACAAGGGCGTCGGCCCGACGAACTCCAACTACAACGGCACGAGCCGTACCGCGAAGTCCCGGTTCGAGGCTGAGGTAACCGCCAAGGTCGGCATATCGGTGTCCGCGGGGCTCAAGGTGAAGGCCAGCGCGATGGTGGCCGAAATCGAGCACGAGTACAGCGTCAATCTCTCCCTTGAGCTGACCGCGAAACTCGGCAACGTCATCACCGTGGACACCCCGGCCAAGAAGACCACGCACGCCAAGTACGGGGTATACCGGCTGAAGCACAAGGGCAAGAGCTACTCCTACTACAGCAACTGCTCAACGACCCCGAAGAAGACGATCACCAGCTACACCCCGTACCGGGTGGGCTGGTACATCTGGGAGAGCTGATGCCCAACAGCGCCAAGCGGGGAACCCTCCGCACCGTGAGCTGCGCCGCCGGGGCACTGCTGGTGAGCCTCACGATTGGTGCCTGCTCAGGATCGGACGACACGTCGGACCAGTCGAAGCCGACACCGTCCGCGACGCCCACCAAGGACGCGGCCAGACCGGAACACATCCCCGGGGAATCGGTCAGCAAGGCGCCCAAGCTTCCGGAGGGCAAGCCGCTGGCCGAGGTCGCAGCGGCCAAGGGAAATCAGAACATCCCGCTCAGCGATATCGCCAAGGGACCGCTGTCCGTGCTCGTCAACTGCCAGGGCAACGGCACCCTCAAGGTCACCGTCCAGCCTATGGGCATGTACTTCCCGCTCAACTGCGTGGACGGCGAGGTCAGCAGCACGTACAACGAGCTGGGCCTCAAGAAGGCGAGGCCAAAGGGCACAGTCACAGTGACCGCTCCCTCCTCGGTCCGCTGGTCCCTCACAGTCGGGCAGTAGCAGCCAACGCCACAGCGCTCCAGGGTTCCTGCCTTGGGGCGCTGTTCGCCGTCCTGGGGCAGCCTCCGACGAATGCTGCCCCACCACTGGCCCAAATCCCCTGGTGAGCGGCCTCGTTCGGGCCGCAGCGTGGTCCACGCCTGGTCCACACACCCTGATCCACAGCGTGACAGTCGCGGATCAAGGTGAGACAGCCGCCCATGAGAAAGGGTGCCTCTCAGTGAGAGACACCCTTCTGACCAGCACACATGCTGATCTGCTGCGGTGGGTGTGGGATTTGAACCCACGGTGACTCGCGCCACGACGGTTTTCAAGACCGTTCCCTTAGGCCGCTCGGGCAACCCACCCCGCGCCGTCCACCGGAAGTCCGGGTCGGCGCGGGGACAAGACTAGCGGGTCGGCTCCGTGGGCCGTGGGTCAGCTGTCGCCCTTGCGCTGGCCCAGGGTCACGTCGACCGTGTGTTCCTTGCCGCCGCGCTCGTACGTGAGCTTGACCGTGTCGCCCGGCTTGTGGGTCCAGATCTGGCCGATCAGGGTCGGGCCGCTGTCGATCACCGAGTCGTCCAGCTTCGTGATGACGTCGCCGGGCTTGAGGCCCGCCTTGTCCGCCGGGCCGTTCGGGGTGACCGCGCCCGAGCCGTCCGGGCCCTCCTGGGAGATCGTCGCGCCGTTCGTGCCGTCCTGCTGCAGGGCGACCGAGGCACCGATCACGGGGTAGACGGGCTGGCCCGTCTTGATCAGCTGCCGTGCGACGTTCTTCGCCTGGTTGACCGGGATCGCGAAGCCGAGGCCGATGGAGCCCGACTGGCCCGAGCCGCCGAGGCCGCCGCTGTCGGCGGGCTTGATCGCGGAGTTGATGCCGATGACCGCGCCGCGCGAGTCGAGGAGCGGGCCGCCGGAGTTGCCGGGGTTGATGGAGGCGTCGGTCTGCAGGGCGCTCATGTACGAGCTCTTGCCGCTCTGCCCGCCGTCGCTGGAGGTCACCGGACGGTTCTTGGCGCTGACGATGCCCGTGGTCACGGTGTTCGAGAGGCCGAAGGGGGCGCCGATCGCGATCGTCGAGTCGCCGACGGCCACCCGGTCGGAATTGCCGAGGGTGAGCGGCTTCAGGCCCGCCGGGGCGTTCTTGAGCTTGATGACCGCCACGTCGTAGCCCTCGGCCCTGCCGACCACCTCGGCGGCGTACTTCTTGCCGTTCGAGAACGTCGCCTGGAGCTTTCCGCCCTCGGCCGCCGAGGCCACCACGTGGTTGTTGGTGAGGATGTGGCCCTGCGTGTCGTAGACGAAGCCGGTGCCCGTGCCGCCCTCGCCGCCGCCGCTCTGCGCCTCGATGGTGACGACGCTGGGCAGCGCCTTGTTCGCGATGTCGGCGACCGAGCCGGGCTCGCGCTTGAGGTCGGCGGGGGTGTCCGAGGCGGAGACCGTGGTCGAACCGGTGTCGTCGTCGTTCCGCTCCGCCGCCCAGTACCCGATGCCGCCGCCGACACCGCCGGCGATCAGGGCGGCCGCGAGCACCGCGGCGACGAGGCCGCCGCGCCGGCCGCCGGGCTTCGGCCCCTCCGGCTGGTACGAGGCGCCCCAGCCGGAGCCGGACCCGCCCCCACTCGCGTACGACGGCATGACCGGCGGCTGCGGAGGCGGCCAGCCCTCGGCGCCGGACGCGGGTGCGGCGTGCGCCGGAGCGCCCTGCGCAGGTGCCGCAGCACCCATGGCGGCGTGCTGCGCGCTCTGAGCGGCGTACGGGTCCCCGGCGGGGGCGGCGTACGGATCCCTGGCGGGGACGGGCGCGGGCGCGGGTTCGGGCGCCGCGTGCGGTCCCTCAGGGCCCCCAGGACCCGCAGGACCCCCCGGGGCTCCCTGGCCCTGGCCCTGCCCCTGGCCCCCCGGCTCCCCCGAAGCAGCGGACTCGGCGGGAGCAGCAGCGGGAGCGTCCACCGGCACGGGAGGTGCGGACGGGGCCGGGGGTACCGCGTTGCCCTCGTTCTCGGTGCTCACAGCTCTTCTCCTCGGTCCATGCTGTCGTCGTTCTCGTTCACGGCCTGGCTGTGCCAACTGTGCATGTGTCTCCAGTCAGCTTTTCCCATGGGCTGTCAGGGCACCATAAGCCGATCCTGTGTGTCCGGCGTCCCAGGGCGCCGCCCTCGGGCGAGCCCGCGGGTACCCCGTGATGGCACGATGACGCGGTGACCTTCGCACGACAGCACCAGATCCAGGTCGTCGCCCACCGCGGAGCCTCCGAGGACGCTCCCGAACACACGCTGGCCGCGTACAAGAAGGCCGTCGAGGACGGTGCCGACGCGCTCGAATGCGATGTCCGGCTCACCGCCGACGGGCATCTCGTCTGCGTCCACGACCGGCGTGTGAACCGTACGTCGAACGGCCGAGGAGCCGTCTCGGCCCTGGAACTCGCCGAGCTCGCCGCCCTGGACTTCGGCTCCTGGAAGAAGGAGCACGACGAGACCGCGGAGGGGGAGGGCCCCGACTGGGAGGGCCCGGCGGGCGACGACGGCACCTCCGTCCTGACCCTCGAGCGGCTCCTCGAACTCGTGGCCGAGAGCAACGCGGCGGGCCGCCACGTCCAGCTGGCCATCGAGACCAAGCACCCCACGCGCTGGGCGGGCCAGGTGGAGGAGCGCCTCCTGCTGCTCCTCAAGCGCTTCGGCCTGGACGCCCCGCCCGCCCAAGGGCCTTCCCCGGTCCGTGTCATGAGCTTCTCCGCGCGTTCGCTGCACCGCGTGCGGGCCGCCTCGCCGACACTGCCGACGGTCTTCCTCATGCAGTTCGTCCTGCCGCGCCACCGCGACGGACGGCTGCCCGACGGCGTGGGCATCGCGGGCCCGGGCATGCGGATCGTCCGCAACCACCCCGCCTACGTGGCCAAACTGAAGCGCGCGGGCCACCAGGTGCACGTCTGGACGGTGAACGAGCCCGAGGACGTCGAGCTCTGCGCCGAACTGGGTGTCGACGCGATCATCACCAATCGCCCCAAGCAAGTTCTGTCCCAACTGACCCGGCTCGGCCTCCGCTAACTTCCGTTACAGGGAGTGCACCGGCGCGTTCGGTCCGTATTCGATCGTTACGAGTGCGTCACCGCACGTGGATTGGCCGGTTTCCGGTCCAGTCCATTGGGGCATCCACACCGTGGCGTGGGGCGAAGGAGGTCTCGGGGGTGGCGTTGGTGGTGGCACGGGAGGTGCCCACGTCGTCGAGCATGGCCGTACCCCATGGCCCTGCGGGCGTGGGCGAAGCAAGACACCGGATGCGCGATCAGTTGCGGGTCCGCGGGGTGTCCGACACGGTCATCGACGATGCCGTACTGATTCTGTCGGAACTGCTCAGCAATGCCTGCAGGCACGGCAGGCCGCTGGGCCGGGGCCTGGTCGGCGACGGAGATGTGCGGGCGGCGTGGCATGTCGACAAGACGGGCCGGCTGACGGTCGAGGTGACCGATGGCGGGGGTCCGACCCGCCCGGTTCCCGCGACCCCCTCGGTCACCGCGCACGGCGGCCGCGGGCTCAACATCATCACGGCGCTCGCCGATGCCTGGGGCGTGCGCGACGACGTGCACGGCGAGGTCACCGTCTGGGTCGTCGTCGATGCGGGGCACCGCCATGAGGATTTCGCTACGCGCGTCGCTGCCCCGTCGGCGGCCGCGCTCTCGGACCTCGCCTTCGCGGACCCCTTCGACGACTTGGACTGAGTCCCGGCGCCACCCGCACCAGGGGCTAGGCTCGCGGCCGTACGCAAGAGACACGCAAGAGAGCCGTAGCCGGGAGACACCCAAGATGGCCAAGAAGCGCCCCCAGACCAAGGGCAAGCAGCAGCCTCAGCTCAAGGACGGGGAGGTCCCAGTGGTCGGGGCCCGCGAGCCCTGCCCGTGCGGTTCGGGCCGCCGCTACAAGGCCTGTCACGGCCGGGCCGCCGCGCACGCGGTGACCGAGCTGGTGCAGCGCCCCTTCGAGGACCTGCGCGGCGAGTGCGACTGGGTCGCGCTGCGCGAGCTGGTCCCCGCGGCGACCGTCGAGCTGAACCTCAAGGGCGGGCTCCCGGAGGGCGTTCCCTCGGTCACCCTGGCGACGGTCCTTCCGATGGCGTGGCCCGCGCTGCGCCGTGACGACGGTTCGGTCCTGCTCGGCCTGCAGAACGACACCTCGTCGGGTGACATCAGCCGCGACCTGGCCGACACCCTGCGGCGCGCCTTCGAGGCGGAGCCCGGCAGCCCGGTCCAGGCCCGCCGCGCGCCGGCCGACGGGCCGCGGCTGCAGGACCTGCTGGACCCGGAGGGCGCCTTCGAGCCGGTCGTGCACGCGGGCTTCGAGTTCTGGGTGCAGGACGCGGAGAACGCCACGCCGGAGGTCTCCGCCTCCCTGGAGCGGGCGAACGCCGCGGCGATCCCGACCGCGAAGCTCACCGGCGTGGACGCCGCCTACTGGTGCGAGACGCCGGAGAAGAACCACCTGCGCTGGGTCATGCCGCACCCCGAGGAGCAGCTCCTCGACGCGCTGGCGCGGCTGCACGCGGCGGGCACGTCCGGCCTCGGCGAGGGCACGCGCCTGGTCGGTTCCTTCCGGGCGCACGGCGTGACCGTGCCGGTGTGGGACCTGCCGAGCGGGGTCGGCGCCGACGACATCGAGAAGCCCGCGGCGGAGTTCGCCGAGCGGCTCGCGGCGGCGCTCGCCACCGACGCCCCGCTGACACCGGACGAGCGCCGGGCGCGCGGTGGTCTCACCAACCGCCAGGTGACGCTGAGCTGAACCGCCGGGACACCCGTCCGCCGCTGACCCACCAGTCAGTCGGAGGGGAAGGCGTGACTCCCGTCACAACTCCCCGCAGCGGCAGGTAAATCCCTGTCCGGATAACTGAGATCGAATTTGCCAGGAGCCGATCTCTTGTTACCGTTCAGGTAGCCCGGTTGCTGGTGCATCCCCCGTCGCCAGCAACCGGGCCCTTCCATGTCCGGGACCGGTTCGGGGCTCAACTGCCTTGCGGGGCCGCCGAGTTGCTCCCCGAGCGCAGCAGCAGCGCCCCCGATTCCCCCGCCGCGAACTCCGCGACCGCCGAGTACTCATCGGACGCTCCCGCCGACCGCTCGCGCGGCGTCTCGCACGCTCCCGGTTCGTCCTCCGCACCCACCGAACAGTGCATCTGTACGGTGCGTCCTGCCGGGCCCATCACGGTCAGAACGGCCGTCAGCTGCTCGCCGGTGGCGTTGCGGTAATAGGTACGCGCCCACGTGTCGTGGCCCTGTCGGAGGACACATGTCTGGGCCTCGACGCCGTCCGGCGAGGAGAGTTCGGGGCCGCACCGGGCGGCGGTGGCGATGCCGAGTCCGGCGAGCAGCGAGGCGTCCGGGCGCGCCGAAGGAGACGGCGAGGGGGGCGCCGAGGGGGCGGGTGAGGGGGAGGAAGGGGGCGACTTCGCGTCACCGTCGCCCACCGGCCCCGCGGCGGCGCCGGCGAGCGGCAGGACGACCGTGACGGCCACGACGCCCAGGAGCACCATCAGGCGGGGTTGCATGGCCCGAAGATAACGACAGTTGGCGCGCGGCCCGTTCGCCGCGCGCCCATTTCCCCTACAACTCGGGCGCGCTCACACCCGTACGAGTGAGGACGTCCACGACGGCGTCCACCACCGCTTCGACGTCGGGGACCCAGGGGGCCGCCGAGCCGGGCAGCGGGGCGCGCTCCCAGCGGACCTGTCCCTGTCCCGTGCCGGAGGGGGGCAGGGCGAGATAGCCGCCCTCCCCGTGGAAGCGCAGGGAGCCGGGCACCCAGTCCTTGGCGTACAGGAGCTCGCCCAACTGGGCCATGGAGTACGGGGCTACGAGGAGGTACAGGCGGGTCTCGGTGGCGACGACGGGGCCGAGCCTGATGCCCGCGTCGTCGAGCGCGGCGAGGGCGCGCAGGCCCGCGTCCGCGGGCAGGCTGACGGCGCACGGGGCGCGGCCGCCGGTGGCGAGCACGATGGGCGCGCCCGGGCGGTTGGTCCACCACCAGCGCACCATCCGCTCGTCGGTCGTCGCCGCGAGCAGGCCGGGGTCGAGGGGGTGGGCACCCGGCACCACGCAGTCGGGGTCGGGGCAGGCGCACCGCGTGCCGTCACGCCGGTCGAGTCCGACGCCGGGCAGTACGGGCCACCGCCATGCGGTCGCGAAGGTCAGGGCCGCGCCGATCTGTCCGGCACTCCGGCCGGGCTTCCTTCCCGTTCGCCAGGACAGGAGCCTGCGTCGCCTTCCGAGGATCTCGCGCATGAGCGCTCGTTCCTTTCCGTTGCACGCCGGCGTTTACGCCGGGGAGACTGCGGGCCACATCACACCATGTGTGGATCACTTCGCTGTACGTACGAGCTGGCACATCCGACCCCAGCCTGTGGCATGGGGAACCACTCTGAACCGAGCGTTGACGTGGCGTGGGGTGGCGGCGCCTGGCGTTTGCCGTCCCGCGATATTTCTGCCGCCTCCGCCACGGGAGGATGGGGCACGGTCGTCGTGAGTTAAGACGCCCCGGTCCTTCGCCAGGTTCCGGACGGATCCCAACTGCCCCTGGCCATCACCGAGTACGTACCCATCACGACCGCTGTAACGCTCTGCCGAACAACCTCAGTCGACCGCAATATGCCCTTCCCTGGCACAGTTTTCGGCCAAGTTCCCAAGATCGCAAGTAGTTCACCGAATTACCTCGGACACCAGGAATCCCAGCAGGACAATGCTGGACATCCCCTCATCAGTGCGTGTACATCTGGAGACATTGCTAGCGGCGCAGAATGACATGGGGGTTTGCGATGCTATTGAGCATTACGCACCGGCCGGAAAGCCGTCAGCCATGAACGCCCCGCACCTTCCGAAAGTGGCCGGAATCGATTCCACTGTTCCGCCACCGGCACACACTGTCGTGCCCAGCGCACCCGTCACACCCGCAGCAGGCGACTCTCCCGTGCCGATCACCGCACCCGGCGCGGTGATCCAGGACCGGCTCGCCGGCTGGGTCTCCGACCTCACCACGCTGCACGAACTCACCGAACGCGTGACCCGCACGGACAGCCTCGACGAGGCCCTGCGGGAGCTGCTGCGCGCCGGTGCCGCCCTCGTCGGCGCCCGGCGCGGTCTCGTCGTCCTCGAGCCCGCCGACGGACTCGGGCCCGACACCACCATCGGCCTCGGCCTCGCCCGCGCCGAGCTCGGGCACATCGAGACGGTGCCGCGCGGCGCCACGTCGTACGGCCGGATCCTGGACGCGACGGGCACGACGGGCCCGCCCGCCGAGATCGCGCAGCCCGACCTGCTCGCCGACGACGGACTCGACCCGCACCACCGCGAGGTCGCCGCCCGGCTCGGCTATGCGGCGAGCTACGCCCTGCCCCTCGCCACCGAGGCGGCGGGCCGGATCGGCGCCGCGGTCTGGCTGTACGACGAGCCCGCCGAACCCGTGGAGCGCCAGCGGCACCTCGTCGGGCTCTACGCGCGCTTCGCCACCGAGCACCTGGCGCGGCTCGTCGAGCTGGACCGCGCCCGCACCACCGTCGACACCCTGCGCGAGGAGCTCATGCCGTCGCGGCTGCCCCGGGTCGCCGGGGTGCAGCTCGCCGCGCGGCACCGCACGGGACCGCGCGGCGGCGGCGACTGGCACGACGCGCTGCCGCTGCCGGACGCGGCACTCGGGCTCGCGGTCGGCTCGGTCACCGGCTCCGGGCCCAGTGCCGTCGCCGCGATGGGGCGGCTGCGGGCGAGCCTTCGGGCGTACGCCGTGATGGAGGGCGAGGACCCCGTCGCCGTGCTCTCCGACCTGGAGCTGCTGCTGCGGCTCACCGAGCCCGCGCGGTCGGCGACGGCCCTCTTCGCGTACTGCGAGCCCGCGCTGCGCAAGATCACGCTCGCCGGTGCGGGGCACAGCCCGCCGCTGATCGTCGGGGAGCGGCGCACGGAGTTCGTGGAGACCTCGCTCTCGGCGCCGCTCGGGATGCTCGCCTGCTGGGAGGCGCCCAGCGTGGAGATCAGCCCGGAGCCCGGAGAAACGGTGCTTCTCTACACCGACGGTCTGCTGCACCGCACCGGTGACCCGATGGACCGGGCCTTCGCGCGGCTGCACGCGGCCGCGGCGAGCGTGCCCAAGGGCATCAGGGACGACCCGGGGGCGATCGCCGACCACGTGCTGCGGACGGTCCTGCCCGACGGGCTCGACGCGGTGGACAGCGACGAGGACGTGGTGATCATGGCGGCTCGCTTCGAGTAGGCGGCGTGAGGCGCCGGGCACGCGCTGTAAGTGGTCTTACGCCCCTGGGCCCCCTTCCGTACGGCCGTACGATGGAGGATGGCCCAGTGTCGTACAGAGGAGGCAGACCGTGTCGGACTCGCTCAACCCGGAGACCCCGGAAGAGACCGAAGAAGAGCCGATCAAGCAGCGCAAGAACGGCCTGTACCCGGGCGTTTCCGACGAGCTTGCCGAGAGCATGAAGTCCGGCTGGGCCGACACCGAGCTGCACGACCTGCAGCCGATCGCGCAGGCCGAGAACACCGCCGCCCGCCGCGCCGCGCTCTCCGCGCGCTTCCCGGGCGAGCGCCTGGTGATCCCCGCGGGCAACCTGAAGACCCGGTCGAACGACACCGAGTACGCCTTCCGCGCCTCCGTCGAGTACGCGTACCTCACCGGCAACCAGACGGAGGACGGCGTCCTCGTCATGGAGCCGAAGGCGGACGGGCACGAGGCGACGATCTACCTGCTGCCGCGCTCCGACCGTGAGAACGGCGAGTTCTGGCTGGACGGCCAGGGCGAGCTCTGGGTCGGCCGCCGCCACTCGCTCACCGAGGCCGGGCAGCTGTACGGCATCCCGGCGTCCGACGTCCGCGAGCTGGCCGACGCGCTGCGCGAGGCCACTGGACCGGTCCGCGTCGTGCGCGGTTTCGACGCCGGCATCGAGGCGGCCCTGACCGACAAGGTCACCGCCGAGCGCGACGAGGAGCTGCGCGTCTTCCTCTCCGAGGCCCGCCTCGTGAAGGACGAGTTCGAGATCGGCGAGCTGCAGAAGGCGTGCGACTCGACCGCCCGCGGCTTCGAGGACGTCGTGAAGGTCCTCGACAAGGCCGAGGCGACGAGCGAGCGCTACATCGAGGGCACGTTCTTCCTGCGCGCCCGCGTCGAGGGCAACGACATCGGCTACGGCTCGATCTGCGCCGCGGGCCCGCACGCGACCACCCTGCACTGGGTGCGCAACGACGGCGCCGTCCGCTCCGGCGAGCTGCTGCTGCTCGACGCCGGTGTGGAGACGCACACGTACTACACCGCGGACGTCACGCGCACGCTGCCGATCAACGGCCGCTTCAACGAGCTCCAGAAGAAGATCTACGACGCCGTGTACGAGGCCCAGGAGGCCGGTATCGCGGCCGTCAAGCCGGGCGCCAAGTACCGCGACTTCCATGACGCCGCGCAGCGCGTGCTCGCCGAGAAGCTGGTCGAGTGGGGCCTCGTCGAGGGCCCGGTCGAGCGGGTGCTCGAGCTCGGTCTGCAGCGCCGCTGGACCCTGCACGGCACCGGTCACATGCTCGGCATGGACGTCCACGACTGCGCCGCCGCGCGCCGTGAGTCGTACGTGGACGGCACGCTGGAGCCGGGCATGTGCCTGACCGTCGAGCCCGGCCTGTACTTCCAGGCCGACGACCTGACGGTGCCGGAGGAGTACCGGGGCATCGGCGTCCGGATCGAGGACGACATCCTCGTCACCGCCGACGGCAACCGGAACCTCTCGGACTCGCTGCCGCGCACCTCCGACGACGTCGAGGCGTGGATGGCGCGGCTCAAGGGCTGACGCCGGTACGCACGGTGAAGGGCCGGTCCCCCTCGGGGACCGGCCCTTCGTGCGTCGGTGAGCCACCCGCTCGTCCGTCAGTGGGCCACCCTTTCGTCCTCGCCCGCGACCTTGGCGGTGCTGAGGGAGATGCGGTTCCAGGTGTTGATGGTGAAGATCAGGGCGAGGACGCGGGCCAGTTCGGGCTCGTCGAAGTGGCGGGCCGCCTCGGCGTAGACGTCGTCGGGGACCCCGCCCTGCGCGACGAGGGTGACCGCCTCGGTGAGGGCGAGGGCCGCCTGCTCCTTCTCCGTGAAGAAGTTCCTGGCCTCGCGCCACACGCCGATCATGTGCAGGCGTGCCTCGTCCTCGCCTGCCTTGCGGGCGTCGGAAGTGTGCATGTGGAGGCAGTACGCGCAGCCGTTGAGGAGCGAGGCGCGGATCTGGATCAGCTCGACCAGGGCCGGGTCGAGGCCTTCGCGGGCGGCGGCGTCGAAGCCGATGAGCGCCTTGAAGGCCTTGGGGGCGGCCTCGGCGAAGTTGATCCGGGGGGCGGCGGTGGCGGCGGTCTGCGTGGCGTTCGTGTTGTGCGTCATGACCATGAATCTAGGGCCCGGAAAGACCTCGGCTAGGGTGCATTCTCATGCCGGAATCATGGGTCAATTTGGCGGAGCGCATCGGCAGTGACCTGCATGTCGACCTGTCGGGTCCGGGCAGCCGCAGGGCCGTTCTGATCCGCGCGCTGCGGGACGCCGTACGCGACGGAAGGCTCGCCCCCGGAACCCGCCTGCCGCCCTACCGCTCGCTCGCCGCGGACCTGGGCCTGGCCCGCAACACCGTCGCCGACGCCTACGCCGAACTGGTCGCCGAAGGATGGCTGACGGCGCGGCAGGGATCGGGCACACGGGTCGCCGAGCGGGCCGCGGCGCCCCGGCGCTCCCGCGTCCCCAAGCGCGCCCCCGCACGCTCCGCGGCCCCCGCGCACAACCTCCGCCAGGGCCAGCCCGACGCCGCGTCCTTCCCCCGCACCGCCTGGCTCGCGGCCGCCCGGCGGGCACTGGGCGCCGCCCCCAACGAGGCGTTCGGGCCCGGCGATCCCCGCGGCAGGATCGAGCTGCGCGAGGCGCTCGCGGACTATCTGACGCGGGCCCGCGGGGTGCGCGCCGACCCCGAACGGATCGTGGTCTGCTCCGGGTTCGCGCACGCGCTGCGGCTGCTGTTCGACGGGGCGCGGGGTGCGGGCGGCGGGGTGCTGCGGGGGCCTTCCCCAAGCTCTCGGCCCCGCTCGAGCAGGGGATACCCCATTGCCGTGGAGTCGTACGGCCTCGGCTTCCATCGCGAGATCCTGGAGAGCGCGGGCGTACGGACGGTTCCGCTGGGCCTCGACGAACAGGGCGCCCGGATCGAGGAGTTGGGCGCGGGTCCGCGGGTGCGCGGGGTGCTGCTCACGCCCGCACACCAGTTCCCGACCGGCGGTCCTCTGCACCCGGCCCGGCGCGCGGCCGTCGTCGACTGGGCCCGCACCCACGGCGGCCTGGTCCTGGAGGACGACTACGACGGGGAGTTCCGCTACGACCGCGAGCCCGTCGGCGCCGTGCAGGGCCTCGACCCCGAACACGTGGTCTACCTCGGCTCGGTCAGCAAGAGCCTGTCCCCCGCCGTACGCATCGGCTGGATGGTGCTGCCCGAACAGCTCGTCGACGGAGTGCTCGCCGCCAAGGGGGAGCGCGAGGCGTGGGCGAGCGTCCTCGACCAGCTCACGCTCGCCGACTTCCTCGCGTCCGGGCAGTACGACCGCCATGTCCGCCGGATGCGCCAGCGCTACCGGAGCCGCCGCGACCGGCTCGTCGCCGCCCTCGCCGAGCGCGCCCCGCACATCACGGCCACCGGCATCGCGGCCGGTCTGCACGCCGTCCTCCGGCTGCCGCGAGGAACGGAGGCGTCCGTGGTCAAGGCCGCCGCCTGGCAGGGGATCGCGCTGGACGGCCTCTCCGCGTTCCGGCACCCGGGAGCCACGATGCCCGCCACGGACGGCCTGGTCGTCGGCTACTCGACGCCCGCGGAACACGCGTACGGAGCGGCGGTCGACGCCCTGTGCCGGGCGCTGCCGCCGGGTGACCGGGACCACCAGAGGGAGCAGGGGAAATAGGCGTACGCCATGGGCCGTTGAGGAGCCGCACGACGACAGCTCGGGGAACAGCGGCAGCTGCTCCCGCCACGAGGGACGGGGACGGACGATGAGCACAGCCGCCGACGCGGGCGCCGGTACCGGCACGGACACCAGCAACAACACCAACCCGTTCAACCGCCGGGTCATCGCGGAGTTCCGCGCCAACGAGGGGAAGGTCGGCGGCCCCTTCGAAGGCGCCACCCTGCTCCTGCTGACCACGCGCGGCGCGAAGAGCGGGCTCTCGCGCACCACCCCCGCGGTCTGTCTCCCGGACGGCGAGCGCCTCGTCGTCTTCGCGTCCAACGGCGGCTCGGCGACGGCCCCCGGCTGGTACCACAACCTGATCAAGGACCCCTCGGTCGTCGTCGAGGTCGGCGGCGAGCGGTACGCGGCGCGCGCGACGCCGGTGGACGAGGGCGAGCACGACGAGCTGTGGCGGCGGCAGATCGAACGGGACCCGAACTTCGCCGAGTTCCGCGCCCGGGCCCCGCGGACGGTCCCGGTGATCGCGCTGACCCGCGTCGGATGAGGGCGTCGCGTGAGTTCCGGTGATCGCGGCGACCTGGGTCAGGCCGTCATCAGCGGAGCGTCCTCACGCCACTTGAGGATCTTGTCGAAGCTGATCACCGCACCACCCCTGCCCGGCTTGTTGCCGAGCTGGACGTGGTCGGCGAGTTCTCTGATCAGCCACAGGCCCCGGCCGTGCTCGTCCGTCTCCGCGGCGGGCGGCCGGGGCGGCGGACAGCCGCGCGCCACGGGGGCGGGCGCGGCGGCGCCGGGGAAACCCGGGCCCGAGTCCGCCACTTCGATGCGGCACTTCTCGCCGTCCAGATACGCGGTGACCCGATAGGCACCGCTCGTGCCCCCGGGGGCGGCGCCGCCGTGCTCCACGGCGTTCGCGCACGCCTCGCTGAGGGCGACGGACAAATCATAGGAAACGTCCGGATCCACGCCCGCTGTGTCCATCGCGCCGATCAGCAGACGACGGGCGAGCGGCACGCTCGCGGCTTCGCGCCGCAAATGGAGAGACCACCAGATGCTCATGCTCCAGCCTCCTGGCCGCGGCTCGACATACCGATACGTATTGCCGCGAGCGCCCGTCAATAAGCGCCCAGTTGACGTGATGCCGCCCATACGGCGGACGCGTGGGCCGTACGGCGCGGTGTAGGAAGACCCGTCCGCGGACGATCGCCGGAGCCGCCCCCGAACTCTGCCCGGGTCCGGCCACACAGGGCCTGATCACCCCGAACCGGACCTAGCGGACCTGCCGTATGCGGCGGGTAAGCCCAGTGCGATGATGGCCCGGCCATGACTGCCCCCCACCAGCGTCAGCCGCGCGCCGGAGCCGATCTCCGGCTGCTCAGGGCCGCGATGTTCGCCGCGGTCTGCGTCGTGCTGTCCGCCGGGGGCCATGTGCTCGCTTCCTGCGTCGCCGTCCCGCTGTGGACGCTGGCCGCGGGCTTCGTCGCCGTGCTGGCCGTCGCGCTGCCGCTCGCCGGGCGCGAGCGTTCGCTGCCCGGCATCGCCGCGCTGCTCGCGGCGGGACAGCTCGGTCTGCACGCCCTGTTCGGCCTCGGCCAGCACGGCACCGCGGCCGCCCTGCCCGACGGCAATGCCTCCCTCGTGGAGCGGGCCGCGCGCCTGGTCTGCGGGGCGGGTGCCGCGACGATCAGTCCGGCGCAGGCCCAGCGGATCCTCAGCACGGCGGGCCTCGAACCGGGCGGTCCGGCCGGTGCGGGCCACGCGGGCATGCACCACGGGCAGTCCGCCGCCGCGGCCGCGGACACCGCGATGGACTCGATGGGCGGCATGAGCATGTCGCTCACGCCCTCGCTGCCCATGCTGATCGCGCATGTCCTCGCGGCCGTCGCCGCCGGGTGGCTGCTGCGCCGCGGCGACATCGCGCTGGTCCGGCTCGTCCGGCTCTCGGCCCATGGAGCGTGCGGAGTCGCCGAAGGGGCGCTCGTACGTTCCCTGCGCTCCGCCCTCACTCTCGTACGCGCCCTGCGGGCGGGACTGCCCGGAGCGGACCTGACGACCGGGCCGTCGGCCTCGCGCACCGCGCTGCTCGCGCCGCCCAAGCCCCGCACGGTCGCACTCGAGGACACCGTGATCAGGCGCGGCCCGCCGGCCGCCCACGACGTCGAACTCGCTGCCTGACACACCGCACTCCGCACACAGCACGGAGGGGTGTCGTCGGCACGCACGCGCGCGTGCCCGCCCGGCCGCGCGCCAACCCCTCGTACTGAGTACTGATCACCACTACTGAGAGTGGAGTGCCTCCATGAATGCCAAGTCCCGCATCGCAGCCGTCGGCACCGTCGCCGCCACCGCCGTGCTCGTCCTCTCCGCGCCCGCCTTCGCGCACGTGAGCGTCTCGCCGGAGGGCGAGGCCGCCAAGGGCGGTTACGCCGTGGTCAACTTCAAGGTGCCGAACGAGCAGGACGACGCCGCGACCAACAAGGTCGAGGTCTCCTTCCCGAGCGACCACCCGCTCGCCTCCGTGATGACGCAGCCCGTCCCCGGCTGGACCGCGAAGGTCACCAAGACCAAGCTCGACAAGCCGCTCGAGATGCACGGCGAGAAGATCGACGAGGCCGTCTCCAAGGTCACCTGGACCGCCGACGGCAAGGGCATCCAGCCCGGCACCTTCCAGAAGTTCCCGGTCTCCATGGGCCAGCTGCCCGAGAACGCGGACGAGCTGGTCTTCAAGGCCATCCAGACGTACGACAACAAGGACGTCGTCCGCTGGATCGAGCCGCAGCAGAAGGGCCAGGAGGAGCCCGAGCACCCGGCGCCCACCCTCCAGCTGACCGCCGCCTCCGACGAGCACGGTGCCGCGGGGGCGAAGGACGACGCCAAGGCCGGCACCGAGAAGACCGCCGCCGCCGAGGACTCCGACAGCAGCGACACCACCGCCCGGGTGCTCGGCATCGTCGGCATCGTGGTGGGCGCGGCGGGCGTCGCCTTCGGCGTGCTCGCCGGCCGTCGCCGCACCGCCGGCTGAGCCCGCGGCAGAGCCATCCCTCGGGGTGCACCGGCACGGCACACGCCTGCCCCGGTGCACCCCGGCCCCCTCACATCTGGGACATTTTCGTATGCGCACGAAGAGCTCGAAGAGCACTGACAAGAGCACCGAGAAGAGCCTCCACCGCGGCACCCGTGGCAGGAGCCTCGCCGCAGCCGCCCTGCTCGCCGCGGCCGCTCTCACCCTGACCGCCTGCGGTGGCGGGAAAGACGACAAGTCCGTGGCCGACGTCTCCGTAGAGAGCGATTCCGGCAAGGCCGCGACGGTTCTGGACAACCCGTACGAGAAGCCGAACCTCGTCCTCACCGACGTGAAGGACGGCAAGAAGTACGACCTGCGCGAGCGGACGAAGGGCAAGCCGACGCTGCTCTACTTCGGCTACACGCACTGCCCCGACGCCTGCCCCCTGACGATGGGCAACATCGCGGTCGCCAAGAAGGCCCTGGAGAAGTCCGGCCTCTCCAAGGCCGAGCGGGACAAGCTCCAGGTCGTCTTCGTCACCACCGACCCCGAGCGCGACACCCGCGCCAAGCTCCACGAGTGGCTGGACGGCGTCGACTCCGACTTCACCGGCCTGACCGGCGACTTCTCGACCATCCAGGCCGGGGCGCACCAGCTCGCCATCACCATCGAGCCGACCAAGAAGGACAAGAAGGGCAAGCTCGTCTCGATGCACGGCACGCAGGTGATCGCCTTCTCGCCGAAGACCGACAAGGGATACGTGATCTACGGCGAGAAGGCCACCGCGGCCGACTACACCAAGGACCTTCCCAAGATCATCAAGGGGGAGACTCCGTGAACCACCGCACCACCACCCACCGCCGCCGTGTCCTCGCCGGTGGGGCCATAGCGCTGGCCGCCGCACTGACGCTCGCGGGCTGCGGCGACGACTCCGGCCCGAAGGCCGCGAAGAAGCCCGAGATCAAGGTCAGCGGGGCCTTCGTCCCCGAGCCCACCATGGACGACATGGCGGCCGGATTCCTGACGCTCGACAACGCGGGCGCGGCCGACAAGCTGACCTCCGCCACCAGCGACATCGCGGGCGACGTCACGCTGCACAGCTCCAAGAACGGCACGATGAAGGAGGAGAAGTCCTTCGACGTGCCCGCGGACGGCGAGCTCGAATTCACCCGCGGCGGCAACCACTTGATGCTCGAAAAGCTCAAGCGGAAGCCGAAGCAGGGCGAGAAGGTGGCCCTGACGCTGCACTTCCAGAAGTCGGACCCGATCACGATCGAGGTGCCGGTCAAGGAAGCGACGTACAACCCCAAGCAGCAGGGCGGGTCGGCGCACGGCTCGCACAAGTCGCACTGAGGGACGGACCGTTGATGCAGACCATCGCTCCCCGCTCCAGGACCGCTCACCGCTCCGGGACCGATCATCGGGGCGGGACCGCCCACCGCGCAGGGACCGCCTTCCGCGCAGGGGCCGGGCCACGCCTCCTGCGGCTCCTCCTGGTGGTCGTCGCCGCGACCGGCGCCTTCCTCGCCGGTGCCGCGCCCGCGTCCGCGCACGCCGCGCTGACCGGCAGCGACCCGAAGCAGGGAGCGGTGGTCGCCAAGGCCCCCGACCAGGTGAAGCTCACCTTCTCCGAGAAGGTCGCCATGTCGGACGGCTCGGTGCGGGTGCTCGACCCCGAGGGCAAGCGCGCCGATACCGACAAGACCACCGACCTGGGCTCCAACACCTACGGCGTGAAACTCCGCTCGGGCCTGCCCGACGGCACCTTCACCGTCGCCTACCAAGTGGTGTCCGCCGACAGCCATCCGATCGCGGGCGCCTTCACCTTCTCCATCGGCGCGCCCTCCGACACGAAGGTCGCGCTGCCCGACCAGGAGGTGGGCGGCGGCCTGGTCGGCGTGCTCTACGACATCGCGCGCTACTTCTCGTACGCCGGGTTCATCCTGGTCGTCGGCGGCGCCGCGTTCGTGCTCGGCTGCTGGCCGCGCGGCGCCGGTGTGCGGCCCGTGCAGCGTCTGGTGACGTACGGCTGGGTCACGCTGACCGGCGCCACCCTCGCCCTGCTCCTGCTGCGCGCCCCCTACACCGGTTCGGGCAAGCTCGCCGACGCCCTCGACATGGCCAAGCTCGGCGACGTCCTCAACACCAAGACGGGCGCGGCCCTCGTCTCCCGTCTCCTGCTGCTCGCCGCCGCCGCGCTGTTCATCGCCGTGCTCTTCGGGGCGTACGAGAAGCGCGAGGACCCGAAGGAGAAGAAGGACCTCACCTTCGGGCTCGCCATCGGCGGCACCGTCGTCGCCATCGGGATCGCGGCGACCTGGGCGATGGCCGAGCACGCGTCGACCGGCATCCAGGCCGGGCTCGCGATGCCTGTCGACGTGCTGCATCTGCTGGCCGTCGCCGCCTGGCTCGGCGGGCTCGCGGCACTGCTCGTCGCCCTCTACCGCACGCCCTCGGTGGAGGAGGCGGCCGTGCGGCGGTTCTCGCGGGTGGCCTTCACCAGCGTCGTCGTCCTGGCCGCGACCGGCCTCTACCAGTCGTGGCGGCAGGTCGGTTCGTGGTCGGCCCTGACCGGCACGTCGTACGGACAGCTGCTCCTGGTCAAGGTCGGCCTGGTCGTCGTCCTGGTGGGCGTCGCCTACGTCTCGCGGCGCTGGACCGGACGCATCGCCTCCGAAGCGGGCGGTCTCGCCCCGGAGGCCGCGGCCGCCGTGGTCGTCGAGCAGCGCACGGAGAAGCCCGTCACGGTGCCCTCCGGCGGGGCCGACCCGCAGCGCTCCGCCCAGCTCGCCCGGCAGCAGGCCGCCATGGCGAGCGCCCGCGAGAAGCGCATCCGCGACGCCGACCCGCACCGCTCGGGCCTGCGCCGCTCGGTGCTCACCGAGGCGGGCATCGCCGTCGTCCTGCTTGCCGTCACCACGGTCCTGACGACCACCGAGCCGGGCCGCACCGAGGAAGAGGCCGCCAAGGCCACCTCCGCCGCGGCGGCACAGCGCTCGGGCCCGCTCTCCCTCAAGGTGCCCTTCGACACGGGCGGCTCGGACGGCAAGGGCACCGTGCAGCTCGACCTGGACCCGGGCCGCACCGGCAGCAACGAAATGCACCTCTACGTAAAGCGGCCCAACGGCAGTGCCTTCGACGTCCCCGAGGTGAAGGTCTCCCTCACCCTCAAGTCGAAGGACGTCGGACCGCTGCCCGTCGCTCCGGACCACATCGCCACCGGACACTGGAGTGCGAGCGGGGTGCAGATCCCGATGGCGGGGGACTGGAAGATCGCGGTGACCGTACGGACCTCGGACATCGACCAGGTCACCGTGAAGAAGAACGCGCAGATCGGCTGAACGGAACCACTCATGGCGGACAACGGGATCTCGCGGCGTCGGCTGCTCGGCACCGCGGGCGCGACCGGCCTCGCACTCGGCGCGGGGGGCGGGGCGGTCGGCTACGCCGCGGCGTCCTCGGGCTCGGGCTCGGGCTCGGGCTCGGACGACGCGTCGAAGGCGGCGCTGGCGTCGCTCGGCACGGACGAGGTCATGTTTCACGGGAAACACCAGCCCGGCATCACCACGCCCACCCAGTCCCGCGGCCACCTCGTCGCCTTCGACCTGACGGCGGGCGCGGGCCGCAAGGAGGCGGCGGCCCTGCTCCGGCGCTGGTCGGCGACGGCCGCACGGCTGATGGCGGGCGAGCCCGTGGGCGACGACGACACGGCGGTCGCCCGCGACGCGGGACCCTCGTCGCTCAGCGTCACGTTCGGCTTCGGCGCGAGCTTCTTCGCCCGCACGGGCCTGGAGAAGCAGCGCCCGGAGGCCCTGGATCCGCTGCCCGACTTCTCGTCCGACCGGCTCGACAAGGCGCGCAGCAACGGCGACCTGTGGGTGCAGATCGGCGCGAACGACCCGCTCGTCGCCTTCCACGCGCTGCGCGCCGTCCAGAAGGAGGCCGCGGGGGCCGCGCGCGTGCGCTGGCAGATGAACGGCTTCAACCGCTCGCCGGGCGCGACCGCGCACCCGATGACGACCCGCAACCTGATGGGCCAGGTCGACGGCACGAACAACCCCAAGCCGTCGGACAAGGACTTCGACCAGCGGATCTTCGTTCCGGGCGACGGGGACCCCGCATGGATGGCGAACGGCTCCTACGCCGTCGTACGCCGTATCCGGATGCTCCTCGACGACTGGGAGAAGCTCGGTCTGAAGGACCAGGAGGCGGTGATCGGGCGGCACAAGTCGGACGGTTCGCCGCTGACCGGCGGCACGGAGACCACCGAGCCGCAGCTGGAGAAGACCGGCGCCGACGGCACCGTCGTCATCCCCGTCAACGCCCATGCCCGCATCACACGGCCCGACCAGAACGGCGGCGCCGCGATGCTGCGCCGCCCGTTCTCGTACCACGACGGCTTCGACGCGCACGGCGATCCCGACGCCGGACTGCTCTTCGTCTGCTGGCAGGCGGACCCGGTCCGCGGCTTCGTGCCGGTGCAGCGCAAGCTCGACCGGGGCGACGCCCTGTCGGAGTTCATCCGGCACGAGGCCAGCGGGCTCTTCGCGGTGCCGGGCGGGGCGGCGAAGGGCGAGTACGTGGGGCAGCGGCTGCTGGAGGCGTGAGAGGAGGGGCCGGGGCCGGGGTCGGGCCCGGCTTCGGCTCTGGGCTCGGCCCGGAGCTCGGCTTCGGCTCTGGGCTCGGCCCCGAGCCCGGCTTCGGCTCTGGGCTCGGCCGAGCTCGGCTTCGTGGGGCGAGGGTCGCCCTGTGAGACGCGTGAGCCATGCCACGGACAGGCCATTAGGGTGACGGTATGTCGGCGACGCGCTACACCTATCTCGGCCCCGAAGGCACCTTCACCGAGGCCGCTCTCCGCACGCTCCCCGAAGCGGCCGCCCGGGAACTCGTCCCGATGGTGTCCGTGCCGGCCACGCTCGACGCCGTACGCAACGGCGAGGCGGCGGCCGCGCTCGTGCCGATCGAGAACTCGGTCGAGGGCGGCGTCACCACCACCGTCGACGAACTCGCCAAGGGCGAGCCCCTGATGATCTACCGCGAGGTGGTCCTGCCGATCGCCTTCGCGCTGCTGGTGCGCCCCGGCACCGCGCTCACGGACATCAAGACGGTCACCGGCCACCCCGTGGCCCAGCCCCAGGTCCGCAACTGGCTTGCCACGCACCTGCCCGACGCCCTGTGGGAGTCGGCCGCCTCGAACGCGGACGGTGCGCGCCTGGTCCAGGAGGGCCGCTTCGACGCGGCCTTCGCGGGCGAGTTCGCCGCGGCGACGTACGGCCTCGAACCGCTGGTCAGCGAGATCCACGACGCGGCGAACGCCGAGACCCGCTTCGTGCTGGTCGGCCGCCCCGCCAGGCCCGCGGCGCCGACGGGCGCGGACAAGACCTCCGTCGTCATCTGGCTCGGCGACGACCACCCCGGTGCCCTGCTCGAACTGCTCCAGGAGTTCGCGGTGCGCGGGGTCAACCTCATGCGGATCGAATCGCGCCCCACGGGCCAGGGCATCGGCAACTACTGCTTCTCGGTGGACGCCGAGGGGCACATCACGGACCGCCGGGTCGGCGAGGCGCTGATGGGCCTCAAGCGGATCTGCCCCGAGGTGCGCTTCCTGGGGTCGTATCCGCGGGCGGGGGTCTCTCCCGCCGATGTGCGGACGCTGCGGCCCGGCACCTCGGACGAGGCGTTCATGGCGGCGGCGGACTGGTTGACGCGCAGCCAGGACGGCCGTTTCTAGCCACCGGCGACGCTCCGGTACCTCATCGGCGGGCCCTGTGGGTCCGCCGATGCCCATGTGGATCCACCGGGCGCCATTCCTACCTGCAGATTTACGTTGTCCACAGAAGTTATCCACAGGATCCGATCTCGACCTGGGGACAAGTCGACAACGAAGCACGACATGGTCGACAAATCGGCCCACAGCCCGCAAGTCCGTCCACAGCCTCGTACGTCACCCCTCGTCCACTCTTTTCCATTGATCAACTCTTTGGAGCGAACCATTTCCACTCGAAAGTGGGTGTGCAGGTGGTTTGGGACGGGAATCCTTCGTCGCACATACGGCTTTCGGAACGCCTCATTCTGGCGTCCACAGATCTTTCGCACACCCTGTGGATAACTCTCCGGAGGCCCCCATCCCTGTGGACAACAGGGGTGGACGGAGCCCTCAAGTCCCGCCCCCCGCAAGGGGTTCGAGTCAAGGCGGCGAGGACGCTCTGCCCCATTTCGGGGATTGGCACCTTTTTTATTGACCGGTCGCCGACAGGGGTCGGGCGGAGCTTTTCCGGCCGTATCGATCTTGATTCGGTTTACCCGGAACCGGGAATTCATATTCCGGCAAACCGGGCATAACGTACACAATGGAATATCGAGTCGTGGCCCGGAACCGTCCGACGGTAGCCTTGAGGGGTGATTGACCTTCGCCTGCTCCGTGAGGACCCCGACCGTGTTCGCGCCTCCCAGCGCGCCCGTGGAGAGGACGTCGAGCTCGTCGACGCCCTGCTCTCCGCCGACGAGCGGCGCAGGTCGTCCGGCGTCCGCTTCGACGAACTCCGCAACGAGCAGAAGACGCTCGGCAAGCTGATCCCCAAGGCATCGCCCGAGGAGAAGCAGGAGCTCCTGAGGAAGGCGGGCGAGCTCTCCGCCGCGGTCAAGGCGGCCGACGCCGCGCAGAACGAGGCCGACGAGGACGCCAAGCGCCTCCTGCTCCAGCTGGGGAACATCGTCCACGAGGACGTCCCGGTCGGCGGCGAGGAGGACTTCGTCGTCCTCGATCGCTTCGGCACCCCGCGCGACTTCGCCGCCGAGGGCTTCGAGCCGAAGGACCACCTGGAGCTCGGCGAGCTGCTCGGCGCCATCGACGTCGAGCGCGGCGCGAAGGTCTCCGGATCGCGCTTCTACTACCTCACCGGCGTCGGCGCGCTCCTGGAGCTCGCCCTGGTGAACGCGGCGATCGCGCAGGCCACCGAGGCCGGCTTCACCCCCATGCTCACGCCCGCGCTCGTGCGCCCGCGCGCCATGGAGGGCACCGGCTTCCTCGGCCAGGCCGCGGACAACGTGTACCACCTGGAGAAGGACGACTACTACCTGGTCGGCACCTCCGAGGTCGCCCTCGCCGGGTACCACATGGACGAGATCGTCGAGGCCGACAAGCTCCCCCTGCGGTACGCGGGCTTCTCGCCCTGCTTCCGCCGCGAGGCCGGCACGTACGGCAAGGACACCCGCGGCATCTTCCGCGTGCACCAGTTCGACAAGGTCGAGATGTTCTCGTACGTCGCCCCCGACGACGCGGAGAACGAGCACAAGCGCCTCCTGGAGTGGGAGAAGCAGTGGCTGACCGGCCTCGGCCTGCCCTTCCAGGTGATCGACGTCGCCACCGGTGACCTCGGCGCCTCGGCCTCGCGCAAGTACGACTGCGAGGCGTGGATCCCCACCCAGGGCAAGTACCGCGAGCTGACCTCGGCCTCCAACTGCGACGGCTTCCAGGCCCGCCGCCTGTCCATCCGCATGCGCGAGGGCAAGAAGGTCCAGCCCCTCGCGACGCTGAACGGCACGCTGTGCGCCGTCCCGCGCACGATCGTGGCCATCCTGGAGAATCACCAGCAGGCCGACGGCTCCGTGGTGGTGCCCGAGGTGCTGCGCCCGTACCTCGGGGGACGAGAGATTTTGGAGCCCATCGCCAAGTGAGCCACCCAGCTCCGGTCACGCCCGCCTTCCCCTACAAGCTGGTCGCGACCGACCTCGACGGGACGCTCCTGCGCCCCGACGACACGGTCTCGGGACGGACCCGCGACGCGCTCACCGCGGCCACCGCGGCGGGCGCGGCGCACATCATCGTCACCGGCCGTGCGGTGCCCTGGACCCGCCACATCCTCGACGACCTCGGCTACGAGGGCATCGCGGTGTGCGGGCAGGGCGCACAGGTCTACCACGCGGGGGAGCACCGGCTGCTCACCTCGGTGACGCTCGACCGGCAGCTGGCCGGGCTCGCGCTCGCCAAGATCGAGGCGGAGATCGGCCCCCTGGCGCTCGCCGCGAGCCGTGACGGCATCGACGGCGAGGTCCTGGTCGGCCCTGGCTACACGGTCCAGGAGGGCCCGCTCCCGACCATCCCCTTCACGGACGTCGCCGACCTGTGGGCGGCCCCGCTGAACAAGGTGTACGTCCAGCATCCCGGCCTCAGCGACGACGCCCTCGCGGACGTGGCCCGTCAGGTGGCGGGCGACCTGGTCGGCGTGACGATGGCGGGCGAGGGCATCGTCGAGCTCCTCCCCCTCGGCCTCTCCAAGGCCACGGGCCTCTCCCTGGCGGCCCGCCGCCTGGGCGCGAAGGCCGCGGACACGATCGCCTTCGGCGACATGCCGAACGACATCCCCATGTTCGGCTGGGCAGCCCACGGCGTAGCCATGGCCAACGCCCACGAGGACCTCAAGGCCGTGGCGGACGAGGTGACGTCCTCGAACGAGGAGGACGGCATCGCGGTGGTGCTCGAGCGGTTGCTGGGGCAATCCGGCCCGTGAGGCGGCTCGGACGGGATATCAAGCCCGTCCGGCGTTTGAGGACGAACTCGGCGGAGCCGGTGATGAACACCAGCCCCGGTTACGCGGAGGATGCGCGGATCGAACGCGCGCGGGGGTATGAGCCCCGACGACGGCTTAGCAAGCCGCTGCCTTACCACTCGGCCAATCCTCCGGGTGGGCGGCCCGCGCAGAGATGCGATCTGCGCGCTCGAAGCGGCCGCCCCGGGCAGCTCCCCCGTGGGCGGGGGCTCTACGAAGTGAGCGACTACTCCGGAGCCTGCCGCGGGCTGCCCTGCTGGGAACTCGACGGACTCGTACTGATGGACACGTCGGCTCCTCTCCCAGAAGGTGAGCGCCCAAGGCGGGCGCGTTGACATCAACTACTCTGCCCGCACGGGGAGTTCACCGCCACCGATTAAATCCGCGCCGCACCGGCACCGGCCCGCACCGGGCCCGCGCAGCGCTCAGCGCCGACGCCACTTCCGGCGCCGCGACCGGCTGAAGAACCACCCCGCGGGCGGCTCGTCGGAGCGCCACGGCTGTGGTTCGGGCGCCCCGCGCTCCCGCCACCGCTCGGTCAGCATGCGCGCCCGCGCGGACGGCTCCGCCCGCTGTGCGGACCGTACGAAGTCCTCGTCCAGGACGACGTCGTCCCAGTCCTCCTCCGATGCCATCGCGGCACCTCCTCGGAAACAGCGCGCTCAACGGCGCACCCTCCCACCAGTGTGCTGGTGGGAGGGTGAAGGCGCCGTCAAGGCGAGCGGGGGCTACTCCTCCCCGGCCAGCTTCAGGGACCTCAGCTTCTGTCCGGCGTACCAGGTCGTGACGACCGTGACGGCGATCAGCAGGACCGTCGCGGTCGGCAGGCCGACGTCCGAGGTGATCAGGTCGCCGTCGCCGACCTTCTGGGCCACGGCGAGGGACCACTGCTGCACGCTGAGGGTGCGCGCCCCGGCGACCAGGGACCCGAAGAGGGCCTCCCAGACCAGGGCGTAGACGAGCCCGAAGACCACGGCGTGCCGGGTGACCGTGCCGAGGAGCAGGAAGATCGCGGCGTACGTGATGGAGGCGACGAGCGCCGCGATCGTGTAGGCGATGGCGATCTGCTGGCCGTTGCCGTTCAGGATCATTCCGGCGATGAACGTCGGGATCGCGGAGAAGGCCATGGTCACGGCGATGGCGACGATCAGCTTGGTGAAGATGATCGTGGGCCGCTTGACCGGCTTGGAGAGCAGGTACACCACGGAGCCGTCGTCGATCTCCGGGCCGATCGCGCCGGTGCCCGCGATGACGCCGATGATCGGCACCATCGTGGCGAGCGCGAAGCCGCCGAGGACGTCGACGGCGACCTGGTCGTCGGCGCCGCTGAAGCCTCGTACGGCGGCGGCGATCACGATCAGCAGGACGGGCAGGGCGAAGAGGATCAGCGCCCGGCGGCGGCCGAGCAGGGCCCGGTAGGTGAGCCGGGCGACAGTGGGGTCGTACACGGTGGCTCCCTTCAGGCCGCGACGAGGTAGGAGAAGACCGACTCGAGGGACTCGTCCGATGGCGAGACCGTCAGGAGCCGGATGCCGTGGTCGCGGGCGACCTTGGGCAGCAGCGTGGTGAACCGGCCGAAGTCGACCGCCTGAATGCGCAACGCGCCCTCCTTGAGGTCGACTTCGATGCCGGCCGTGGACGGATCGGCGATCAGCGCGGCGGCCAGGGCGCGGTCGTCGCTGGAACGGATCAGATAGCGGTGCGGCCGGTCGGTCATCAGGCGGCGGATCTTGCGGAAGTCTCCGCTCGCCGCGTGCCGTCCGGCGACGATCACCTCGATGTGCGAGGCCAGTTGCTCGACCTCTTCGAGGATGTGCGAGGAGAAGAGGACCGTGCGGCCCTGGTCGCCCATGGTCCGCAGGAGGTCCATCAGCTGCATGCGCTGGCGCGGGTCCATGCCGTTGAAGGGCTCGTCGAGCAGCAGCACGGACGGCTCGTGGACCAGGGCGGACGCCATCTTCACGCGCTGGCGCATGCCCTTGGAGTACGTCGAGATCTTCCGGTCCTGCGCGTACTCCATCTCGACCGTGGCGAGCGCCTTCTTGGCGGCGCGCTCGTCCAGACCGTGCAACTCGGCGTTGGCGACGACGAATTCGCGGCCCGTGAGGAAGTCGTACATCGCCTCGCGCTCGGGGACGATGCCGATCTCCTTGTAGATCTGTTCGTTGCGCCAGATCGGCTTGGCGTCGAGCGTGACACTGCCCGTGGAGGGGGCGAGGAAGCCGCCCATCATGTTGATGAGCGTGGACTTGCCCGCGCCGTTCGGACCGAGGAGCCCCGTGACTCCCGGGCCGATGTTCATGGTGATGTCGTTGACGGCCACCACGTTGCCGAACCAGCGGGAGGTGTGGTCGATGGTGATCGTGCTCATCAGAGGCCGACCTTTCGGTAGCGGCGCATCATGGCGCCGTAGCAGCCCGCGATGAGGGCGAGGACGACGAGTACGTAGACGACACCGACTCCGGCGGAGGGGCCTTCCGCGCCGGGGAAGGCGGAGGTCGCGCCGAGGAAGGCGGTCTGTACGCCGTCGATGAGTGTGATCGGCGAGAACAGTCCGAGCCAGGCGATGGCTCCGGTGCTGCCCTGTTCGTGGGCGATCGCCTGGACCGTGGACACCGCTCCGTAGGTGATGGTCAGGACGGCGATGACGGCGGCGATGCCGAAGCCGCGCCGGGGTGTGATCGCCGAGATGACGAGCGCGATGCCGGAGAAGAGGAGCGAGAGCAGCGCCACGGAGACGAGTCCCTGGGCGAATCCCTTGGTCTGGTCGGCGAAGTCGAGCTTGGCGAGCAGCGCCCCTACGTAGAGGACGAGCAGCGGGGCGGCCGTCAGGGCGAAGAGGGCCGAGCTCATCGCGGCGAACTTCGCGAGGACGTAGTCACCGCGTTCGATGGGCCGCGAGAAGTAGAGCGGCACGGTCTTGAAGCGCAGGTCGCGGGAGACGGTCTGCGGGGCCTGGGCGGCCAGGAAGAGGCTGATGACGGCCTGCATGACGATCGCGTAGCGCGTGTAGTCGACGGGCAGGTCGTTCGCCTTGGTGGCCACGGCGACCGCCACCATGATCGCGGCGGGCATGCACATCACCGCGAAGAGGATCATGGGCAGGACCTTGGACTTGGCGGACCGCCCGAGGCCGTACGCGCCGCGCAGGCTCTGGGAGAAGAGCGAACGGCGTGCGTAGGCACGGCCGAGGCGCGGCCCGTCGTAGTTGCGGTACCCGATGTTGTGGATCTGGGTGGACTCGGTGCTCATCGCGCCCCTCCCTCCTTCTGCTGTGCGGCGGCCGCGGTGGCTGCCCAGGCGGCCGCGCGCTCGGAGACGGGCTCCTGCCGCGGCTCGTCCTTGAAGACCTCGGCGATGTGGTGCCTGCGCTGTTCCATCCGGACCAGGCCGAGGCCGAGGTCGGCGACGAGGTCGCGCACGAGGTCGTAGGTCTCCTCGCCCTCGGCGGTGAGCAGGATCGTGTGTCCCGCGCCGGGCAGTTCGCCGCCGGTCTCGGTGCCGATGCCGCGTCCCTGGAGCGCGTCGCGCAGCGCGCGGGTGCCGTCGGGGTGGGCGTCGGAGTCGGTGACCTCGACGGCGAGCGTCGTGGTGGTCTGGGTGAAGTCGGTGGTGGAGCTGGACCTCAGCAGCTTGCCGCCGTCGATGACGACGACGTGGTCGCAGGTGCGCTCCAGCTCGCCCAGGAGGTGCGAGGTGACCAGGACCGAGATGCCGAAGTCGGTGTGGACGCGGCGGATCAGGCCGAGCATCTCGTCGCGCCCGACCGGGTCGAGGCCGTTCGTCGGCTCGTCGAGGAAGACCAGCTGGGGGTCGTGCACCAGGGCCTGCGCGAGCTTCACGCGCTGCTTCATGCCCGTCGAGTAGCCGCCGATGGGGCGGTACCTCTCCTCGTAGAGGCCGACGTGCCGCAGGGTGTCCGCGGTGCGCTCGCGGGCCGCGGTGGGCGGCAGTCCGGACATGCGCGCCATGTGGACGACGAACTCGGTGGCCGAGACGTCGGGCGGCAGGCAGTCGTGCTCGGGCATGTACCCGACGCGTTCGCGGATCTCGCCGCCGCTGGTGGCGACGTCGAGGCCGAGCACGGCGGCGCGGCCCTCCGTGGCGGGGGACAGACCCAGCAGGATCTTGATCAATGTGGACTTGCCGGCTCCATTGGCTCCGACGAGTCCGGTCACACCGGGCCCGATATCCATGGAGAGCCGGTCAAGAGCGGTCACCCTCGGGAACCGCTTGCTCAGGCTTTCGGTCGCGATCACAGTCACGCTTCGAAGGTAGTGGCGCAGACCACACCGGTCGTCAGACCACGGGCTCGACCTGACGTCACTCTGGAGTATTACGGGCCCGTAAGGGTCGTCCGGAAGTCGACCCCTGGGGGTTCTTCCGGACCTGTCCCGCAGGGTTGTGCAGAGCCCTTGACGTAGCCGCCGGGCATTGTCACATTCATCAGTGTCAAGTTACGAACGCGTACGGCGATGGACCGGACATGGGCTCGGCACGAGCGGGCCGGACACGGGACGGACGGTGGCATGACCTCAGCAGTGACAGGCGAACTCTCCGCGGAGCTGCGGGGGTTCAGGGAAGTGCAGACCCTCGCGTATGAATGCGCGGAGGCGGTCGCGGCTCAGCTCAAGCCGGGTGTGACGGAGCGCGAGGCCGCGCGGATGCAGCGCGAGTGGCTGCGCGAGCGGGGTGTGCGGGACTGGTTCCACCTGCCCTTCGCCTGGTTCGGGGACCGCACGGCGTTCGTGAACTTCCGGATACCCCTGCAGTTCTTCCCCACCCACCGCAGGCTGGAGCCGGGGATGCCCTTCATCCTCGACATGGCCCCGGTCTACAAGGGGTTCACGGCCGACATCGGCTACTCCGGCTGCCTCGGCCTCAATCCCGTGCACGACAAGCTCCTCGCCGACCTCGAGGCGCACCGCGAGCTGATCCTGCGCGAGGTCCGCGAGCGCCGCCCGCTGCGCGAGATATACGAGGACGTGGACCGCCTCATGGTCCGTCAGGGCTATGCCAACCGCCATCGCGCGTATCCCTTCGGCGTCATCGCGCACAAGGTCGACCGGGTCAAGGAGCGGCGCCTGACGCCGCACCTGTTCGGGTTCGGCACGCAGTCGCTGAAGGGCCTCGCGAGCGACGCGATCCATGGCCACCGGGACGGCTGGTCCCCGCTGTGGTCCCCCTACAAGTTCTCCGACCACCCTCCCCAGAAGGGGCTCTGGGCGGTCGAGCCGCACCTCGGATTCCGGGGTACGGGCGCGAAGTTCGAGGAGATCCTGGTCGTCACCGACTCCAAGGATCCCGAACAGAGCGCGTTCTGGCTGGACGACGATCTGCCGCACGTGCGGCGCTGGGCTGAGGAGAGGGCCGCCGCATGACGACCGCAGGAATCGGCAAGGGCACCGACAGGGGCATCGGGGACGCCCGCGAGCGCTGGGTGCGCACGGGCGGGGTGGAGCTGTGCGTCGCCGAACTGGGCGACCCGGAGCGGCCCACGGTCGTGCTCGTGCACGGCTATCCGGACTCCAAGGAGGTGTGGACGGAGGTCGCCGCACGTCTCGCGGACCAGTGCGGATTTCACGTCGTGCTGTACGACGTGCGCGGCCACGGCAGGTCCACGGCCCCGCGGCCGCTGCGCGGCGGCTTCACCCTGGAGAAGCTGACCGACGACTTCGTGGCGGTCATCGACGCGGTCAGTCCGGACAAGCCGGTGCATGTGGTCGGGCACGACTGGGGCTCGGTGCAGTCCTGGGAGTTCGTCACGGTCAAGCGCACGGAGGGGCGGATCGCGTCCTTCACGTCCATGTCAGGGCCCTCGCTCGACCACTTCGGGCACTGGATCAAGAAGCGGATGACCCGGCCGACGCCGCGCAAGGTCGGTCAACTGCTCGGCCAGGGCGCCAAGTCCTGGTACGTGTACATGCTGCACACCCCCGTACTCCCCGAGCTCGCCTGGCGCGGCCCGCTCGGCAAGCGGTGGCCGAAGATCCTGGAGCGCGTCGAGAAGGTTCCGTCCGGCGGCTATCCGACGTCCTCACTGCCCCAGGACGCCGCGCACGGCGCCTGGCTCTACCGGGACAACGTCCGCGCGCGACTGCGCAGGCCGCGCACCGATGCGTACGCGCACGCGCCCGTGCAGCTCATCACGCCCTCCGGCGACATCTTCCTGTCCGAGCGGCTCTACGACGAGCTGGAGCTGTGGGCCCCGCAACTGGTCCGCCACACGCTGCCCGCCAAGCACTGGGTGCCGCGCACCCGGCCCGATCAACTGGCCGCCTGGATCAGCGAGTTCATCACCACCAACGAGGACGGTATGCCCGCCAAGGACAGTGTGGCCACGGGGAAGCACGCCGACCGGTTCGGCGGCCAGCTCGTCCTGGTCACCGGCGCGGGCAGCGGCATCGGACGGGCCACCGCCTTCGCGTTCGCCGAGTCGGGCGCGCGCGTGATCGCCGTCGACCGGGACGCGGAGAGCGCGGCCCGCACGGCGGAGATGTCCCGCCTGATAGGCGCCCCCGCGGCCTGGGGCGAGACGGTCGACGTCACCGACGAGCAGGCCATGGAGAAGCTCGCCGAGAAGGTCGCCACGGAGTACGGCGTCGTGGACGTCCTGGTGAACAACGCGGGCATCGGCCTCTCCGGCTCCTTCCTCGACACCAGCACCGAGGACTGGAAGAAGGTCCTCGACGTCAATCTGTGGGGCGTCATCCACGGCTGCCGGCTCTTCGGCAAGCAGATGGCCGAGCGCGGCCAGGGCGGCCACATCGTCAACACCGCGTCCGCCGCGGCCTATCAGCCCTCCAAGGCGCTGCCCGCCTACAGCACCTCCAAGGCGGCGGTCCTGATGCTCAGCGAGTGCCTGCGCGCGGAGCTCGCGGGCCAGGGCATCGGGGTCTCCGCGATCTGCCCGGGCTTCGTCAACACGAACATCACCGCGACCACGCACTTCGCCGGCGTCGACGCCGAGGAGGAGAAGCGCCGCCAGAAGAGGACGTCCCGGCTGTACGGGCTGCGCAACTACCCGCCGGAGAAGGTCGCCGACGCCGTCCTGCGCGCCGTCGTCAAGAACCAGGCGGTGGTCCCGGTGACCCCCGAGGCCCGCGGCGCCCACCTCATGTCCCGCTTCACTCCCAAGGCCCTGCGCGCGATAGCCCGATTGGAGCCGCCGTTGTGAGCACGGAGCAGAATCCCGACACGCACACCGAGGAGCACTACAGGATCGTTCCGCGCCGGGTCTCGTTCGACTGGGACGAGACGCCGCTGCACTGGATACCGGACGAGCCGACCGCCACCCATGTCATCAACGTCCTGCATCTGCTTCTCCCCGCGGGGGAGCGGTGGTTCGTGAAGGTCTTCAAGGAGGGCCTTCCGCTGGTCACCGACCCGGTGCTGCGGCAGGACGTGAAGGGCTTCATGGGCCAGGAGGCCACGCACAGCGTGCAGCACGCGTATGTGCTGGACCACTTGGCGGCACAGCGGCTCGAGACCGCGGCGTTCACGAAGTACGTCGACTTCCTCTTCGAGAAACTCCTCGGCGAGAGGCCGCCGTTGGGGGCGCCGATACCGACCCAGGAGTGGCTGCGCTTCCGGCTGTCGGTCGTCGCCGCGATCGAGCAGTTCACCGCGGTCCTGGGGAACTGGGTGCTGGCCGCCGACGGCCTGGACGACGCGGGCTCCGACGAGGTCATGCTCGACCTGCTGCGCTGGCACGGCGCCGAGGAGGTCGAGCACCGCGCGGTCGCCTTCGACATGTACCAGCACTGCGGCGGCAGCGGCGTCCCCCGCTACGTCCGGCGCATCGCGGGCATGACCGTCACCGCGCCCGTGATGCTGTACCTGTGGATCTGGGGCACGGCCTATCTGATCCGCCACGACCCCCAACTGGCGGGCCGGCTGCGGTACTCGCTCGCCGAGCACAACCGGGCGGTCAGGAAGGGCCTGCTGCCCACCTGGGGCGAGATCGGAGCGGCGATACCCCGCTATCTGCGGCGGTCGTACCATCCCTCGCAGGAGGGCTCGCTGCGCAGGGCCGTCGAATATCTGGCGCAGTCACCCGCGGCACGGGCTGCCGCGGCGGCGGTGGGCCGGTCGGCCATCGCCTAGCACGAGGCGACACGGAGGGCGGGGAGCGTGGAGTACACGGAGCCCACGGAGCGGTACCGGCTGGAGTACCGGATCGAGGACCTGGCGCACCACAGCGGCGCGACGGTCCGCACGATCCGCGCCTACCAGGACCGCGGGCTGCTCCCCCGCCCCGAGCGGCGCGGGCGGTCCAATGTGTACGGCGACCCGCATCTGGCGCGGCTGCGGCAGATCGCCGACCTGCTCGACCGGGGCTACACCCTGGCCTCCATCAAGGAACTCCTGGAGGCCTGGGACGCCGGCCGGGGGCTCGGCGGTGTGCTTGGTCTGGCCGCGGAGGTCGACGGTCCCTGGACGGACGAGAAGGCCGACCGGATCTCCCGGGCGGAGCTCGAGGCGGCGTTCGGCGGCACCCCGGACGAGGCGGCCGTCGCCGACGCCATCGCGCTCGGCGTACTGGAGCCCGTGCAGGGGAACGACGACGAGTTTCTCGTTCCGAGCCCTCAAGAGCTGGCGGTGGCCGTCGAGTTGTACGCGGCGGGAGTTCCGCTGTCCGCGATCTCGGGACATCTGCGGGAGTTGAGGGGGCAGGTCGAGCACATCGCCTCGCGTTTCCTGGAGTTCACCACCGAGCATGTCTTCGCGCGCTATCTCGGCAATCACCCGCCGACCGAGGCGGACGCGTCCGAGGCGGCCTCTCTCGTACGCAGACTGCGGCCGCTCGCACAGCAGACCGTCGACGCCGAACTGGCGCGTGCCATGCGTCTGTTCGCCACGCTGCACCTGCGGCGCCACCTCGACCCCGAGCTGCCGCCCGAGCCCGCGGATCAGCCGCAGGTGGTGGCTCTGCCCGCCTCCACAATGCGGGCCGTGCAGACGCTGGTTGGGGAGGAGAACGCGGCGGCGTTCATCGCGGCGGCCGCTGAACGCGAGGTCCAGGCAAGGACATTGGACGCACTTGCCTCAACTAACCCCAAGAGCGAGTAAATTGGCCAAATGCCGCTAATCGCCTGCGAGTTGTCCACAGAATCGCCAATTAGCCTGTGGATAACTGGACTTGGCTGTGGATCAAACCTGTGGAACGAAATTGGCCGATGAAAAGTGGGCGGCCGAAAGTGAACGCCGACGGAAGCCGACGGAAAGAGAGAACCGAGTCCGGCGGCGGACGAAAATCACGTGCACGGGAAACGGATCGCCGGGACGCTGAACGGATGAAAGAAGGACCCCCTACACCCCGCGCGGACGCGCCGCACCCCGCCGCGGACGAGCCGCACCCCGGCGACGCACGGCGCACCGTCACCGTGTCCAAGTACCTCTCGAAGCATCTGCGGCATCAGCCCGAGCGGATCGGTCTGACGCTCGACGAGCACGGCTGGGTGGAGATCGACGCACTGCTCACCGCGGCCGCCGCGCACCGCTTCCCCATCACCCGGGCCGAGCTCGACCACGTGGTGACGGTCAACGACAAGCAGCGCTTCGCCGTCGACGGCGGCCGGATCCGGGCCAGCCAGGGCCACTCCGTCGACATCGACCTGGCCCTGCCCACGGCGACCCCGCCCGCGTACCTCTTCCACGGCACCGTGGCCCGCCACCTGGCCGCGATCCGCGCCGAAGGACTGCGCCCGATGAACCGGCACGCCGTGCACCTCTCGCCCGACCGCGAGACCGCGACGCGCGTCGGCGCCCGTCGCGGCCGCCCCGTCGTCCTGTCCGTGGACTCCGGCGCGATGCACAGGGACGGGCACGCCTTCCAGGTCAGCGCCAACGGCGTATGGCTGACAGCCGCCGTCCCGCCCGGCTATCTGCGCTTCCCCGGCCCCCGCTGAGCAGGCATGATCGACCGCATGGAGCATCTGCACAGCACCGAGGCCGCCCTCACCGCCCTGCGCGGGCTCGCCCGTGAGTACGACAGGCAGATCGAGGTCACCCACGACATCGGCGCCGACCAGACCTCGCGCCGCGGCACCGCGGGCGTCGGCGTGACCACCGACCCCGACGGCTCGCTGCCGCACGAGGCGTACGTGGAGTTCGGCGGCTCACCCCGGATCTCGGTGCGGCTCTACCCCGACGACGGCTCCGCGGAGTCCGGCGCCGACGCGTTGATCACCGTGGAGAACGTCGCGTGCCACGACATCCCGCGCGACTCCGTGCCCGCCTTCGTCCGGTCGGTCCTCTCCGGCCTCGCCCACGTCAAGGGCAGGCGCTTCCCGCCCGGCTACCGCCTCGTCGTGCCGCTGCCGGGCGACGAGACGTACAAGGAGTTCATCCCGATGGCGAGCCTGACGCCGTGGCTCAGCGCGAGGGTCCGCTGACCCCCGAGTCCGCACGTGCTCAGTCGCTCAGCGGAGCTGGGCGGCAGCCTCGACAGCGATCTTCTCGAACACTGCCTGGTCTGCGGCGAAGCCGGAATCGGGGATCGGCCAGTGGATCACGATCTCGGTGAAGCCCAGCTCCTGGTGGCGGCCGGCGAAGTCCACGAAGGCGTCAAGGGACTCCAGCGGCCGATTGCGGTCCGGGGTGAAGCCGGTCAGCAGGATCTTGTCGAGGTCGGCCGCGTCCCGGCCGACGTCCGCACATGCCTTGCCGAGCTTCTCGGCCTGTCCCCGGATCGCCTCGCGGGACTCCTCGGGCGTGCCTGTCTCGAAGAGCTTCGGATCCCCCGTGGTCACCCACGCCTGGCCGTGCCGGGCCGCGAGCCTCAGACCGCGCGGGCCGGTCGCCGCGACGGCGAAGGGCAGCCTCGGTCGCTGCACGCATCCCGGGAGGTTGCGCGCCTCGGTCGCCGAGTAGAAGGTCCCCTCGTACGTCACCGAGTCCTCGGTCAGCAGCCGGTCGAGCAACGGCACGAACTCCCCGAACCTGTCGGCACGCTCGCGCGGCGTCCACGGCTCCTCGCCCTCCTTGAGGAGCGTCGTGGCGTCGAAGCCGTTGCCGCCCGCGCCGATGCCGAGTGTGATCCGCCCGCCGGAGACGTCATCGAGCGAGATGAGTTCCTTGGCGAGCGTCACGGGGTGCCGGAAGTTGGGCGACGTCACGAGCGTCCCCAAACGCAGCCGCTCGGTCGCCACTGCGGCGGCGGTCAGCGTGGGCACCGCACCGAACCACGGACCGTCGCGGAAGCTGCGCCAGGCCAGATGGTCATACGTGTACGCCGCGTGGAAACCGAGCTCCTCGGCCCGCAGCCACTGAGCGCGACCACCCTCGTTCCAGCGACGTACGGGAAGGATCACGGTGCTCAGGCGCAGACTCATACCTCAGAGCCTACGGTGATCCCAAGGGCCCCAGCCGCCCGTCACCTCTCCGCCGCCGCGTGGCAGGCCGCCGCCCACCGGACCCGGAACCCGGGTCTCGACCGACCCGCACCACCGCGCGCCGACGGGGAGGCGGTCAGGCGGCGACGGAGCCCTGGGTGTACTTCGACACCAGTTCGTAGGCGGCCGGGAGGTTGTCGAGCTCGGTGATGTCGTCCTGGGGGATCTTGATGCCCAGAACGCGCTCGAAGCGCGAGAAGATCTCGATCACGAGCAGCGAGTCGGCGTCGAGGTCGTCCAGAAAGCTGGTCTCGTCCGAAAGCTCGGCCACGTCTGCTTCCAGCACGTCGGCGACGATCTCCTGGACCTTCTCCCGCAGCTCTTCGGAAAGGGTGACGTTGCTCATCGGGGTCTTCCTCCATGTCTTTATGAATTCCTTGGCGCCTTAAATCCAAGCGCCATTCGGCCGATCTCGGCAACCCCATCCAAAGTGGCATCCCCATGTGCCTCGAAGGTGCATCGCGCGGAATTTCAACGATCTTTGCCCAGCCTTTCATGCCGGTACGCCAAGGTGTGCACGAAGGGCTATGCGACCAGACGTACGGGAAGGTGGTGCGGAGCATGAAGCCGGTGGAGCCGGTCAGTATCGCGGCCGCTGCGCTGTGGCTGCCGAAGGGTCGCGCCAAGCTGACCGAAGCTGTGGCCGACGGGCGGCTGCGCGCCCGGCAGGCCAAGGAACTGGGCCATCCGGAGGTCCCTTCGGCCGAGGTGGAACCGGCACCCGGCATGGCGGTGAGCGCGGCCCGCGAAACACTGCGGAAGGCCGGCATCGAGGCCAAGGCCCTCGACCTCTGCGTACACGCCTGGATGTATTACCAGGGACATGACCTGTGGTCTCCGGCCCATTACGTCGCCCAGGAACTCGGCGCCCATCACGCCATGCCCGTCGGCATTCAGCAGGTGTGCAACGGCGGTGCGGCCGGAGTGGAACTCACCGTCGCCCGAATGACGGCGAACGCCGCGCATTCCACCGACGGATACCGCTGGGGAATGGTGACCACCGGAGACCGGTTCACCAATCCAGGATTCGACCGGTGGACCAGCGATTACGGCGTCGTCTACGGAGATGCGGGCACAGCGGTTCTCCTGCGGGCGCCGGCCGCACCGGAGGATGCCCTGCGGCTGCGGTCCATCGTGACCATGGCGGCATCGGAGCTGGAGTCCATGCACCGGGGCGCGGACCCCTTCGCGGCCGCCGCACGTACTCACCGCCCCCGCGTCGACATGCGCGCCACCAAACGGGCCTACCTGCATGAACATGGCCATGATCAGTTCATCCGTGCGAACGAGAACGCCATCCGCACCATCGTCGACGAGGCGCTGCGCGACGCCGGGATGGGACCGCGCGACCCCCGCCTGCGTTATGCGGTGCTGCCGCGCTTCGGCCTGAAGACCCTTCAGGAGTTCTGGCTGCCGATTCTTGCCGACACTGTGGACGCCGAGCCTCTCGACTACGGGAGGTCGACCGGGCACCTCGGTGCCGGTGACGCGGCAGCGGGACTGGCCGAGCTGATCCACTCCCGCGCCCTCCGCCCCGGGGAAGCGGCGCTCGTCTTCAGCGCCGGGGCCGGATTCACCTGGTCCTGCCTCGTCGTTCAAGCGCCGGACTGATCCGGACTGATGGGGAGGGCGACAGCCTGTTCAGGGCCGTGCGTGGGGATTCGGCCCAGCCCAGGACGAGTCGGCGTGGGAGTGGAGGTGCGGGCGTCGGCCGACGGGGACGGGGTGGGATATCAGCCCTGTTTCCACCGCCTTGTTGGCGGCCTCCACGCGTGAGCGTGCCCGGAGTTTGTCGAAGATGTTGCGCATGTGGCGCTTCACGGTGCCTTCGGCGATACCCAGGTGACGGGCGATCTGGTAGTTGCTCATCCCCTGCGCGGCGAGGTCGATCACTTCGGTCTCACGGGGCGACAACGGCCCCTGAGAGGGCGTGGCCCCCATGGTGACCCTGCCCTCGGAGAGCGACACCGCCACAGGACCTCCCGGAGCGCAGGCATCCCGCACGGCCGCCGACAGCGTCTGCCGGCTCACCGTCTTGTGCAGGAAGCCGCGAATGCCCAAGGTCAGCAGCGACTGCACCAGGGCCGGGGCGTCGTGCATCGTGAGGACGAGGACCTTCGTGTCGGGTGAGGCACCCCGCAGTTGGCGCACCGTCACCTCCGGGCAGTCGTTGCCGGGCATCTCGATGTCCAGCAGGACGATGTCGGGCTGGTGCTGGGAGGCCAGATCCAACAGCTCGGACACGTGGCCCGCGCCCGCGACCACGTCCATGCCCTCCTCAGCCTGCAGGAGCTCAGCGAGAGCGTTTCGCAGGAGAGTGTGATCGTCTGCGATCAGTATGCGGATCGGATCCATGAGTGTTCCCCCGTATGACGTGAAGTTCGATGAGGTCGTCGAAGTCGTCGAAGAAGTCCGATGCAGTCATCGAGTCGAAGCCGAGGTCGGCAGCACCTTCCCCCACCCATCGCCGCGACCTGGTCGATGGCCGCGGCGTAGGTGGGATCGACCGGCGCACCACCGGAGATTCCGATGCACCACACGCGCGTGCACGGCAGTTGAAGGTGGATGAAAGGCCGTAAGGAGCAAGGGCGGGGAGCGTCGGGGCTCAGGGTCAGTCCTTGATCTCGCAGATGACCGCTCCGGAGGTCAGGCTCGCGCCGACC
>NZ_JBHYJI010000024.1:99654-125653 GCF_042740435.1 Streptomyces sp. NPDC059002 | reverse complement strand
GCCCGGGCTGCTGCGGCTGCTGCCCGCCGTACGGGCCCGGCTGGTTGTAGCTCATTACTGGGGTTCCCTCCCGATGCTTATGTGTTCCGAACATCCTGGCGGATGGCCGCGGGGCGCGGGGCGGCCGGACCGGATCGATGCCTAGTTGTTGATGTGCTGTTCCAGAGGCCGGACGTACGAAGGCCCGGAAGCGGTGGGGCTTCCGGGCCTTGCGTCGCGTATGCGAAGAATGCGTGGTCACGCCTTCACGCGGGCCGCCTTGCGCAGATCGGCCGCGAACCCGGCCGCCTCGTCCGTGGACATGCCGCCGCCGCCCTTCGCCATCGCGGCCATGTCGACGCCGAAGACGATGCCGTACGTGCTGTGGTCGGCCCAGATGCAGATCGGCACCGTCGACCTCTCGTCGCCCTCCGAGATGGCGGCGGTCTGGCACTTCATGACGGCGTTGTCGAGTCCCGCGGGCTCGACGGTCTCGGGGCTGCCCTCCCAGCTGAGTTCCTCGGAGTCGCCGGTGTTGTCGCCCGTGCCCTTGTCGGAGTTCTCGTGGCCCTTGGCGAATCCGTCGTCGACGGCCTGCTCGGGGTCGTCGATCTCGCCGTACCAGCCCTGGACGCTCATCTGCTTCCCCTTGAGCGCCTCGCCCGACTCGTAGTTCCCCGACGCGCTCTTGGGGTTCTTGATGCCGATCTCCGCGGCGCGCTCGGGATCGCCGGAGCCGAGCGGTCCCTGGCCGGAGCCGCTGGTGTCGTCGCCCTTCTTGAACTCGCCCACGGACGCGGGAAGCACCAGCTTGTGCGCCCCGTCGTCCTCGACCGACGTCGAGTCGCCGCCGAAGAGGAAGTACGCGCCGACGCCGAGCGCGGCGACCACCGCGACCGCGCCGATGACGAGCCCGGTCTTCTTCCTGCCGCCGCCCTGCGGGGGAGGAGGCGGGACCTGTCCGTAGGGGGCCTGGGGCTGCTGGCCGTACGGGGCCTGGGGCTGCTGCTGCCCGTACGGAGCCTGCTGCGGCGGCTGCCCGTAGGGGCCCGGCTGCTGGGGCTGGCTGTAGCCGTCCTGCGGCGGGGGTCCGGGCGGCTGCTGGGGGAATCCGTAGCCGGGCTGGGGCTGCTGCGGCTGGCCGTAGGGGCCGGGCTGCTGCGGTGGCTGCTGGCCGTAAGGGCCCGGCTGCTGCCCGTCGTACGGTCCCGGCTGGTGGTGGCTCATTGCGTGGGTCCCCCTCCGAACGCTGACGTGTCCCGGACATCCTGAACGACGCCGCGTCACCATGGGGCCAAGGGCGGCAACCGATATCGATGATTCCGGTTTCGGGACCGCTCGTGGACCCCTCTAAACTGGCCGCGTGACCGAGAACGCTCAGCAGCAGCCCCCAGCGACCACCCCCGAACTGCCGACCCAGTACGCGCCGGCCGAGGTAGAGGGGCCGCTGTACGAGCGCTGGGTAGAACGGGGCTACTTCTCCGCGGACGAGAAGAGCGAGAAGCCGCCGTACACCGTCGTCATCCCCCCGCCGAACGTCACCGGCGCGCTGCACCTGGGCCACGCCTTCGAGCACACGCTGATCGACGCCCTCACCCGCCGCAAGCGCATGCAGGGCTTCGAGACGCTGTGGCAGCCCGGCATGGACCACGCGGGCATCGCCACGCAGAACGTCGTGGAGCGCGAGCTCGCCAAGGAGGGCAAGTCCCGCCACGACCTGGGCCGCGAGGACTTCATCGAGCGCGTCTGGAAGTGGAAGGGCGAGTCCGGCGGCCAGATCTCCGGCCAGATGCGCCGCCTCGGCGACGGCGTCGACTGGGAGCGCGAGCGCTTCACCATGGACGAGGGCCTCTCGCAGGCCGTCCAGACGATCTTCAAGAAGCTGTACGACGACGAGCTGATCTACCGCGCCGAGCGCATCATCAACTGGTGCCCGCGCTGTCTGACGGCGATCTCGGACATCGAGGTCGAGTACCAGGACGACGACGGCGAGCTGGTCTCGCTGAAGTACGGCGAGGGGGACGACACGCTCGTCGTCGCCACCACCCGCGCCGAGACGATGCTCGGTGACACCGCCATCGCCGTCCACCCCGACGACGAGCGCTACAAGCACCTCGTCGGCAAGCTGATCAAGCTGCCGCTGACCGACCGCTCCATCCCGGTCGTCGCGGACGAGCACGTCGACCCCGAGTTCGGCACGGGCTGCGTCAAGGTGACCCCGGCGCACGACCCGAACGACTTCGAGATCGGCCAGCGCCACGGCCTGCCGAACATCGCCGTCATGGACGAGCACGCGGTCATCACGGTCCCCGGCCCCTTCCAGGGCCTGGACCGCCTGGAGGCCCGCTCCGCGATCGTCGGCGCGCTGCGCGCCGAGGGCCGCATCGTCGCCGAGAAGCGTCCGTACTCGCACTCGGTCGGCCACTGCTCGCGCTGCAAGACCACCATCGAGCCGCGGCTTTCGATGCAGTGGTGGGTCAAGGTCGGCCCGCTCGCGAAGGCCGCCGGTGACGCGGTCCGCGACGGCAAGGTCAAGATCCACCCGCAGGAGATGGAGAAGCGGTACTTCGACTGGGTCGACAACCTCCACGACTGGTGCATCTCGCGCCAGCTGTGGTGGGGCCACCGCATCCCGGTCTGGTACGGCCCGAACGGCGAGGTCGTCTGCGTCGGCCCCGACGACGAGGCGCCCACCGGCGAGGGCTGGCGCCAGGACAACGACGTGCTCGACACGTGGTTCTCCTCGGGCCTGTGGCCGTTCTCCACGCTGGGCTGGCCCGAACAGACCGAATCGCTCGAGAAGTTCTACCCGAACTCCGTCCTGGTCACCGGCTACGACATCCTCTTCTTCTGGGTCGCCCGGATGATGATGTTCGGCCTGTACGCGATGGACGGCACCCCGCCGTTCCACACGATCGTGCTGCACGGCATGGTCCGCGACCAGTTCGGCAAGAAGATGTCGAAGTCCTTCGGGAACGCGGTCAACCCGATCGACTGGATGGACAAGTACGGCTCGGACGCCCTGCGCTTCACGCTCGCCCGCGGCGCCAACCCCGGCACGGACGTGCCGATCGGCGAGGACTGGGTCCAGGGCTCGCGCAACTTCGCCAACAAGATCTGGAACGCCACGCGCTTCGCGATGATGAACGGCGCGACGATCGAGGGCGACCTGCCGCCGGTCGAGCAGCAGTCGGCCACGGACCGCTGGGTCCTGTCCCGGCTCAACGCGACGGTCGCCGAAGTCGACGCGCTCTACGACGACTTCCAGTTCGCCAAGCTCTCCGACGCCCTCTTCCACTTCGCGTGGGACGAGGTCTTCGACTGGTACGTCGAGCTGTCCAAGACGACGTTCATGGCGGGCGGCGACGGCGCGAAGGTCTCGGCCCGCGTCCTCGGTGAGGTCCTCGACGTCACCCTGCGCCTGCTCCACCCGATCGTCCCGTTCGTGACGGAGACGCTGTGGACGGCGCTGACCGGCCGCGAGTCGCTCGTGATCGCCGACTGGCCGACCGACAGCGGCTTCCGCGACGCCGCCGCCGAGCAGGAGATCGAGACCCTCCAGCAGGTCATCACCGAGGTCCGCCGCTTCCGCGCCGACCAGGGCCTGCAGCCGGGCCAGAAGGTCCCGGCCCGCCTCGCCCTCGACGGCACGGCGCTCGCCCCGCACGAGGCCGCCATCCGTCAGCTGCTCCGTCTCCAGCCGGAGGGCGACGCCTTCACGGCGACGGCGACGCTGCCGGTCTCGGGCGCCACGGTCGCGCTCGACCTGTCGGGCACGATCGACGTGGCGGCCGAGCGCAAGCGCCTCGCCAAGGACCTGGCCGCCGCCGAGAAGGAGAAGGCCCAGGCCACGGCGAAGCTCGGCAACGAAGCGTTCCTGGCCAAGGCCCCGGACAACGTGGTCGACAAGATCCGCGGCCGCCTCACCAAGGCGGAGGGCGACATCGCACGGCTGCAGGCGCAGCTGGAGGCGCTGCCCGCCGCGTAATGCCTTATGGGCGTACGTAGTTGAAGGCCCCCGGGACCGTCATCGGTCCCGGGGGCCTTCGCCGTCCCGCACGTCCCGCCCGTCCTACGCCTCCGTGGCGACCGGCCCCGTCCCCACGGCCTCCGCGTTGCGCCGCGTCTTGGCCCAGCCGTTCTTGCCGCGCAGCACGCGCAGGAACCCGCGGGTCGAGACCACGTACACGTGGTACGCGTACAGCCACAGCGCGAAGCCCCACAACAGGCCCTTGATCCAGGAGTGGTGGGGCGCGAAGTCCCTGCGGTAGACCGGGCCCCAGAGGGCGAACGGCAGGATCGAGAGCAGGGTCAGGACGAGCAGCAGCGGCCAGGCGCCGAGCGCCCCGTCCAGGGGCTCGTGGCCGAGGGCGAGGGCGGCCACGAGCAGCACGGCCAGGACCAGGCTCGCGACGAGCGCCAGGGGCAGCATGAAGGTGTAGAGCGTCTCCAGGACGCCGCGCCCCGAGTAGTGCCGGGAGCCGACGATGCGCGGCGTGTACCGCACGCACTGCAGGTTGCCCTGCGCCCAGCGGGTGCGCTGCGTCAGGAAGCGACGGGCGTGCGGCAGGCCCTCCTGGGAGACGTGGGTGTCGGCGATGTGGGTCACGCGGTAGCCGCCCAGGATCATGTGCAGGCCCAGTTCGTAGTCCTCAAGGAGCGCGTCGCGCTGCCAGGGGCGGCGCTCGGCGGCGGCGATCCGGTCGAGGGCGGTGAGCCGCGTGAACTGGCCGTTGCCGCCGAGCCCGACGGAGCCGGTGCGGACGCGAAGGAGCTGCATGGCCGCGTTGGAGACGGCGAACTCCATGTCCTGCATGCGGACCAGGAGCCGGGCCAGGGCATTGCGCGGGCGGCCGTGCCCGGGCAGCGGGCGGTGCTCCTCGACATTCCGCATCCGCACGCTGACCTGCACGCCGCCCATCTCCGGGTCGCCGAAGCCGGTGGGGCCGCTGACGGCGGTGAGCGCGTCGGGGGCGAGGTGTCCGTCGGCGTCGACGACGCACACCACGACCAGGGAGCGGTCGGTGCCGGCGGGCAGGAAGTCGTCCAGCTCGGCGTAGGCGGCGTTCAGGGCCGCACCCTTGCCGACGCGGGCGTCGGGCCTGCGTCGCGACACCAGGTGGACGCGCTTGTCGTCCTCGGCGAGCGCGGCGACGACGGCGGCCGTGCGGTCCTCGCTCGCGTCGTCGACGACCCACACGTGCGCGGCGGGGAAGTCCGTGCGCAGCCGGGTCACGGTGGCGCCCACGACGGTCTCCTCGTCGCGGCAGGGCACGAAGAAGTGCCAGGCGAAGGCGCCGGAGTCGCCGCCTTCGTGCGCGGGGCGCCGCAGATAGGCGTGGCGGGCGCCCGCCCAGTACAGGAAGAAGCAGACCAGGAGGACGAAGGGGAAGAGGAAAAGGAGGATGTCGGGGGTCAGCATCGCGGAGTCCAGGAGGAGGGGAGGGGCGGGCGGGGCGGCGGTCAGGCTGCCGTCGGGAGCGGGTCGGGGCGCTCGGCGGCGCCGTCGGCCACCAGTTCCGTCAGGAGCGCGACGATGCGTTCCGAGGCCGCGGCGTCGCCGAACGGGCTGGGGGTGGCGGCCAGGCGGTGCAGCCCGGCCCGGCCCTCGGCGAGCCTGCGCCGCGCGGCATGGCCGACGGCGGGACCGGCGTCGACGAGCTCGGCGAAGCCCGCGGCCATGGCCTCGGGGCGCTCGGTGGAGCGGCGTACGACGACGAGCGGGCGGCCGAGGACGGTGACCTCCTCCTGCACGCCGCCGGAGTCGGAGACGAGCAGCGCGGCGTGCCGGGCGAGCGCGAGGAACTCGCCGTACCCGATGGGCGGCAGCAGGGTGAGCGGGGCGAGCAGGGCGTCGAGCCCGGCGGCCTCGGCGCGGGCGCGGGTGCGCGGGTGCAGCGGGACGAGCACGGGCAACTGCTCGGCGAGCGCGGCCAGTTCGGTCAGGACGGCCCGCAGCGCCGCCGGGTCGTCGGTGTTCTCGGGGCGGTGCACGGTGGCCAGGACGTACGCGTCCGGGGTCAGGCCGTGCGCGGCGAGGAGCTCGGCGCGCTCGGCGGGGCCCGGCAGCGCGTCGTGCACGGCCGCCACGACGGTGTTGCCGGTGACGGCGATCCGCTCGGCGGGGATCGACTCGGCGACGAGGTTGGCGCGGTTGTCCTCGGTGGCCGCGCACAGGACGTCGGAGAGCTGGTCGATCAGGACGCGGTTGTGCTCCTCGGGCATCGCGCGGTCGTGGCTGCGCAGGCCCGCCTCGATGTGGACGAGGGGGATGTCGCGGGCGTTGGCGGCAAGGGCGCCGGACAGCGCCGCGTTGGTGTCGCCCTGCACGACGACCGCGCGGGGCGGCCGGGCGGCGAACTCCGCGTCGAGCTGCCCGAGCGCCACGGAGATCTGCACGGCCCGCGCCTGCCCGCCGACCCCGTCGAGCAGGGTGGGCTCGGGAAGCCCGAGCTCGGCGAGGAACCGCCCCGAGAGCGAGTCGTCGTAGTGCTGCCCGGTGTGGATCAGCCGCGCCGCGGGACCGAGCAGCCGCACCAGGGGCGCCAGCTTGACCAGTTCGGGCCGGGTGCCGAGAACGATGGCGACGCTCCCGGCGGGGAGCTGGTGGGTGGCGGCGGCGGTGGTGATCACTCGGGTGCACTCCAGGAGGAACGGGACATAGTGGCTTACGTCCTGGAGAGTGCGGGCCGATGGTTGCGCCCCCGGATCGACCTCGGTTGCGCGACGGTTGCGAGTGACCGGTGCCCGGGGATCGGGACCTTGGACCGGGACCTTCGGCCCTGTGAGGGGTGCGGGGCTGTGACACTTTGCGGCTCCGCCGTGTGGGCGCGAGCAACCCCCACCGGCCCGCGGCCGGAGAACGACCAACCGTTACCGAGGCCCCCGATACCGGTACCCGAGCCCCCGCACCGACTCCAACGGGTCCTCGACGCCCGCGGCTTCCGGCACGGCAAGCCGCCGCCGCAACCGAAGGACAGCGAACTTCACCCGCTCCCGCCCGGCACCGTCGGGCGAGTCCCACACCAGGTCGAGCAGCTGCTCCGTGGTGACGACGCGCCCCCGGTTGCGTACGAGCACCTGGAGCAGCCGGTACTCGATGTCGCTGAGCCGGATCTCCTGCCCCTGCCACACCGCGGACCGCCGCTCCGGCACCATCCGAAGACCCGCCTCCACATAGTCCCCGCGCCACTGGTCGGGCCTGCTGCGCCGGAGCAGCGCCTCGACGCGGGCGAGCAGCTCCTGCGCGTCGAAGGGCTTGGTCACATAGTCGTCGGCGCCCGCGCGCAGCCCCCGCACGCGCTCGGCGGGGCTGGTCCGGCCGGAGAGGATGAGGACGGGCAGGTCGGTCATGTCCCGGGTGCGGTCCAGGACTTCCCAGCCGTCGAGCCCGGGCAGCATGAGGTCGAGGATCATCAGGGCGGGCCGTTCGGCGAACAGCAGCCGCAGCGCCGCGTGCCCGTCCTCGGCGAGCACCGTCTCGTACCCGGCCTGGCCGAGGACGGCGCGCAGCGCGATGCCGAGGTCGGGATCGTCCTCGACGACGAGCAGGGACGTCATCCGTGCCCGGCCAGGGAGGAGCTCCCCGTGGGCAGCCGGACCACCACGGTCGTGCCGTCGCCCTCCCCGCCGTGCAGGGCGATGTGCCCGTCGTGCAGCCGCACGGTGTCGCGCACGGCGGAGAGGCCGAGGCCGGTGCCGGGGTAGGCGCCGCGGCGCGCGTTGGGGGCGCGGACGAACTCGGTGAAGACCTCCTCCTGGAACTCCTTGGGGATGCCGATGCCGGTGTCGGCGACGACGATCTCCCAGCCGGTGCCTTCGGGCTCGTCGTAGGGGTGGGCGGACAGGGTGACGGTGCCGCCGCGCGGGGTGAACTTCACGGCGTTGTCGAGCAGCGCGGCGAGCGCGTTCTCCAGCTGGGCGCGGTCGGCGAAGGCGGCGGGGCCGGGCTCGTGGTCGTGGACGAGGAAGATCCCCGCGGCCGTGGCGCGCGGCAGCAGGTCGTCCGTGAGGCGTCCGAGGAGCCGGGCCATGTCCACGCGCGCGTACTTCGTCTCCGGGCGGGTCCGCGAGCAGGTGGAGGAGGCGTGCAGCAGCCCGTCGACCATCTCCTGCATGCGCTGCGCGTTGCGCTGGATGGTCTCCAGATAGGTCTGCTGGGTGGCGGAGAGCGGGCCGCCGGCGGGCGGGATGAGCAGCTCGCAGAAGCTGAGGATGGTGGCGAGGGGGGTGCGCAGCTCGTGCGAGGCGCGGGCGGTGAACTCGGCGCGTTCGCGGGCGAGGTCCCCCAGGGTGTGGACGTGGCGCCGCAGGTCGTCCTCGCGGCGGCGCCGTTCGGTGATGTCCTCGATCAGCCAGAGGAAGCCGACGCGTTCGCCGTCCACGGAGATCGGCCTGCGGCTCATCAGGGCGATCCGGCCGTCGAGGAACCGGACCTCGGACCGCCGCGGGAACTGGCGGCGGTTGAGCTGCCGCAGCGCCGTGCTGCCCGGGGGCAGCTGCTCCGCGACGGCGGTGGCGAGCGCCTCGACGGGCGCGCCGGACGAGGTGTCGACGTCCTCCAGCCGCGCCAGCTCGATGAGCTGCTGGTTGACGGCGATCACCCGGTCGTCGGCGCCGACGAGGAGCGCACCCTCGGGCACCGCGGTGAGCAGGGCTTCGGCGACCTGTGCGGTCAGTCGCAGGGTGGTCTGGGGCACGGCCGCGGCCCTACCCGACCCGGTCGGCGGCGGTCTCGGCGGGCTCGGCGGCCTGCGCGGGCACCGGGCGGCCGACGGGCTCCGGGGCCGCGGGGGACGGCGCGAAGTCGAGCCCGAGCCGCTCGAGCTCCGCGGCGGCCAGCGCGTCGAGCGTCTCCGGATCGCCGTGCCGCCAGCCCCAGGCGAGGCTGCCGGGCGTCGCGTCGGGGATCTCCGACGCGGTGGCGGCGACCTCGTCGAGCGGTCTGAGCAGGGAGCGCAGGGCGAGCAGTTCGCGGCCGTCGTCGCTGGCGGCCAGGTCGCGGGCGGCGCCCGCCTGCCGGATCCAGCGCAGCCGCCGGGGCAGCCAGATGCCGAGGAGGAGGCCGACGGGTACGACGAAGAGGGCGACGGCGCCGATGGCCACGGCGGTCCGTACGGTCACCGGATCCATGGCGTCGACGGCGCCCGCCACGCGCCGCAGCGCCGTGTCGGCGCGCCCGCCGATCAGGGGCAGCGGACCGCTGTGCTCCTGCAGGGCGCGGGGGAGTGCGAGCAGACAGGCCAGCCGGTACGCGATGACGGCGGCGGTGGCCCACAGTGCGGTCCACAGGAGCACCCCGGCGTCACCGGCGAGCTGATGGGTCCGCCTGGCGGAGTTCTGGGCATACCACATGGTCCGATTTGACCCCCGGTGGGGCCCGGTGCCGGGCCGCCGCGCCGTACGTACACCCGTTGTGGCCATGACCCGGCCAAAGCGGAGCAGTGCCACAAATCACCAAATGAAGGACGTAAGTCCGGTGAAACGGGCCGAAAGACCTTGGATGATGGAAGGCATGCGCAACCTGCCCGCCGCCCAGGCGATCCGCCAGGCGACGGCGACGGCCGGCCGCCTCGCCGGGCGCTGGGCGCAGGCACCCCGGGCCCTCGACGTGCTCACGGCCCTGAGCGCCTTCGCCCTGATGAGCCTGGACGTCCCCGGCCTCGCCGCGGCGGACAACTCCCTCAACGGCCCGCTCGCCGCCCTGGCCCTCGCCGTCGGCGCGGCCTCGCTGCTGGTGCGGCGCCGGGCGCCCTGGGTGACGTACCTCGTCTCGCTGTTCTTCCTGGGCTGGCTGCACGAGCTGACCCTCGCGCAGTTCGCGCTGTACTCCCTGGGCCGCTACCGGGGCCGCCGCGCGGGCACGCTCGGGGTCATCGGATACGTCGCGTTCGCGTACGCCATGTTCAACCAGCCCGGCTGGCCCGCGCACCGCGGCGACACCCTCAGCTCGTTCCTCAGCCTGGTCGTCCCGATCGGCGTGCTCGCGGCGGGCGTGGGCGTCGCCGCGAACCGGCGGGACCTGGTGCACGCGCTGGAGGCGCAGCGCGCCGAGACCGACACCCTGCACGCCGTCCAGCAGGAGCGCACCCGTATTTCGCGCGACGTGCACGACTTCGTCGGACGCGAGCTGACGCTCCTGAGCGTGCGCTCGCAGGTCCTCGCCCGCAGGGCCGCGGGCGGGCCCTTCGAGGACGGCTTCGAGGAACTCTCGGAGACGGCGCGCAGCGCGCACCGCATGCTCAACGAGATCATCGTGCAGCGCGGCACCGACGGCGCCCCGACCCCCGGCCTCGCCGCGCTCCCCGAACTCGCCGAGTGCAGCGGCCGCGCGGGCAGCCCCGTGGAACTCCTGGTCGACGCCGCCGCGTACCGGCTCTCACCGCTGCGTCAGGCCGCCGTGCACCGCGTGGTCCAGGAGTGCCTGACCAACGCCGCCAAGCACGCCCCCGGCGAGACCGTGTCCGTGCGCGTGGAAGTGGGCGACGGCCACCTCGGCATCACGGTCCGCAACGCCCTGCCCGCCACGGCCCCCGCGTCGGCCCCCGTCTCCGCGGGCACCGGCACCACGGGCATGGCCGAGCGGGTCCGCGCGGTGGGCGGCGTGTTCTCGGCGGGCCCGCGGGCGGGGACGTACGAGGTGTGGGCACGCCTCCCCGCGGGCGAACTGAGCTGACGCCCGCACCCCGCAGGGAGCGCCTACGCCGCCGACATCACCCGCTCGAGCCCGTCGAAGTCCTCCACGCACTTCCCGCACCCCAGCGCCACACTGTCCAGCGGATCCTCGGCCACGAACACCGGGATGCCGGTCGCGGAGGCGAGCCGCAGATCGAGGCCGGGCAGCAAGGCGCCCCCGCCCGTCAGCACGATGCCGTGCTCCATGATGTCGCCGGACAGCTCCGGCGGGCACTCCTCCAGGGTCGTCTTGACGGCGGCGATGATCTGCTCGACGGGCTCGTCCAGGGCGCCGCGCACCTCGCGCGCGGTGAGGTCCACGGTCTTCGGCAGGCCGCCCACCTTCTCCCGCCCCCGCACGGTGAACGTACGCATCTCGAAGGCGTCCTCGCCCGGCACCGGCCACGCGGACCCGATGCCGACCTTGATGTCCTCGGCGGTGCGCTCGCCGATGAGCAGCGCGTGCTCCTTGCGGACGAAATCGGTGATCGCCAGGTCGAGCCGGTCCCCGCCGACCCGCAGCGACTGCGCCGTGACGATGCCGCCGAGCGAGATGACGGCGACCTCGGTGGTGCCGCCGCCGATGTCGACGACCATGGAGCCGCGCGGCTCGGCGACCGGCAGGCCCGCCCCGATCGCCGCGGCCATGGGCTCCTCGACCAGGTGCACGGCGCGCGCCCCGGCCCGCTGCGAGGCGTGCACGATGGCGCGCCGCTCGACGGGCGTGACCCCGCTCGGCACGCACACGACCATGCGCGTACGGGGGCGGCGCCCCGGCACGGCCTTGCGCACGAAGTGCCGGATCATCTCCTCGGCGGCTTCGTAGTCACTGATCACGCCGTCCCGCAGCGGGCGGATCGCGGTGATGGACCCGGGCGTCCGCCCGATGGTCTCCTTGGCCTCCGCCCCCACGGCGAGCGCCCCGCCCTTGCCCTCCCGGACGGCGACCACGGACGGCTCGTTGAGCACGATCCCCTGGCCGCGGACGTAGAGGAGGGTGTTCGCTGTGCCGAGGTCGATACCTATGTCCATGATCGCCAAGTTTGCCCAACGGCACCCCGAAGCGGAGGGACCAAGGTCCCGAACCGGACGGGCCGAAGGTCCCGACGAAGGTCCCTTCCGGGGATCGGGGGCTCCGGGGCAGGTCCTGAGGGCGAGTGTCGGTGCCGCTCCGTAGACTGGCGTACGTGAGTGACCTCCCCCCGCACGACGACGACCACCCGACCGATCCGGACGACGCCTTCGAGGACATCGTCGGCGCCGAGACGGACCGCGATCCCGACCTCGCGGTGATCGAGGCGGGCAGCCGCACCCTGCGCACCCAGGCGGGCCCGCCGCAGGGCGACATCCCCGCGCGCCCCACCGACCCGGAGGTGGACAGGGCGCTGCGCGAGGTCGAGACGGAGCTCGCGGGCCGCTGGGGCGAGACGAAGCTGGAGCCGTCCGTCCGCCGTATCTCCGCGCTGATGGACGTCCTGGGCGAGCCCCAGCGCGCGTACCCCTCGATCCACATCACGGGCACGAACGGCAAGACGTCCACGGCCCGCATGATCGAGGCCCTCTTCTCGGCCTTCGAGCTGCGCACCGGGCGTTACACCTCGCCCCACGTGCAGTCGATCACCGAGCGCATCAGCCTGGACGGCGCCCCCATCGAGGCCGAGCGCTTCGTGGAGACGTACAACGACATCAAGCCGTACGTGGAGATGGTCGACGCCAAGGAGGAGTACCGGCTCTCCTTCTTCGAGGTCCTGACCGGCATGGCGTACGCGGCGTTCGCGGACGCCCCCGTGGACGTGGCCGTCGTCGAGGTCGGCATGGGCGGCAGCTGGGACGCGACGAACGTGATCGACGGCTCCGTCGCCGTCGTCACGCCCATCGACCTGGACCACACGGACCGCCTGGGTGCCACGCCCGGCGAGATCGCCACGGAGAAGGCCGGCATCATCAAGCCGGACGCCACCGTGATCATGGCCCAGCAGCCGGTGGACGCGGCGCAGGTCCTCCTGAAGAAGGCCGTCGAGGTCGACGCGACGGTCGCCCGCGAGGGCCTCGAGTTCGGCGTGATGTCCCGTCAGGTCGCGGTCGGCGGTCAGCTCCTGACCCTGCGCGGCCTCGGCGGGGAGTACGAAGAGGTCTTCGTGCCGCTGCACGGCGAGCACCAGGCGCACAACGCGGCGGTGGCGCTCGCCGCGGTCGAGGCCTTCTTCGGCATCGGCTCGCAGCACGCGCGGCCGCTGGACGTCGAGACGATCCGCAAGGCCTTCGCCACGGTCTCGTCGCCCGGCCGCCTGGAGGTCGTGCGCCGCTCGCCCACCATCGTCCTGGACGCCGCGCACAACCCCGCGGGCGCCCGCGCCACCGCCGCCGCGATCAGCGAGGTCTTCGACTTCAGCAATCTGATCGGCGTGATCGGCGCGAGCGACGACAAGGACGTGAAGGGCCTCCTCGAAGCCTTCGAGCCAATCTTCGCCGAGGTCGTCGTCACACAGAACACCAGCCACCGCGCGATGGACGCGGACGCCCTCGCCGCGCTCGCCGTCGAGGTCTTCGGCGACGACCGCGTCCAGGTCGAGCCGCGCCTCGACGACGCCCTGGAGGCGGCGATCACCCTCGCCGAGGAAGAGGGGGAGTACGCGGGCGGCGGCGTCCTGGTCACCGGCTCCGTCATCACCGTCGGCGAGGCCCGACTGCTCCTGGGGAGGGGCTGACTCCTGTGCGTACGCTCTGCGCTTCGACGCTGATCGGCGAGTTCTTCATCATCGGCTTCGCCGGTCTGGTCGCGATGAAGGACCCCGACCTGACCATGGGCACGGTGTGGACGGTCAGCGGCATCGCGATGCTGCTGTGCGTGCTGCTGTGCGGCGTGATCACCCGGCCGGGTGGGGTGCAGCTCGGCTGGGCCCTGCAGATCGCGTTGATCGCGAGTGGGTTCGTGGTGCCGACGATGTTCTTCATGGGGGCGGCGTTCGCCGCGCTGTGGTGGGCTTCCGTGCACTTCGGGCGCAAGGTCGACGAGGCGAAGGCCAGGTTCGCGGCGCAGGCCGCGGAGGGGGCGGAGGCGTAGCGCGGGGCAGGGGCGGGGGCATGGCGGGGGACCGGGGCGGAGGCCGGAGGTAACGCCGTGTAGCCGCCCCCGGTATCGTGCGGCCCAATCGTAGGAACACCTCTTGGAGCCGCACATGAGCCAGCGCACCCTCGTCCTTCTCAAGCCCGACGCCGTCCGTCGTGGCCTGATCGGCGAGATCATCGGCCGCATCGAGCGCAAGGCGGGCTGGACGATCTCCGCGCTGGAGCTGCGCTCGCTGGACCAGGAGACCCTGGAGCAGCACTACGGCGAGCACAAGGGCAAGCCCTTCTACGAGCCGCTGGTCGCCTTCATGTCGTCCGGTCCCGTCGTCGCGCTCGTCGTTGAGGGCGAGCGGGTCATCGAGGGCGTGCGCGCGCTCGCCGGGCCGACCGACCCGATCGCCGCGGCGCCGGGCTCGATCCGTGGCGACTTCGGCACCATCGTCCGGGAGAACCTGATCCACGCCTCGGACTCGGAGGAGTCCGCGGAGCGCGAGCTCAAGATCTTCTTCCCGGCCGCCGCATAGTTTTCTGACTCCATGTCAGGGCTGGACCGCCGTGACCAGGGACGGCCGAAGAAATTCGGCCGTCTCTTGGCATATGCACCCCAATTGGGGGAACCCGTGCCTCCGATGGCACGTCTCCAAGAGCGGGGCGGCGCATCATCTGCTGACAATGGCGAAGACCCTCGCGCCGTGTTCGCGCGGCCGAGACTACGATGGAAGCCTCCACTGCCACACAGCACCCACCTCGCCTACCTAAAAAGCCCTTACACGCTCCACTAGGGAAGGCCAGACGCATCCTCATGGGGAACAACATGTCGTTCATCGGCCGTGACATGGCTGTCGACCTCGGGACCGCCAACACGCTGGTGTACGTCAGGGGTCGGGGGATCGTACTCAACGAGCCGTCCGTCGTCGCGATCAACACCAACACCGGTGGCATCCTCGCGGTCGGCGCCGAAGCGAAGAAGATGATCGGGCGCACGCCCGGCAACATCGTCGCGGTGCGCCCGCTGAAGGACGGCGTCATCGCCGACTTCGAGATCACCGAGCGCATGCTCCGCTACTTCATCCTGAAGATCCACAAGCGGCGCTATCTCGCCCGCCCGCGCGTGGTCGTCTGTGTGCCGTCGGGCATCACCGGCGTCGAGCGCCGTGCCGTGATCGAGGCCTCCTCGCAGGCCGGTGCGCGCCAGGTGCACATCATCGAGGAGCCCATGGCCGCGGCCATCGGCTCCGGCCTGCCGGTCCACGAGGCCACCGGCAACATGGTGGTGGACATCGGCGGCGGCACCACCGAGGTCGCGGTCATCTCGCTCGGCGGAATCGTCACGGCACAGTCGATCCGCGTCGCGGGCGACGAGCTGGACAACGCGATCATCCAGCACATCAAGAAGGAGTACTCCCTCCTCCTCGGCGAGCGCACGGCCGAGCAGATCAAGATCACCATCGGTTCGGCGTACGACATGGACGCCGACGAGCACACCGAGATCCGCGGCCGGGACCTGGTCTCCGGGCTGCCCAAGACCGTCGTCATCTCCGCCGCCGAGGTCCGCAAGGCCATCGAGGAGCCGGTCAACGCGATCGTCGACGCGGTCAAGACGACCCTCGACAAGTGCCCGCCCGAGCTCTCCGGTGACGTCATGGACCGCGGCATCGTTCTCACCGGAGGCGGCGCCCTGCTGCGTGGCCTCGACGAGCGCCTTCGCCGCGAGACGGGCATGCCGATCCACATCGCCGAGGACCCGCTGGACAGCGTGGCGCTCGGCTCGGGCAAGTGCGTCGAGGAGTTCGAGGCGTTGCAGCAGGTGCTCGACGCCCAGCCGCGCAGATGACGCGCGGATGACCTGACGCGAACACCCTGACAACAGGGGTCCGCCGTACGAGTGCCTGCCACCTCGTGCGGCGGATCGTTGATATATAGGCAAGGCATAGGAATTCCCCAGAACCCCGTGGAACGCGCAGATTTCACGGAATCCGATTGAGGAAGGCACGCCGCCGCACGTGAGGGACACACGAGAGAGCCGGCTGCTCCTGGTGCTGCTGGTAGCCATCGCGTTCGCATTGATCACGGTGGACATCCGCGGCGGCGAGGACTCACCGGTCGACGGTGCCCGCCAGGCCGCCGCCACCGTCTTCGGCCCGGTCGAGGAGGGTGTCTCCTCCGCCGTCGACCCGGTCGGCAACGCGATCGGCGCGGTCCGCGACTCCGGCGAGCGGCACGACCGCATCGCCGAACTGGAGCGCCAGAACGCCGCGTTGAAGGCGAAGCTCGGCAGCGACGACCGCAACCGCAGCCGCGTGCGCCAGCTCGACAGCATGCTGAAGAAGGCGGGCGCCGGACAGTACGGCATCAAGGGCGCCGAGGTCATCGGCATAGGAGCGGCCCAGGGCTTCTCCTGGACCGTCACCATCGACGCCGGTGCGAACGACGGGCTCAAGCGCGACATGACCGTACTGAACGGCGACGGCCTGGTCGGCCGCGTCACCACGGTCGGCCCGAGCACCTCGACCGTCCTGCTCGCCAACGACCCCGACTTCACCGTCGGCACCCGCATGGAGAAGACCGACGAGCTCGGCTTCGCCACCGGACAGGGCGACCGGCCGCTCTCCGTCCAGCTGCTCAACGGCAAGGCCAAGGTCAAGAAGGGCGACCGGCTTGTCACCTTCGGCTCGCAGAAGGACAAGCCGTTCGTGCCCGGCGTGCCCGTCGGCGAGGTCGTCCGCGTCGACCCCTCCGGCGGCGACCTCACCCGCAACGTCTATGTGAAGCCCTACGTCGGATTCACCAAGCTCGACATCGTCGGCGTCGTCGTCCAGGCGCCCCGCGAGGACCCGCGGGACACGGTCCTGCCGCCCAAGCCCACGAAGCCCAAGCCGACCCCGACCGTGACCGTCACGGCCACCCCGTCGGGCCGGCCCCAGGGCGACGGCGCCGACAACGGCAACGAGCAGTAGGAGACCGGACCCATGCGCTTCAACCGAATCCTGCTCTCCACCACCCTGGTCGTCGTCGCCCTGGTCATCCAGGTCAGCGTCCTCGCCAGGCTCCAACTGCCCGGCGCGGTACCGGACCTGGTGCTGCTCACCGTGCTCGGCCTCGCCCTGGTCTACGGCCACGTCGGCGGCGCCCTCATCGGCTTCGGCGCCGGACTCCTCTCCGACCTCGCACCGCCCGCCGACCACGCCGCGGGCCGGTACGCGCTCGTGCTCTGCGTCATCGGCTACCTCGCGGGCCTCGCCAAGCCCGAGACCGGCCGGCTGCGCTCCGCCACGGGACCGCTCGTCGTGGTCGTCAGCGCCGCCATCGGATCGACCCTGCTGTACGCGGGAGTGGGCGCCCTGGTCGGCGACACCGCCGCCCGCCATGTGGGCCTCGGCGGGCTCCTGTTCACCGCCGCGCTCTACGACCTGCTGCTCGCGCCCTTCACGGTGCCGCTGATCATCGCCCTCGCCCGGCGCGCGGAGAACGATCCGCTGGGCGAGAGCTCCCCGGCCAACAAGGCCGCCGACGTGTCATCCGGCTGGCTCTCCTCCGGCACCGGACTGCGCATCGGCAACCAGCGCGGCGGCCTGCGGGCCAAGGCGGCCAAGGCACGCGTCGCGCGCGCGGGACGCATCAAGGGGGTCAAGCGCCTGTGAGGTCGCAGCACTTCGCCGACCACCGCACCAAGGGCATCAGGGGAGGGGAGCAGTGACCAACATTCCGGAGACGGGCCGCACCCCACGCGTGCAGATCCGTCTCATCGTCATCCAGATCCTCGTCGTCTCCCTCCTGCTCACCCTCGGCGGCCGCCTCTGGTACCTCCAGGTCCGCAACGGCGAGGAGTACGCCAAGGAGGCCTCCGGCAACCACGTCCAGCAGGTCGTCCAGCCCGCCGTGCGCGGCTCGATCCTCGACGCGCGCGGTGTGCCGATCGCCGACAACCAGACCCGCCTCGTCGTCTCCGCGTCCCGCACGGACCTGATGAAGATGAAGGACGACGGCAAGGCGGTCCTCGGCAAGCTCGCCGACGTGCTCGGCATGACGCCCAAGGACGTCGCCGACAAGGTCCGCCTGTGCGACTCCAAGACGCCGCAGCCCTGCTGGAACGGCTCGCCCTACCAGCCGATCCCGATCACCGACGAGGCGACGCCCAAGCAGGCCCTGCAGATCCGCGAGCGCTCCGAGGACTTCCCCGGCATCACCGCGGAGCCCACGGCCGTCCGCCGCTACGCCGCCCCCGGGAAGTCCAACACCGCGCAGGTCCTCGGCTATCTCTCGCCGGTCACCGACGAAGAGATCAACAAGGCCAAGGACACCGACTCGCCCTACCTCCGCTCCGACCAGGTGGGCCGCTCGGGCCTGGAGCGGACGTACGACAAGCAGCTGCGCGGCAAGGCGGGCGTGACCCGCTACGAGGTCGACAACCTCGGCCGTGTGATCGGCAAGGCCAAGTCCGACGAGGCCGAGCCCGGCGCGAACGTCGTCACCAGCATCGACGCGCGCGTGCAGGCCGTCTCCGAGTACTGGCTGAACGACGCGATGAAGAAGGCGCGGGGCGAGTTCGACAAGAACACCGGCGAGAACTACAAGGCCGACGCGGGCGCCGTCGTCGTCATGGAGAACAAGACGGGCCGCATCGTCTCCATGGCGTCCAACCCGTCGTACGACCCGAACGCCTGGGTCGGCGGGATCTCCGGCAAGGACTACGCCAAGCTCACCGGCAAGAAGTCGAACTACCCGCTCCTGAACCGCGCGATCCAGGGCCAGGCGGCGCCCGGCTCGATCTTCAAGGTCATCCCGACGACCGCCGCGGTCAACGCGGGCTACGACTTCAACGGCCGTTACCCGTGCCCCAGTTCGTACTCCATCGGCGGCCAGACCTTCAAGAACTTCGAGTCCAAGGGCCATGGCTCCATCAGCCTCGGCCAAGCTCTTGAGGTCTCCTGCGACACCGTCTTCTACAAGCTCAGCCACGACCAGTGGGCCAAGGACGGCGGCAACAAGCCGAAGAAGGACGCCAAGGACTGGTTCTACAAGACCGCCCACCAGTTCGGCCTCGGCAAGGAGACCGGCGTCGACCTGCCCAACGAGGTCACCGGACGCGTCCCGGACCGCCAGTGGAAGAAGGACTACTGGAAGGCCAACAAGGACGCCTGGTGCAAGCAGGGCAAGAAGAGCGGCGACTACACCGAGCGCATCGCGTACGAGAACTGCCTCGAAGGCATGAAGATGCGTGCCGGTGACTCGGTCAACTACTCGATCGGCCAGGGCGACACCCTCGTCACGCCGATCCAGATGGCCACGATCTACTCCGCCATCGCCAACGGCGGCACGCTCTACAACCCCACCGTCGGCAAGGCGATCATCAGCGCCGACGGCAAGCAGGTCCAGGAGATCAAGCCGACGTCGCACGGCAAGCTGCCGATGGACGCCGCGCTGCAGAAGGACATAGACGGTGCCCTCGCGGACGTCGCGACCCGCGGCACGGCCGCCTGGCGCTTCGGCGGCTGGCCGCAGGACAAGATCCCGATGCACGCCAAGACCGGTACCGCCGAGGTCTACGGCAAGCAGACCACCTCGTGGTTCGCGACGTACACCAAGGACTACTCGATCATCATGACGATCTCCCAGGGCGGTACGGGCTCCGGAGCCTCGGGGCCCGCGGTCCGCAAGATCTACGACGCGATCTACGGCCTGGACGACAGCGGCAACCAGGACAAGAAGAAGGCGCTCCTGCCCGAACCGCAGAAGAGCCTGCCGAAGATCGAGACCGACGGGTCGATCGACTCCCCGAAGATCAAGCCGTACAAGCCCGAGGCGCCCAAGCCGCCGGCCGAGCAGCAGGAGCTGGCCGGTGCCCCGGCCAACTGGAGGCGGGACTAGACCATGACAGGCAGTGGTTTCTCCGTCTCCGGGTACGGACCCGAACGCTCCAACATGTCGCGGCTCTTCGCCCGCGACTCGATAGTGCGCCGACTGGACTGGCCGATGCTGCTCGCGGCGCTCGCGCTCTCCGCGATCGGCTCCGCGCTCGTCTACTCCGCGACCCGCAACCGCACCGAGCTCGTCGGCGACGACCCGTACGCCTTCGTGATCAAGCACGTCATCAACATCGGCATCGGTCTCGCCCTGATGGCGGGCACGGTCTGGCTCGGCCACCGCACGCTGCGCACCGCCGTACCGATCCTCTACGGAGTCTCGGTCTTCCTGGTGCTGCTCGTCCTGACCCCGCTCGGCGCCACCATCAACGGCGCCCACGCGTGGATCGTGATCGCGGGCCAGTCGCTCCAGCCGTCCGAGTTCTGCAAGATCACGATCATCCTGGGCATGGCGATGCTCCTCGCCGCCCGGGTCGACGCGGGCGACAGGGAGCACCCCGACCACCGCACGGTCGTACAGGCCCTCGGCCTCGCCGCCGTCCCTGTCATGATCGTCATGCTGATGCCCGACCTCGGCTCGGTCATGGTGATGGCGATGATCGTGCTCGGCGTGCTGCTCGCCTCCGGCGCCTCCAACCGCTGGGTGTTCGGACTGCTCGGCACCGGCGTCGCCGGGGGCGTCGCCATATGGCAGCTCGGCGTCCTCGACGACTACCAGATCGCCCGCTTCGCGGCCTTCGCCAACCCCGCGCTCGACCCGGCGGGCGTCGGCTACAACACCAACCAGGCGCGCATCGCCATCGGTTCGGGCGGCCTGACCGGCACGGGACTGACCAAGGGCTCCCAGACCACCGGACAGTTCGTCCCCGAACAGCAGACGGACTTCGTGTTCACGGTCGCGGGCGAGGAACTCGGCTTCGTGGGCGCGGGCGCGATCCTGCTGCTGCTCGGCGTCGTCCTGTGGCGCGCCTGCCGCATCGCCCGCGAGACCACCGAGCTGTACGGCACGATCGTCGCCGCCGGGATCATCGCCTGGTTCGCCTTCCAGGCCTTCGAGAACATCGGCATGACGCTCGGCATCATGCCGGTGGCGGGCCTGCCGCTGCCCTTCGTGTCGTACGGAGGTTCATCGATGTTCGCGGTCTGGGTGGCGGTCGGCCTGCTGCAGTCGATCAAGGTGCAGCGGCCGATGTCGGCATAGCCCCGCTCCACCGGAGCCCCGCCGAGTGGAGCAATCCGATCCGCCCCGGATGGCGCCCCGCTCCTCCCTCTCGGAATCTGACTATCAATCAGTCATAGGCAGAGAGAGAAGAGCTGAGCGTGCGCAAGACACTCCTGGGATGCGCCGCGGCGACGGCATGCGGGGCCCTGCTGCTCGGCCCGCTGCCGGTGGCCGCGGCGGCCGCGGCACCGGCGACGGACGCCCCGGCCGCGGCGACGGAGGCCCCGCCACCGCCGGACCCGACCACCGAACGCGAGCTGAAGCGGCAGGCCCGGACGTTCCACACCGTCGGCAGACAGGGCTACGCCAACTCCACCGTGTCCAGCTTCGCCGGTGACGTCCTCCAGGGCGACATGAGCCCGGAGCGGGTCCGCAAGGGCCTCGTGGAGGTGGACACCTCGCTCGACAACCTGCTGGCCATCATCCCGGGCGGGCCGCCAGGGCACCGGGCGAACAACCCGCTCCTCAAGGCCACCGTGGAGGCCATCAAGAAGGAGTGCAGAAAGCTGGCCGACGCGCGGGCCAGGACGGACTACCCCGGCCTGCTGGCCGCGGGCACGGCGCTCACCACGCAGTTGTCCCTGCTCACGGCCCAGAGCTTCGCGGGCTTCGGCATCGACCTGGCCCAGCAGATCGTCGAGACCGTCCTGCCGCCCATGCCGCCCCCGAACCGGGGCGGGGGACCGGCCCAGGACGGATGAAGGCCTCCCTCCGGCGGGAAGCGGTCGGCTTCCTGCCGGAGGACTGCCCAGCGTCGCGCTTCGCGTCTAGATTCGGTTCATGGCGGAGACGAAGCGCGAGATCGAGCGGAAGTACGACGTCGGGGCGGACGCGGCGCTGCCCGACCTGTCCGGTGTCGCCGGGGTCGCGGACGTCGTCGACAAGGGCGTCGTCGAGCTGGACGCCGTCTACTGGGACACCCCCGACCAGCGCCTCGCCGCCGCCTCGATCACGCTGCGCAGGCGCACCGGCGGCGCCGACGCGGGCTGGCACCTGAAACTGCCCGTGTCCCTCGCCGAGGGGGTGCGGGACGAGGTGGGGGCGCCGCTCTCGGAGACGGTGCCGCGCGCGCTGCTCGGCCTGGTCCGCTCCCGGGTCCGCGAGGCCGAACTGGTGCCCCTCGTCCGGCTGCTGTCCGCCCGCGACCTGCGCCACCTCGTCGACGCCGAGGGCACCCTGCTCGCCGAGGTCAGCGTCGACGGGGTGCGGGCCGAGCGGCTCACCGGGGGCGGCGGCACCGCCGCGTGGTCCGAGGTCGAGGTGGAGCTGGCGGACGACGGCGACCCCGCGCTCCTCGACAAGGTCGAGAAGAAGCTCAAGAAGGCGGGCGTACGACGGTCCTCCTCCGCCTCGAAGCTCGGCCGGGTGCTCGCCGAGACCACGCCCAAGGAACACAGGCCCAAGAAGGCCGGGCCCGAGGGAGCCACCAAGAGCGGCAAGAAGGCGGGCAAGCGCGAGGCCGTCGCCGATGCCGTACGGGAAGCCGTCGGCGAGGGGCCGGGCACCGCGGGCGACCACGTCCTCGCCTACCTCCGCGCCCAGCGCGACGCCCTGGTCTCCCTCGACCCGGCCGTCCGCCGCGATCTGCCCGACGCCGTGCACCAGATGCGGGTCGCCACCCGCCGGATGCGCAGCGCCTTCCGGACGTACCGGAAGATCCTCGACCGCACGGTCACCGATCCGCTGGGCGAGGAACTCAAGTGGCTCGCGGGCGAGTTGGGTGTCGACCGCGACCGGGAGGTGCTCACCGAGCGGCTCACGGCCCGCATCGCCGCGCTGCCGAGGACGCTGCTGCTGGGCCCGGTGCGCGGGCGGCTGCGCATCTGGACCGTCGCCCGCCGCACGGGATCCCGGCGCAGGACCGTCGCCGTGCTCGACGGCAAGCGGTATCTGGCGCTCCTGGACACCGTCGACGCGCTGCTCGCCGCGCCCCCGCTGCGCCCCGCCGCCTCCGCCCCGGCCCTCGACGCGCTCCCCAAGGCGCTGCTCAAGGACTACGCCCGGCTCGCGGCCCGGGTCGAGCGCGCCCTCGATCTGCCGTCGGGCGAGGAGCGCGACCTGGCGATGCACGACGCCCGCAAGGCCGCCAAGCGCGCGAGGTACGCGGGCGAGGCGGCCACCCCGGCGCTCGGCAGGCCCGCGGAGCGGTTCGCCAGGCGGATGAAGGCGGTGCAGACCGTGCTGGGCGACCACCAGGACAGCGTGGTCGCGCGCGAGACGCTGCGGGCCCTGGCGGTCCAGGCGCATCTGGCGGGGGAGTCCGCCTTCACCTGGGGGCTCCTGTACGGCCAGGAGGAGGCGGCCGCCGCGGACCGGGAGCGGGAGCTGCCTCAGGTGTGGGCCAGGGCCTCCCGGCCGAAACTGCGGGCGGCGCTCGGCAGCTGAACGCCGGGGTACGCTTGATGGTCACCCCTGCCGCTCATGAAGGTTCGCGATGTCTGTCGAATCGGTCTTCCCACAGCTCGAAGCTCTGCTCCCGCATGTGCAGAAGCCCATCCAGTACGTCGGCGGTGAGCTGAACTCCACCGTCAAGCCGTGGGACGAGTGCGACGTCCGCTGGGCGCTCATGTACCCGGACGCGTACGAGGTCGGCCTGCCCAACCAGGGCGTCATGATCCTCTACGAGGTGCTCAACGAGCGCGAGGGCGTCCTCGCCGAGCGCACGTACAGCGTGTGGCCCGACCTGGAGGCCCTGATGCGCGAGCACCGGGTCCCGCAGTTCACCGTCGACTCGCACCGCCCCGTCGGCGCCTTCGACGTCTTCGGCCTGAGCTTCTCCACGGAGCTCGGCTACACGAACATGCTGACGGCCCTGGACCTCGCGGGCATCCCGCTGGAGTCCAAGGACCGCACCGTCGACGACCCGATCGTGCTCGCCGGCGGCCACGCGGCCTTCAACCCCGAGCCGATCGCGGAGTTCATCGACGCCGCGATCATCGGCGACGGCGAGCAGGCCGTGCTCGACATGACGGAGATCATCCGGAAGTGGAAGGCGGAGGGCCGCCCCGGCGGCCGCGAGGAGGTCCTCTTCCGCCTGGCCAGGACCGGCTCGGTGTACGTCCCGGCGTTCTACGACGTCGAGTACCTGCCGGACGGCCGGATCGGCCGCGTCGTGCCGAACAAGTCCGGCGTCCCGTGGCGCGTGTCCAAGCACACCGTCATGGACCTCGACGAGTGGCCCTACCCCAAGCAGCCGCTCGTCCCGCTCGCGGAGACCGTCCACGAGCGCATGTCCGTAGAGATCTTCCGCGGCTGCACCCGCGGCTGCCGTTTCTGCCAGGCCGGCATGATCACGCGCCCCGTGCGGGAGCGAAGCATCACCGGCATCGGCGACATGGTCGAGAAGGGTCTGAAGGCGACCGGCTTCGAAGAGGTCGGCCTGCTCTCGCTCTCCTCCGCGGACCACACCGAGATCGCCGACGTCGCCAAGGGCCTCGCCGACCGGTACGAGGAGGACAAGATCGGCCTGTCCCTCCCCTCGACCCGCGTCGACGCCTTCAACGTGGACCTCGCCAACGAGCTGACCAGGAACGGCCGCCGTTCGGGCCTGACCTTCGCCCCCGAGGGCGGCAGCGAGCGCATGCGCAAGGTCATCAACAAGATGGTGTCCGAGGAAGACCTCATCCGCACCGTCTCCACCGCGTACGGCAACGGCTGGCGTCAGGTGAAGCTGTACTTCATGTGCGGCCTGCCCACCGAGACCGACGACGACGTCCTGCAGATCGCCGACATGGCGACGAAGGTCATCCAGAAGGGCCGCGAGGTCTCCGGGTCGAACGACATCCGCTGCACGGTGTCGATCGGCGGCTTCGTGCCCAAGCCGCACACGCCGTTCCAGTGGGCCCCGCAGCTCTCCTCCGAGGAGACCGACGCCCGCCTGGAGAAGCTCCGCGACAAGATCCGCGGCGACAAGAAGTACGGCCGCTCGATCGGCTTCCGCTACCACGACGGCAAGCCCGGCATCGTCGAGGGCCTGCTCTCGCGCGGCGACCGCCGCATCGGCGCCGTCATCCGCGCCGTCTACGAGGAAGGCGGCCGCTTCGACGGCTGGCGCGAGTACTTCTCGTACGAGCGCTGGATGCGGTGTGCCGAGAAGACGCTGCCCGAGGTGGGCGTCGACGTCGACTGGTACACCACGCGCGAGCGTACGTACGAGGAGGTCCTGCCCTGGGACCACCTGGACTCCGGTCTCGACAAGGACTGGCTCTGGGACGACTGGCAGGACTCGCTCGACGAGACCGAGGTCGAGGACTGCCGCTGGACGCCCTGCTTCGACTGCGGCGTCTGCCCGCAGATGCAGACGGAGATCCAGATCGGCCCGACCGGCAAGAAGCTCCTGCCGCTCACGGTCGTGAAGTAACCGAGGCACCCGCAGTGCCTCGACTCGTCGTGCCCTCCGGCCTGGTGCACCGCTCCTTCATCGCCGCGATGGAGGAGTTCCGGGCCGAGGGGCGCGGCGGCCCCGACGACGACACGACGCTCGGCCGCACCCTGCGCGACTACGCGGGACGGTGGCACGACCCCGCCGTCTTCGGGTCGTACGTCGCCGAGGTCCGCGCCGCCGCGCACCCCGCCGAACCGCTCGGCGTCCCCGTCACCACCCTCTGGTACACCGACGGCACCGACTACCTCGGCCGCGTCGCCGTCCGCCACAGCGTCGCCACGCGCTTCCTGCGCGAGTACGGCGGCCACATCGGCTACGACGTCCGCCCCACCGCCCGGCGCCGCGGCCACGCCACCGAGATGCTCCGCGGCTGCCTGCCGTACGCCGCCGAACTGGGCCTGGAATCCGTCCTGGTGACCTGCGACACCGACAACACCGGCTCCCGCAAGGTGATCGAGGGGGCCGGCGGCGTCTTCGAGGACGAGCGCGGCGGGAAGCTGCGCTACTGGATCCGAACCGACACCGCACGCGTCTAGGACGACATGGACCTGGAAAAACGGCCCGCACCGCAGGTCGACCTGGAGAAGCGGCCTGCCCGACAGGCCGAGCGGCCGCCGAGCCCCGCACCGCCGCAGGCCGAGGGCTGTCTCGCCGTCGCCATCCGCATCCCGGTGCGGATCGCCGTGCTCGTCCTCGTCGTACCGGTGCGCCTGGTCTGGGACGCGCTCGCCGTGTGCGGCCGCTTCGTGTACCTCAAGGCCCTGCGCCCCGTGGGACGCGGCGTCGGCACGGTCCTGACGTGGCTGT
>NZ_JBHYJI010000024.1:97195-99554 GCF_042740435.1 Streptomyces sp. NPDC059002 | reverse complement strand
TCAAGGCCGTGTTCGTGTGGCCGTGGGTGGGTCTTTGGCGGTACGTGGTGGTGCCGGTCGGCAGCGCTCTCGGATGGCTGGGGCGGATCCTGTTCGTCGTCCCCGCGGTGTGGCTGTACAAGTCCGTGCTGACACCCGTCGGCCACGGCGTCGCCCGGCTCGCGCGCGGCATCGGCGCGGGCTGCGCATGGCTGTGGCGCACCCTCGTCGTGACCCCCGCGACCTGGCTCTACGCGCGCGTCCTTACGCCCGTGGGCCACGGCGTCGGCACGGTCCTGACGTGGCTGTTCAAGGCCGTGTTCGTGTGGCCGTGGGTGGGTCTTTGGCGGTACGTGGTGGTGCCCGTCGGCATCGGTCTCGCGTGGCTGGGGCGGATGCTGATCGTGGTGCCCGCGGTGTGGTTCTACCGCTGGGTCATGACGCCCGTGGGCCACGGCGTCGCCTGGCTCCTGCGCATGCTCCTCGTCGTGCCCGCCGTCGCCCTGTGGCGCTGGGTGCTCGCGCCCGTCGGGCGGGCCATCGCCGTCGTCGCGCGCGAGGTCGGCGACGCCCTCGGGCACGCCTGGCGCGTCGCGGGCCACATCTCGCTCGCCGTGGGCCGCTTCCTCGGCAAGCTCCTTCGGTGGATCTTCGTCGAGCCGGTGCGCTGGGCGTACCGGACGGTCCTCACACCCGTCGGGCACGTGGTCCGCGACCTGGTGTGGCGCCCCGCCGCCGAGGCCGCCCGCAGCATCGGCCGCACCACCCGCCAGGCCCTCGCGTCCGCCCGGGAGAGCGTCCGCCAGGCCCGGGCCGACGTACGCCGCATGCTGTTCGGGGCGCCGAAGGAGCCGGCGCCGGTACCGGTGGCCCGGCGGGAACAGGACACGCCGGAGCCGCGTAACCTAGAGAAGAATCCCGGGAGTGCAGTTTCCCCGCCTGCGCGGGGGTGATCCTGACTGGACGACGCTGCGTAAGCGTCATCCAGACTGCTCCCCGCCTGTGCGGGGGTGTTCCCGGACCGCACACAAGGAGAAGTTCCACTGGGCAAGCGACAGCCCGTAGGCCCGCCGCCCGCACCCGCGGTGCAGCGCATCCGACTGCGCTACACCAAGCGCGGCCGCCTCCGGTTCACCAGCCACCGTGACTTCCAGCGCGCCTTCGAGCGTGCGCTGCGCCGCGCCGAGGTGCCCATGGCGTACTCGGCGGGGTTCACCCCGCACCCGAAGGTGTCGTACGCCAATGCCGCACCCACCGGCACCGGCAGTGAGGCCGAGTACCTGGAGATCGCGCTCACCGCGCCGCGCGACCCGGAGAAGCTCCGCGTGCTCCTCGACGAGTCGATGCCCGCGGGGCTCGACATCGTCGACGCCGTCGAGTCCCACACCTCCGGGCTCGCCGACCGGCTGACCGCCTCCATCTGGGAGCTGCGCCTGGACGGCGTGGAGCCCGCGGAGGCCCAGCGCGCCGCCGACCTGTTCCGGGCGGCAGAGACGGTCGAGGTGCAGCGCCGCACGAAGAACGGCATGCGCACCTTCGACGCGCGCGAGGCAGTCGTGAGCCTGGACGCCGTCACCGATGGCGAAGTGATCACTCACGACACTGATAGGCCGAGCGACAAGCCCTGTGCGATACTGCGGCTGGTTGTTCGGCACGTGACACCTGCCGTACGACCTGACGACGTCCTGTCCGGTCTCCGAGCTGTGGCCGACCTGGCGCCGCCGGTCCCCGCAGCGGTGACCAGGCTGGCGCAGGGGCTTTTCGATGAAGAGACCGGCACGGTGACCGACCCGCTCGCGCCCGACCGCGAGGCAGTCACGGCCGCATCACCCACGGCCGCCGTACCTGCCGCCGCGAAGGCACCGGCGCCGGAAGGCCCCCGCTAAAGGACGTACGTCAAAGCGCAGCCCTCGTACTCGGGAGCCACCTGGGTCGGGCAGCGCACTGACCGAGACTTTCGCCAGGCCGTCCGCACTTGGGCGTACGGAACCGGCGAGACAAGACATAGAGCTCCCGTGCGGCGCCCACGCCCCCGGATGGCGGCCCCGCGCACCTAGCGCGAGCCGCGGACATCACCGGACCAGGCGCGGCGCCCGGGAGCGTGACGGGAGAACCGCCCGCATGCTTGAGCCGAACGAACCCACTGAGGGCTCGCAGAACAACACCCCCAGCGACACCCTGCCGCCGCGCCGTCGGCGCCGTGCGGCGTCGCGCCCCGCGGGTCCGCCCGGGGGCACCGCCGCGACCGCCGCGGCCCCGGCCATACCGGCCGCCCCCGCCGCCGAGGACGTCGCAGAGGTCGAAGAGACCGAAGAGACCGAAGAAGTCACCGAGGCCACCGAGGCTCCGGCGCAGGCCACCGAGCCCGCCCCCGAGCCCG
>NZ_JBHYJI010000024.1:76349-97095 GCF_042740435.1 Streptomyces sp. NPDC059002 | reverse complement strand
AGGCCGCTCCGGCCCCGCGCACGCGCCGTCGTGCGACCCGTCGGGCCTCCGCCCCGGCCGGTGCGCCGCAGGCCGCCGCCGAGGTGACGGAGCCCGCCGAGGCCGCCGCGCCCGCCGAGCCCGCCAAGGACGAGACCGCGGCCGAGGAGGCCGCTCCGGCCCCGCGCACGCGCCGTCGTGCGACCCGTCGGGCCTCCGCCCCCGCCGGTGCGCCCCAGGCCGCCGCCGAGGAGCAGGCCGCCCCGGTCGAGGAGGCCCCCGCCGCCGAGCCCGTGGCCGAGCCGGTCGCCGAGGACGCCGCGCCGCGTCGTACGCGCCGTCGTGCCACCCGCAGCGCCTCCGCGCCCGCCGGTGAGCCGAAGGCTGCGGAGAAGGCCGCGGAGCAGGCCGCCGAGACCGCGGAGCCGGTGGCCGCCGAGAAGCAGCCCGCCGAGACCGCGGAGCCGGTGGCCGCCGAGAAGCAGCCCGCCGTCGAGGAGGCCGCGGAGGCCGAGGCCGCGCCGGCCCCGCGCCGTCGCCGTGCCACCCGCAAGACCGCCGCCGCCGGATTCTCGGCCCCCGCCGGGCAGAAGGCCCGCAGGGCGCAGAGCGCCGACGAGTCCGCCGAGGACGGCGGCCGCAAGCCCGCACGCCCGGCCGTCGCCGTCTTCCAGGCGCCGGTGTTCGCCGAGCCGATGTTCCAGACCCCGGAGCGCGCCGCCGCTGCGGCCGCCGCCGAGGCCGCGGAGGAGCCCGCCGAGCCCGTCGAGGCCGCCCCCGTGGCGGAGGAGGAGACGACCCCGCGCCGTCGCCGCCGCCGTCGCGCCGCGGACGAGCAGCCCGCGGCCGCCGAGGAGCGCGAGCCCGTCAAGGCCGCCGCCGAGCAGCCCGCCGACGAGCCGGTCGAGGAGGCCGCCGAGCAGGCCGAGGCCGACGACGAGACCGAGGAGTCCGGCGAGCGCCAGGGCCGTCGGCGCCGTCGTGGTGGCCGTCGCCGCCGCCGCGGTGACTCCGCCGACCAGGACGGCGAGCAGCAGGACGCGTCCGACGAGGCCGCCGAGCAGTCCGACGAGGACGCCGCGGACGGCGCCGAGCAGGAGGCCGACGAGGCGGAGGAGACCGAGTCGGCTTCGGAGTCCGGTGGTTCCGGCTCCAGCAGCAGCCGTCGCCGTCGTCGCCGTCGTCGTCGCGCCGGTGACTCCGCCGAGGGCGAGCCGGGCGACGGCGACCCGGAGCGCACGGTCGTCAAGGTCCGTGAGCCGCGCAAGAAGGAAGAGCGTGAGCCCGGCACCGGCGCCGACGAGGTCCAGTCCATCAAGGGCTCGACGCGTCTGGAGGCCAAGAAGCAGCGCCGCCGCGAGGGCCGTGAGCAGGGCCGTCGCCGGGTGCCGATCATCACCGAGGCCGAGTTCCTGGCCCGCCGTGAGGCCGTCGAGCGCGTGATGGTCGTCCGCCAGAACGGCGAGCGCACCCAGATCGGCGTCCTCGAGGACAACGTGCTCGTCGAGCACTACGTCAACAAGGAGCAGGCCACCTCGTACGTCGGCAACGTCTACCTGGGCAAGGTCCAGAACGTGCTGCCGTCCATGGAGGCCGCCTTCATCGACATCGGCAAGGGCCGCAACGCCGTGCTGTACGCCGGTGAGGTCAACTTCGAGGCGCTCGGCATGGCCAACGGGCCGCGCCGCATCGAGTCCGCCCTGAAGTCGGGCCAGTCGGTCCTCGTGCAGGTCACCAAGGACCCGATCGGTCACAAGGGTGCCCGTCTGACCAGCCAGGTCTCGCTGCCGGGCCGCTACCTCGTGTACGTCCCCGAGGGCTCGATGACCGGCATCAGCCGCAAGCTGCCCGACACCGAGCGCGCGCGTCTGAAGACCATCCTCAAGAAGATCGTCCCCGAGGACGCGGGCGTCATCGTGCGCACCGCCGCCGAGGGTGCGAGCGAGGACGAGCTGCGCCGTGACGTCGAGCGTCTGCAGCAGCAGTGGGAGGACATCCAGAAGAAGTCGAAGGCGGCGTCGACGAGCTCGCCGAGCCTGCTGTACGGCGAGCCGGACATGACCGTCCGCGTCGTGCGCGACATCTTCAACGAGGACTTCTCCAAGGTCATCGTCAGCGGCGACGACGCGTGGCAGACCATCCACGGCTATGTCTCGCACGTCGCGCCCGACCTGGCGGACCGCCTCTCCAAGTGGACCTCTGAGGTCGACGTCTTCGCGACGTACCGGATCGACGAGCAGCTCGCCAAGGCCCTTGACCGCAAGGTCTGGCTGCCGAGCGGTGGTTCGCTGGTGATCGACAAGACCGAGGCGATGATCGTCGTCGACGTCAACACCGGCAAGTTCACCGGTCAGGGCGGCAACCTCGAAGAGACCGTGACGAGGAACAACCTCGAAGCGGCCGAGGAGATCGTGCGCCAGCTGCGCCTTCGTGACCTCGGCGGCATCGTCGTCATCGACTTCATCGACATGGTCCTGGAGTCGAACCGCGACCTCGTCCTGCGGCGCCTGCTCGAATGCCTCGGGCGTGACCGTACGAAGCACCAGGTCGCCGAGGTCACCTCGCTCGGCCTGGTCCAGATGACCCGCAAGCGCGTCGGCCAGGGCCTGTTGGAGTCCTTCTCCGAGACCTGCGTCCACTGCAACGGCCGCGGCGTCATCGTGCACATGGAGCAGCCGACCTCCGCCGGTGGCGGCGGCAAGCGCAAGAAGCGCGGGCGCGGCGGCTCCGACCACGGCCAGGACAACGGCCACGAGCACACGCACGAGCACGAGACCGAGGCCGTCGAGGCCGTCGAGTCCGAGGCCGAGGTCGCGGCGGAGGTCGCCGCCCCGGTGGCGCTGCCCGAGCCCGAGTTCGTCGCGGACGAGGAGCTGTACAGCAGCGCGGCCGAGGCCGAGGCGGCCGCTTCCCGTGGCCGTTCGCGGCGCCGGGCGACCCGCCGTGCCTCGGCTCCGGCGGGTGCCCCGCGGGCGGAGTCCGCTCCGGAGGAGGCCCCGAAGGCGGCGGCTCCGAAGGACGACGCCCCCAAGGCGGCGGCTTCGAAGAAGTCGGTCAAGAAGGCCAAGGCCGCGGAGAAGGCGGCCGCCAAGGCCGCCAGGACCGAGGCGGAGGCCGAGGCGCCGGTCGTCGTCGAGGACGAGGCCCCGCGCGCGGCGGCCCCGGCCGCCGAGGACCCGGTGGTCGGCACGCCCGAGGCCGCCGAGGCGGCGCAGGAGACCGTCGTCGAGGCTCCCGCGGAGGACGCCGCGCCCAAGGGACGTACGCGCCGTCGTGCGGTCCGCAAGGCGACGTCGCCCGCCGGTGCGCCGAAGACCGCCGAGAGCGCTGAGAGTGCCGAGAGCGCCGAGTCCGACGCGGTGGTCGTGGCCGAGGCGCCCAAGGAGGCACCCGCGGCCGAGCCGGTGGCGGAGCCCGTCGCCGAGCCGGTGGCCGCCTCCGTGGCCGAGGCGCCCGTCGCCGACGCCGCTCCGGCCCGTCCGCGCCGCCGCGCGGTCCGCAAGGCCACCGCGCCGACCGCCTCCGAGGAGACGGCCGTCGTGGTCGTCCCGTCGGAGAAGGCCGCCGAGCAGGCCGCGCCCGATGAGGCCCCCGCCGAGGAGGCCGCCCCGGCCAAGAAGGCGGCGCGCAAGACGGCCAAGAAGGCGACGGCGAAGAAGGCCGCCACCAAGAAGACCGCGGCCAAGAAGACGGCCGCCAAGAAGACGACGGCCAAGAAGGCGTCGAAGACGACGGCGAAGAAGGCCGCGGCGGCGGAGCAGTCGCCGTCCGGTGTCTCCGCCAGCGCCGCCAGCGAGGGCTGACCCCTTCGCACCCCTGGTGCCCCCTGCCCGGCGATCTCGTCGGGCAGGGGGCACCGGCATGTCAGGGGAACCGCATCAACGCAGCTCGAAAGCGTGAAGAGCGCCACCCGCCCTTGGAGCGTGGGAAGTTACCTGTAAAACTCATGCGATCTGATAAGTGCACAGAGGCGTGAGCGTGCGGTTGGGGAGACCGCGCGCCCGCGTCAGGGGAGGGATGACGGATGGCGCCTGCGCGTCTGTGGGGCACGGGCCGACACCGTGCCGCGAAACCGGTCAAGGGCGGACGTCAGGCGGTGGCGCTCGCCACGGTCCTTTCGGCGGCCGGGCTCCAGGCCGTGGGGTCCGCGGGGAGCGCCCAGGCGGACCAGGCGGCGCAGACCTGGACCGAGGGGCCGATCTTCAACGATCCGAAGGGCTCCGCCGACGAGCAGTACGCGATACGTACGCGCCTCATCGAGCTGACGAACTCCGCGGTGCCGGGCTCGACGATCAAGGTGGCGGTGTACCACGTGTGGGAGGCCACGGTCGTCAACGCGCTCGTGGACGCCAAGGACCGCGGTGTGCACGTGCAGATCCTGCTCGACGAGACCAGCAGGAGCGACCGGCCGGCGAACACCTCGTACAACACGCTGGTGACGGCCCTCGGCAAGGACAGGACCAAGCCCTCGTTCGTGACGCTCTGCCCGACCGGGAAGTCCTGTCTGGGCGATCCCCGGTACGGCAAGTCGATCATGCACAACAAGTTCTGGCTGTTCTCCGAGGTCGAGGGCGCCAGGGACGTCGTCGTACAGACCACGTCGAATTCGACGCCGTCGGCGCACACCAAGTTCTTCAACGACGCGCTGCTGCTGCCGGACAACCCCGCGATGTACGACGCGTACGCCGACTACTTCACCGACATGCTCGGCAAGCGCTGGGCGGACTGGGACTACCGCACGGTCAGCAGCGGCCGCTACAAGTCGTACTTCTTCCCGCGCAACGGCACGGTCAACGAGACCGACACCATGTACTCGGTCCTGAACAACGTGAAGTGCACCTACAAGGACGCGGCGGGCACGACGCAGCGGACCAAGGTGCGCGCCGCCATCTTCAAGATCACGCGGAAGCAGATCGCCGACAAGCTCGTCTCGCTGCAGAAGGCGGGCTGCTCGGTGAGCATCCTGTACGCGGAGACGGACAGCGCCAAGAGCCAGAACGGCACCCCGGGCACCTGGGAGCAGCTGCACGCGTCCGGCGGCCCCTCCGTGCGCTGCTACAACGACGACCGGGACCCGCTGAACCCCGGCGCCAAGCTGGGCACGCCCTACATCATCCACTCGAAGTACCTGCTCATCGACGGCATGTACGACGGCAAGCGGAACAAGCTCTCCTTCACCGGCTCGCAGAACTACACGGCGCCCGCGCTGCGCGAGAACGACGAGGCGATCGTGAAGGTCGACGACGACTCGGTGCACGACACCTTCCGCGCGCACTTCGACCGCACGCGGGCGGTGGCCTGGCCGGGCAGTGCCGACAAGACCGATCTGTGCAAGGGCGTCAAGCCGCTGCCGCCGGACGGCGAGAATCCGACCACGTGAGCGGGGGTGCGGGGCCGGTTTGACCCTAACGGGCGGGCCCCGTAACCTTGACCGTCGGCGTGTTCATATGCACGACCACCCCCTGTAAACCTTTTTCCTCCAGAGCCATGGGCGCCGCCCGGGCCCGGGAGAGGCCGCCCGCTTCTGCGGACGGCTGGACTGCGGGGGTTCCGTTCCGAGCGAGAGAGAGATCCGCGTGTACGCCATCGTGCGCAGCGGTGGTCGCCAGCACAAGGTTGCTGTCGGCGACATCGTTGAGGTTGACAAGATTTCCACCGCCAAGGTTGGCGACACGGTCGAGCTCTCGACCCTGCTCGTTGTCGACGGCGACGCTGTGACCAGCGACCCGTGGGTGCTTGCCGGCATCAAGGTCCAGGCCGAGGTCGTGGACCACCACAAGGGCGCGAAGATCGACATCCTTCGCTACAAGAACAAGACCGGCTACCGCCGTCGCCAGGGTCACCGTCAGCAGTACACGGCGATCAAGGTCACCGGTATCCCCACGGCTGCGAAGTAAGGGACTGAGACAAGATGGCACACAAGAAGGGCGCATCGTCCACTCGGAACGGGCGCGATTCCAATGCTCAGCGGCTCGGCGTGAAGCGCTTCGGCGGTCAGGTCGTCAACGCCGGTGAGATCCTGGTCCGCCAGCGCGGTACCCACTTCCACCCGGGCTCCGGCGTCGGCCGTGGCAAGGACGACACCCTGTTCGCGCTGGACGCGGGTGCGGTGGAGTTCGGTACCCACCGTGGCCGCAAGGTCGTGAACATCGTTCCGGTCGCCTGAGTCGTCTTTCCGACTGACTAGGCGCTCGTCGAGCGAGTTCTGCGAGGGCGGACCTCTCTTCCCGGTGATCGGGAAGCGGGTCCGCCCTTCGCGTGTTACAGCTAACGCGTAAAAGACATTTCCGTACGCCCCCTCTGCCCTAAAGGCGTGGGGGGACCCCCAGGAGGCACCGAACCATGACCACCTTCGTGGACCGCGTCGAGCTGCATGCCGCCGCGGGTAACGGGGGCCACGGCTGTGCCTCCGTCCACCGTGAGAAGTTCAAGCCGCTCGGCGGCCCCGACGGTGGCAACGGCGGCCGTGGCGGTGACGTGATCCTGGTCGTCGACCAGGACGTCACCACGCTCCTCGACTACCACCACAGCCCGCACCGCAAGGCCACCAATGGCCAGCCCGGCGCCGGCGACAACCGCTCCGGCAAGGACGGCCAGGACCTCGTCCTGCCGGTCCCGGACGGCACCGTCGTCCTCGACAAGGAGGGCAACGTCCTCGCCGACCTGGTCGGCCAGGGCACCACCTTCGTCGCGGGCCAGGGCGGCCGCGGCGGCCTCGGCAACGCGGCGCTCGCCTCCGCCCGGCGCAAGGCCCCCGGTTTCGCGCTGCTCGGTGTGCCCGGCGAGGAGCGGGACGTCGTCCTGGAGCTCAAGACCGTCGCCGACGTGGCCCTGGTGGGCTACCCGAGCGCGGGCAAGTCCTCGCTGATCTCCGTGCTGAGCGCGGCGAAGCCGAAGATCGCGGACTACCCGTTCACGACGCTCGTCCCCAACCTCGGTGTGGTGACCGCGGGTTCGACCGTCTACACCGTCGCCGACGTGCCCGGACTCATCCCCGGCGCCAGCCAGGGCCGCGGCCTCGGCCTCGAATTCCTGCGGCACGTCGAGCGCTGCAGCGTGCTCGTGCACGTCCTGGACACGGCGACCCTGGAGTCCGACCGCGACCCCGTCTCCGACCTCGACGTCATCGAGGAGGAGCTGCGGCAGTACGGCGCGGGCCTGGAGAACCGGCCGCGGATCGTCGTCCTCAACAAGATCGACGTACCCGACGGGCAGGACCTCGCGGACCTCGTGCGGCCCGACCTGGAGGAGCGCGGCTACCGCGTCTTCGAGGTGTCGGCCGTCGCGCACAAGGGCCTCAAGGAGCTGTCCTTCGCCCTCGCCGAGCTCGTCGGCCAGGCGCGTGCCGCCAAGCCGAAGGAGGAGGCGACCCGCATCGTCATCCGGCCCAAGGCCGTCGACGACTCCGGCTTCACGGTCAAGCGCGAGGACGACGGCATCTACCGCGTGCGCGGCGAGAAGCCGGAGCGCTGGGTGCGGCAGACCGACTTCAACAACGACGAGGCCGTCGGCTACCTCGCGGACCGGCTCAACCGCCTCGGCGTCGAGGACGAGCTGATGAAGGCGGGCGCCCGCAGCGGTGACGGCGTCGCCATCGGCCCCGAGGAGAACGCGGTCGTCTTCGACTGGGAGCCGACGATGATGGCGGGCGCGGAGATGCTCGGCCGTCGCGGCGAGGACCACCGTCTGGAGGCCCCGCGGCCCGCCGCCCAGCGCCGCAAGGACCGCGAGGCGGAGCGGGACGAGGCGCAGCGCGAGTACGACGACTTCGAGCCGTTCTAGGTCACTCCCGGCCCCATGCGAAAAGGCCCCCCGGAGCTTCTGCTCCGGGGGGCCTTTTCGCATGCGCGGGCGCTTACGCCGTGACCGAGTCCTCCGCGCCGTTCGACTCCGTCGCGTCCTGCGCCATTTCCTCCGCCGCGTCCTCCGCGGCGCGCTGGCCGGGGATCTCCGCGTCGACGCGGGCCGACATGCGGGCGCGGCGGGCGTCGGACTTGGCGCACAGGGCCTGGGCCGCCGCGTTGAAGCGGGCCAGGGAGGGCGGGTCGGAGGGGCCGAGGAGGTGCTCCTTGAGTCCGGCCCTGGCCTCCGCGTACGCGTCGAGCTCCGGGTTGCGTACGGCCTTCAGGAGCGCCGTGACGCCGTCCGCCTCGGGGGTGAGGATCGTCGCCGCGGACGCCGTCGGGAAGCTCGCGCGGAACTCGCCCTCGGACATGCCCGCGGTGTTGGCGACGGCGTACGGCTTCTCGCTGCTCAGCCAGTCGGAGACGACCGAGGAGACGTCGCTGATCAGCAGGTCCGCCTGGTTGAAGCAGGAGAAGATCGCCGGTCGCGCGGACGTGATGATCTGGTGCTCCCACTCGGGGAAGGACGCCCAGAACGCGGTCTCCCACGCGGCCGTCGCCTCGGCCACCGCGGCCTGCTGGCCGCCGCCGGGGGTGCCCTGGAGCATCATGCGCTCCTGCTCGTCGGCGCTCTTGCGGAAGCTGCGGGCGGTCAGCGTGTCCAAGTCGGCGGCGCGGCGCGCCAGTTCGGCCGCGGCCTCGGGGCCGGGGCGCGCGCCGGAGCGCTTGGTGTTGGCCGCGAGGATCATCGCCTTGATGCGCTCGTTGGCGGCGCCCGCCGCCGGGTTCTGCGAACCGGTCATCGGGTGCGGCTTGTAGAGGAGGCGCACGCCGGGGTCGGCGAGCAGCTCGCGGACGATGTTCTCGCCGGCCAGGACCACCGAGGTGTTGCCGGGGTTGCCGTCCCAGCCCTCCCAGGTGGGGGCGTACAGAACGGTCGTGTACGGGCCGGTGGGCGCGCCCGTCGACGGCCGGATCGGCGACAGCTGGGGGCGGCCGACCTCGACCACGTCCTTGTCCTCGACGCCGATGTCGGCGGCCTGGTAGCGGTCGCGGGCCGCGGGGCCCGCGACCCAGACCTCGTCGTACGCCTTCGCGTAGGGGTTGCAGGAGGACAGCTTGTCGCTCTCGCCGTGGTTGATGAAGGCGTGCTTGATCGAGGGGATGCGCAGGACCTGCGAGGTTTTCGCGGCGTTCGCCGGGTGCAGCATCATCTTCAGCGTCGAGGTCTCCAGGGAGAACATCGTCGCGACCTTCGGGAAGCAGATGATCGGGACGTCCGTGGCGTCGATCTTCTGCACCATGAACCGCTCGCGGAGCACGATCAGCGGCTTGCCGTCGAGGCTGGAGAGCGTGGAGAGCCACATGTTGGCCTGGTACGCGGACGTGGTGCCGCCGGAGAAGTACATCGCGACGGTCGGCTGGTACTCGGCGAGCCACTCGTCGAGCCACTCCGTGACCCGCTGGTCGTTCTTCGCCCGCTTCTTCGGCAGCAGCCAGGTGGCGAGGTAGAGCGCGCCGGCGCCGATGAGCGTGATGGAGATGGCGAGTCCGATGCCGCCCCAGTAGGCGTCCGTGGTCACCGCGGTGAGCATCAGGCCGATGGTGGTGGGCACCGAGAACGTCAGCAGGCGGTGGGCCTGGCGGCGGGACAGGATGCGCGGGGGAGCGGCCGTGAGGTGGAGCTTCGACGCGTCGATGTTGCGCGTGACGATCGGCAGCGCGCGGGTGCGGCGCACCAGGACGGCGGCGGCCTGGCAGCCGAAGTGCAGCGCGTAGAAGGCGAGCAGCGCGATGGTCAGCGGCGACTGCTCGGCCAGCGGCGAGATGCCGTCGATGCGCAGCAGGCCGACCAGGATCAGCATGTCGCGCAGGAGCTGGCGCACCGTGACATCGAAACGGATCTTGCCAAGGAGGGAGAGCAGCCCCGGCTGCTTGTACTGCAGATAGATGTCGAGCGCGAGGTTCGCGACTGCCGCGGCGACGAACACCGGGACGTAGGGGAGCAGCGCGGTCACGAGCTGGGCCGTGAAGAGCGCGAACATCGAGAACAGCGCGGTCAGCTGCACGATGCGGCGGGGGGCGAGTCCGGCAGAGGGCACGGGCTTTGGCTCCTGGCGGGGATGGGGGTGAGGGACTGGGGGGAAGTCGACCACTGACCGTATGACGTGCGGCGGCTCCCTAGCAATCTTCCGTGACATCAATCACCGGATAAAGGGGCAAAGGGACTGAACCTCGGGAGCCTTTTTTGCCTCTGACTCAAATACGGCTCTCATCAGCCGAGGCCCCGCTCCGGTCGGCCCCGCTCTCCCGCCCCGGTCCGCCCCTCGGAATGCGGAGGCGTGCGGGCCATAGCCTCGCGTAGATTGCTGGTCCGGAGCATGGGGATCGCAGATCCGACGCATTGGGATCAATTGGGGAAGCGCGTGGCAGCGGCAAGGCAGTCAGTGGCAGAGGCGCGGCGGGCCGTCGTCAAGGTCGGATCCTCATCCTTGACCACCGCATCGGGGGGCCTGGACGCGGACCGCGTTGACGCACTCGTCGATGTACTGGCCAAGAGCCGCAGCGGAGGCGAGCGCGAGATCGTGCTCGTGTCCTCCGGTGCCATCGCGGCGGGGCTCGCGCCGCTCGGCCTGGTGCGGCGCCCCAAGGACCTGGCCCGCCAGCAGGCGGCCGCCAGCGTCGGGCAGGGGCTGCTCGTGGCCCGCTACACCGCCTCCTTCGCGCGGTACGGCGTACGGGTCGGTCAGGTGCTCCTGACCTCCGACGACATGGCCCGCAGGGCCCACCACCGCAACGCGTCCCGCACCCTCGACCAGCTCCTCGCCATGGGCGCGCTGCCCGTCGTGAACGAGAACGACACCGTGGCGACCGACGAGATCCGCTTCGGCGACAACGACCGGCTCGCCGCCCTCGTCGCCCACCTCGTCCACGCCGACCTGCTCGTCCTCCTCTCCGACGTGGACGGCCTCTACGACGGCGACCCCGCCAAGCCGGGCACGTCCCGGATCTCCGAGGTCACCGGGCCCGCCGACATAGCGCACGTGCAGATCGGCAGCGCGGGCAAGGCGGGCGTCGGCACCGGCGGCATGGTCACCAAGGTCGAGGCCGCGCGGATCGCCGCGGCCGCCGGGATCCCGGTCGTGCTGACCTCCGCGAGCCAGGCGGGCGACGCCCTCGCGGGCCGCGCGACGGGCACGTACTTCCACCGCACGGGACGCCGCTCGGCCGACCGGCTGCTCTGGCTGCAGCACGCCTCCGAGCCGCGCGGCGCGCTCACCCTCGACGACGGGGCGGTGCGTGCGGTCGTCGAGGGGCGCAAGTCGCTGCTGCCCGCCGGGATCGCGTCGGTCGAGGGCGAGTTCACCGCGGGCGACCCGGTCGAACTGCGGGACTCCGCGGGGCGCCCCGTCGCGCGCGGTCTGGTGAATTTCGACGCCAAGGAGATCCCGCTGCTTCTCGGCCGCTCCACCAGGGACCTGGCGCGCGAACTCGGACCCGCGTACGAACGCGAGGTCGTGCACCGGGACGACCTGGTCCTGCTGCACGCTTAGCGGGCCCGGCCGCCGTACGAATGGACGGCCTGACCGCCCCACGAACCCCACCGGCCCCGGCCGAAAACCGTCGCGAACGCTTCGCGCCGACCGGCCCGTGGGAGGTGAAACTCCCCAAAACCGCCCCGCGGGACCGCTTGGCCTGCTCAACTTTGTTGAAGACAGTTCCGCACGACCGTTGCGTATCCGCACCACCATTGCGTAAAGGAGGCCGTCGTGAGACGAGTGCGCCCAGGGGCGGCGTCCCGCGGTTCGGCTGAGCGGGCGCTGACGAGCGTCGCCGCGGGGGCGGCGTACGAGAGCGACCCGTACGAGGCGCACGAGGGCGAAACGCGCGAGAGCAGGGAGGGCGAGACCGTGGAGGCGCCCCGACTGTGGCACGTCACGCTGAGCGTCTCGGGCGCCGAAGCCCCGTTGAAGGAGGTCAGGCGAGGTCTCGAACAGCTCGCCCACGACCATCCCTTTCTCCTCACCAGCAGATACGCCCCCGACCACGCGGAGATCCGCTACTGGGAGGAGGCCCGTGATCTGCACGACGCGGCCGCGGTCGCACTGCGGCTGTGGGGCGAGCACCGGCAGAGCGCACAGCTGCCGCCGTGGGAGATCGTCGGGCTCGAAGTGATCGACCGCGACACCTATCACCAGCGCATCGCCGAGGGGTACGGCCCGCTGCCGGCGACGCCGGTGGGCGTGCATCCGTTTTGAGCCGTCGTCCCCGGGCCGCCGTCCCGCGGTCTCGGGGACTGGAATACCGGGTGGACGCCCGCCGCGCGGGGATTACGCTGCGGTCATGACGTCGCTCTCTCCCGTCTCGCCCTACGACAACCTCTCGCCGGTCGCCCAGGCCGCCTACCGCGCCCGCGGCGCCGCCGCCACGCTCGCGCCACTGCCGCGCGCCGCCAAGGACGACGCGCTGCTCGCGATCGCCGACGCGCTCGAGGTGCGGACCGCCGAGATCGTCGAGGCCAACGCCGAGGACATCGCGCGCGCCCGCGAGGCCGGGACCGGCGAGGGCATCATCGACCGGCTCACCCTCACCCCCGAGCGGGTCCGCGCCATCGCCGCCGACGTGCGCGACGTGGCGGCCCTGCCCGACCCGGTCGGCGAGGTCGTCCGCGGCTCGACGCTGCCCAACGGCATCGACCTGCGCCAGGTCCGCGTCCCGCTCGGCGTCGTCGGGATCATCTACGAGGCCCGCCCGAACGTCACCGTGGACGCCGCCGCCCTCTGCCTGAAGTCCGGCAACGCCGTGCTCCTGAGGGGCTCCTCGTCGGCGTACGCGTCGAACACGGCGCTGGTACGCGTCCTGCGCGACGCCGTGCACGGGGCCGGTCTGCCCGCCGACGCCGTCCAGCTCGTCCCCGGCGAGAACCGCGACTCCGTACGGGAGCTGATGCGCGCCCGCGGCCTCGTCGACGTGCTCATCCCGCGCGGCGGCGCCTCCCTGATCAAGACCGTCGTCGAGGAGTCCACCGTCCCGGTCATCGAGACCGGCACCGGCAACTGCCATGTGTACGTGGACGCGCGGGCCGACCTCGACATGGCCGTCGACATCCTGATCAACTCCAAGGCGCAGCGCCCCAGCGTCTGCAACGCCGCCGAGACGCTGCTCGTGCACAAGGACATCGCCGACGCGTTCCTGCCGCGCGCCCTGGACGCCCTCGCGGAGGCCGGCGTGACCGTCCACGCGGACGAGCGCGTCCTCGCGTACGCCGAGGGCTCCAAGGCCACCGTCGTGCCCGCCAGCACCGAGGACTGGGAGACCGAGTACCTCTCGTACGACATCGCGGCCGCCGTCGTCGACACCCTGGAGCAGGCCGTCGAGCACATCCGCCTGTGGACCTCGGGGCACACGGAGGCCATCGTCACCACCTCCCAGCAGGCCGCCCGCCGCTTCACGCAGCTCGTGGACTCCACGACGGTCGCCGTGAACGCCTCCACGCGCTTCACCGACGGCGGCCAGTTCGGCTTCGGCGCCGAGATCGGCATCTCCACGCAGAAGCTGCACGCGCGGGGGCCGATGGGGCTGCCCGAGCTGACCTCGACGAAGTACATCGTGACGGGCGACGGTCATGTCCGTTGACCGGCGATGGCGTTGAGGGTCACACCCGCTGAATTCCCGTACCGTCTGCCCAAATTGCCCCTTCCAGGTCTACGCTGGAAGGGTGCCGGAGGACGTGGGGGGCACGCCGTCGTTCCCTGACGGCTGGGAGCCCGACGACGACCACGACCGCGGGGGTGCGGACGAAGAGTTCGCCTCCGTGGTCTTCGACGAGGACTTCGTACGGGCCGCGGAGATACATGAACCGACGGCCGTGGAGCGGCTGTTGGCGGCCGCGGAGGCCCGCGCCGAGGCGTCCGAGGCGGAGGCCCGCAGGGCCCGCACCCGCGGATCCGGCCACGAATCGCCGGACGACGATCTCTACGAAGACGGCTTCGGCGCCGACGCCGCCGAGTTCGGCCTCGACGACGACGATCTCGACGACGCGTACGAACAGGACTCCTTCGAGCAGCGGTACGGCCGCCCGGGCCGCCACCCCGGACGCACCCGCTGGCACCGCACCGTGGCCTGGATGCTCGCCCTCGTGATGGGCATCGGCATGGTCGCCCTCGCCTTCACCGCGGTCTACCGGGGCGCCTCGTCGGGCCGCCAGGAACGGGTGCCCGCGCCCGCCTCCACCGAAGTCGGACAGGGCTCCGGCAAGGGGGCGTCCACCAGTCCCTCCGCCTCCGCCGAATTCGGCCAGCCCGCGGTCCCCGCGGTGCCGCGCACCCCGTGATGGCGTGAACCCGCGCCCACCCGCGCACAGTTGTCGAAACTTGTCGTGTACCAGGGCGTTTACCTGACGGCCCGGAGACCTACCCTGAAAGTATGGGCGGGCCAGGAGACCCACCTGCGGGGGAACCCGAAGGCGCTCCCAACGGTGGCGAGGACGAGTACCGATCCGTCGTCTTCGACGAGTCGTTCGTGCGTGCTGCACGCCTCCAGGAGTTCTCCGCGCAGGAGCGGATGGGCGACCACGCGCGCGCCGTCCGGCGCCGCTCCTCGGTCCAGCGGAGCCTCTCCCGGCAGGCCGTGATCCTCGTCGTCCTGATCGCGGTGGCCTTCGGCACGGCGATCTACATGGGCATCAGGCACCCGGCCCCCGCCCCGGCGGGCAAACGCCCCGAACCACTGCGGATGACGGTGATACCGCTCGCCCCGCAGGGCCGCGTGCCCGGCGCAAGGAAGGTCGCCGACCTCTACGCGCACAGCCCGGCCGCGCAGTTCAGGGTGGGCGCAGAAGGCATCAACATCCCTGCCGTACGCCGCACTTCACACTTCTCCGACGGCCAGGTGACCACCGCGCTGACCACCGCCAAGGACTATCTCGTCGAGTCCTCGCTCGACCCCGACGTGCTCACCGGCGGCTCGACGCGCCCCGTGCGGATCCTCGTCGACCCCGAGCAGCTCGGCCAGTTCGACCAGAGCTTCACGCACCCGGTCGCGGACGGGCGGCACGCGGCCACCGGCTGGCTGGTGCGGTTCGACCCGACGCGGGCCGTGCTCGCCGACAGGGGAGTCAGGGTGCAGGGCACGCTGCGGGCCTCCGAGACGGACAAGGACACCCTCGAGGTGATCTCGGACCACACCTTCGTCTACGCGCTGCGGCCCGTCGGCGAGGAGCACGCCGACGCCTCCCTCTTCACCGTCCGCCGCGAGCTGCACTTCCGCTTCGACCGCGACGACCTGCGGATGCGCCAGGCCGAGCTGCTCGTCAGCTACGTCCAGGCGGGGCCGCTCGCCTGCCCGGCCGACTCGGCGGACCGGCTGCGGCCGCTGCTCGCGGGGCAGAAGGCGAAGGCGGGCGGGCCCGCGGGCACCGACCCGTACGCGACGGGTGGTGCGACGGCGCTGTGCGGGACGCTGGCGGCGTCCGCGCAGCCCTGGCTGTGAGGGGTGCGGGGGGGCGTACAGGGGGCGTACGAGGGGGTCACTTCCCGTCGTCGTCCGGGGCGCCGTCCCCCGGGCGGCTGTCGTCCTGGCCGCCGCCGCCCTGACCCTGGCCGCCCTGCCCCGTGAACTTGCCGCGCAGCTTGCCGCCCAGGTCGCCCGCGCCGCCCGCGATGTCGCTGACCAGCTTCATCAGCGGGTCCTTGCTGTTGCGGACGTTGTCGGCGTACGACGATGCCGACTGGCGGAAGGAGTCGGAGACCGAGGTGTCCTTGTCCTCGTCGCGGCGCGGGTAGTGGCCGTCCATGATCCGCTGGTAGTCGCGGGACTCGGCCCACTTCTTCAGCTCGGCGGCGCGCACGGTGGTGAAGGGATGCGTGCGCGGCAGGACGTTCAGGATCTTCAGCACGGAGTCGCGCAGGTCGCCCCCGGCCTCGTACTCCTCGGCCTGCTCCAGGAACGCGTCCACGTTCATCTCGTGCAGGTGGTTGCCGCCCGCGATCTTCATCAGGCCGCGCATCGACGCCCGCAGGTCCTGGCCGACCAGGAGGCCCGCGCGGTCCGCGGAGAGCTCGGACTTGCGGAACCACTCGCGCAGCGCCGTCACGATCGCCATGATCGCGACATTGCCCAGCGGGATCCACGCGACCTTCAGGGCGAGGTTCGTGAGGAACAGCAGGATCGTGCGGTAGACGGAGTGGCCGGAGAGGGCGTGGCCCACCTCGTGACCGACGACCGCCCGCATCTCCTCCTCGTCGAGCAGCTCGACCAGGCCCGTCGTCACGACGATGATCGGCTCGTCGAGGCCGATGCACATCGCGTTCGGCACCGGGTCCTGATTGACGTACATCGGCGGGACCTTCTCCAGGTCCAGGATGTAACAGGCGTCCCGCAGCATGGTGTTGAGGTGCGCGAACTGCGCGTCGGACACCCGCACCGAGTCCGAGAGGAACAGCAGCCTGAGGCTGCGCTCGGGGAGCAGGCCGCTGAGCGCCTTGAAGACCGTGTCGAAGCCGCTGAGCTTGCGCAGGGCCACCAGGGCCGAGCGGTCCGCCGGATGCTCGTACGCACGTGACGAGATCCCGGGGAAGCGCCTGCGCTGCCGGCTCGGCACGCTCTCGTGGCCGCCGTTCTCCAGGCCGCCGTTGTGGTCGTCGGTCATGCCGCATCCCCCATGTCTCGTCCTCTGCTGCCCCCGAGGTGGGACCCAGCGTAGGCGGAGATACCGTGACAGGGCAGCACACCTAAGGAGTAGTCCTCATGGAGCACACCCCCGCGGCCACCTGGGTCACCGAGGCGGCCACGGCTGCAGGACAGCAGGGGCTCGGCACTCCGCTCCGCATCGTCCTGCTCGCCATGATCGTGGGCAGCGTCCTCGTCGGCTGGCTGCTGCTGCGCGGATACCGCCAGGACGACGACGACCGCAACGGCTGAGTCGGCGTGAGCCGGAACGAGGCCCCCGCTTACGATGGGCCAGAAATCTTTATGTCCATCCCACCTCCGGATAGGTCCTGCCTGAGATGAGCCTCCACAGCACCGCCGCCCAGCTGGTCACTCTCGCCTCCGAGGGCGGCGAGCACGGCGGCAACCACGAAAGCCTCAGCCCCCTCCTGACCGGCGGTGGCGCGTTCGTCGTGCTCCTGCTGCTCCTGTGGATCACCACGCGCTTCAACCGGGACCGCTGAGCGGCCGTCCCCGAAAGGGACCGCTGAAACGGAGCCCGTCGACCGGGCCGGTAGGGTCTGCACGCATGGGAGAGCAGGACATGCCTACCGGTCCGGGGACCGGTCCGGTGAGCAACGGCAAGCGCCGCCTGGGCGTCATGGGCGGCACGTTCGATCCGATCCACCACGGACACCTCGTGGCGGCCAGTGAGGTCGCGGCGCAATTCCACCTCGACGAGGTGGTGTTCGTGCCGACCGGGCAGCCGTGGCAGAAGAGCGACAAGCAGGTGTCACCCGCCGAGGACCGTTATCTGATGACGGTCATCGCGACCGCCGAGAACCCGCAGTTCTCGGTGAGCCGCATCGACATCGACCGCGGCGGTGCCACGTACACCACGGACACCCTGCGCGACCTGCGCGCACTCAACCCCGACACGGACCTCTTCTTCATCACGGGCGCCGACGCCCTCGGCCAGATCCTCACCTGGCGGGACACGGAAGAGCTGTTCTCCCTCGCGCACTTCATCGGAGTCACCCGCCCCGGGCATACGCTGGCCGATCCGGGTCTGCCGAAGGGCGGCGTCTCCCTGGTCGAGGTCCCGGCCCTGGCGATCTCCTCCACGGACTGCCGCGCGCGGGTCTCCAAGGGCGACCCCGTCTGGTACCTGGTGCCGGACGGTGTGGTGCGTTATATCGACAAGCGCGAGCTGTACCGCGGCGACTGAGCCGAGAGGGGCACCGGTGAACGACCGACAGTACGACCCGTATGCGGGCAGCGATCCGTATGCGGGCGAGTACGCGGCTGATCAGTACCAGATCGTCGGGTACGACGAGTACGGGCGGCCGGTGTACCAGCAGGTGCAGCAGCAGGCGCAGCCGCAGTCCCAGATGCCGTCGCAGCAGCCTCAGCAGCCTCAGGGGTACGGGTACGACCCGTACGCGGGGCAGCAGGGGTACGACACGGGTTACGACCCCTACGGGGGTGCCGGAACCGCTGGAACCTCGTACGACACCGGTAATGGGTGGATCCCTCAGCAGCAGCAACCGCCTCTGCAGCAACCGCCTCAGCATCAGCCACCGCAGCAACAGCAGGTGCCTCAGCAGCAACACCAGCAGCAGGCGCCCCAGCCGCAGAAGGACCCCGAGCCCGCGCGGCGTGCGCCGGAGCGGGAACCGCGGCGTGCCCCGCAGTCCGAGGCCCAACGCGAGTACAAGACCGAGCAGTTCTCGTTCATCGAGGAGCCGGACGAGGACTCCGAAGACGTCATCGACTGGCTGAAGTTCACCGAGAGCCGCACCGAGCGGCGCGAGGAGGCCAAGCGGCGCGGGCGCTCCCGCGTCGTCGCCCTCGTCGTGGTCCTCGCGCTCGTCGTCGCGGGCGGCGTCGGCTATCTGTGGTTCGCCGGCAAGCTGCCCGGCCAGTCGGACGACAAGGGCGGCGCCGCGGCGGCCGCGGGACCGCAGAAGCGCGACGTGATCGTCGTCCATCTGCACAACACCAAGAGCAAGGACACCTCCACCGCGCTCCTGGTGAACAACACCACCACCAAGCAGGGCGCCACCGTCCTGCTGCCCAACTCCCTTGCCGTCTCGGACGACGACGGTGCCGCCACGACGCTCGGCAAGTCCGTCGACGACGACGGTTCGACCGGCACCCGCGAGTCGATCGACACGGTGCTCGGCACCGAGGTCGAGGGCACCTGGCGGCTCGACACCCCGTACCTGAACAACCTCGTCGAGCTCGTCGGCAACATCGACATCGACACGAACACCGACGTGCCCGATCCGAAGGCCAAGAAGGGCGAGGCGCCCCTGGTGAAGAAGGGCGACCAGCAGACCCTGAGCGGCCCGATGGCCGTCGCGTACGCCACCTACCGGGCCTCAGGCGAGGACGAGAACGCGCAGCTCACCCGGTTCGGCCAGGTCATGCAGGGCATCCTGCGCAAGCTGTCGTCGGACCCGCAGGCCGCGACCACCACCGTGCAGTCCCTCGCACAGATCCTCGACCCCTCGCTCGAGGAGAAGGACCTCGGCGCCTTCCTCGCCAAGCTCGCCGACCGCGCCAAGGGCGGCGACTACACGACGACGCTGCTGCCCGTCCAGCAGGACGGCACGCTGACCGAGAAGACCGGCGACAGCGTCGTCAAGGACGTGCTCGGCGGCGCGGTGAAGAGCCCGGAGAAGGGCGCGGCCGTGCGGGTCGGCGTCAAGAACGCCTCCGGCACGAAGGACGCGACCCAGAAGGCCAGGGTCACCCTGGTCAACGGCGGCTACACCTACGTCGACGGCGGCGCGGGCGCGGCGGCTCAGCCCACCTCGCAGGTCACCTACGCCGACGCGGCCAAGAAGACCCAGGCCACCGAGGTCGCGAAGACCCTCGGCCTGCCGGCGAGCGCCGTACGCAAGGGCAAGACGTCGGCCAACGCGGACGTGTCCGTCGTCCTCGGCCAGGACTACAAGGCGGGGTGACGGAGCAGACAGGGGGATCGAGTAATCGTCTGGGGCGCCGTCGGCGGTCCGTGAGACCCTTGGGGTGTATCCACCACCCGAAGGAAAGCTCTCTAGTGACCGCCACGGACCGCTCCACCGAGCTCATCAACGTCGCCGCCCAGGCGGCCGCCGACAAGCTCGCGCACGACATCATCGCGTACGACGTCAGCGACGTGCTGTCGATCACGGACGCCTTCCTGCTCGCCTCCGCACCCAACGACCGCCAGGTCAAGTCGATCGTCGACGAGATCGAGGAGCAGCTGAACAAGCAGCTCGGCGCCAAGCCCGTCCGCCGCGAGGGGGACCGCGACGCCCGCTGGATCCTCCTCGACTACGTGGACATCGTGGTGCACGTCCAGCACAGCGAGGAGCGCGTCTTCTACGCCCTCGAGCGCCTGTGGAAGGACTGCCCCGAGATCGAGCTGCCCGCGGACGCCAAGGCGACCCGCGGCAAGGCCGCCGAGCACGCCGAGCAGCAGGCCGCGGAGGAGGCCGACCTGGACGGTGAGCTGAGGTGAGCAACCGCGGCTGCCGGATCATCCTGTGGCGGCACGGCCAGACGTCCTGGAACCTGGAGCGCCGCTTCCAGGGCTCCACGGACATCGAGCTGACCGAGACGGGTGTCTCCCAGGCCAGGCGCGCCGCCCGGCTGCTCGCCTCCCTGAAGCCGGACGCCATCGTCGCCTCCGACCTCAAGCGGGCGGCGGCCACGGCCGGTGAGCTCTCCGCGATCACCGGTCTCCCCGTCACGCACGAAGAGGCGCTCCGGGAGACGTATGCCGGTGAGTGGCAGGGTCTGACGCACGACGAGATCATCGCGCGCTTCGGCGACCAGTACGCCGCGTGGAAGCGCGGCGAATCGGTTCGCCGTGGCGGCGGCGAGCTGGAGACCGAGGTCGCCGACCGGGCCGCGCCCGTCGTCCTCCGTCACGCGGACAAGCTGCCCGACAACGGCACGCTCGTGGTGGTCAGCCACGGCGGCACCATCCGCACCACGATCGGTCGCCTCCTCGGTCTCGAATCCCACCACTGGGAGGGGCTCGGCGGTCTCTCCAACTGCTGCTGGTCGGTCCTCGGCCAGGGCGCGCGGGGCTGGCGGCTCCTCGAGCACAACGCGGGCACGCTGCCGGAACCGGTGCTCGGCGACGACGACTGAGCACCCCGGACCCGCTCCGGCGGGCGGCCGGACCCGGATTTCACATTCCGGCTGGTCGCAGGCTAAAGTTCTTCTTGTTCGCCCGCCGAGCGGGAAGAACACAAGGGGCTATAGCTCAGTTGGTA
>NZ_JBHYJI010000024.1:50528-76249 GCF_042740435.1 Streptomyces sp. NPDC059002 | reverse complement strand
GAGCGCCTGCATGGCATGCAGGAGGTCAGGAGTTCAATTCTCCTTAGCTCCACAGTCCCGAAGATCCCGTCCCCATCAGGGGGCGGGATTTTCTGCGTCCGGCCCCGACGCCCGCGCAGCTCCCACGGCTCCGTCGCTCGTCGCGCCCCTGGGGCGTATTCATCCGGCAATGCGCTCCCGGTGTGCACCTACGCGCCGACCTCGGCGGCCGTACTGGGTGCCGTGTCCGGACTGGTACGAATGCGTCGCTGACCGGGTCGCTCAGACCGTGGCAGAATCGGACGGCCGGAAGGGGACGCAGCCCGACGGGAGGGAGAGCGCGATGCCTGCGAGCATCCTCGAAGAGGTCGACCGCCTCTTCGACGCGGCGGCGATACGGCGGCCAGCCACGCTCCTCACTCTCCTCAACTGCCCTTCCTGCGGCTCGTCCCACGTCGCCCAAGTGCTCGGTGACAACGGCGGAGTCTCGTACGTGTGCACCGCCTGCGGCCACAGCTGGAGCTGATCGATGGGTGCACACAGGCGAAAGTGCGACTGGTGCGGCAGTGGTACGCCGATCGTCCGCGACATGGAGCCGGTCAACCAGGAGTACCAGTACTGGTGCGAGGAGTGCGCACGGGCGCTGATCATAAAGGGCGACCCCATCGAGACGTACCGCGAACTCGAAGGGGAGCCGATCTACGGTCGGTTGCTCGACGAGCACTGCACGCTCAAGAGGTTCTACTCCTTCGCCACCGCGTGAAGCCGGACCACGTCATGCGGTGCCGCGCGATTCCGATCAGCAGGAACGCGCAGGCGGTCACTACGTAGACGGCCGACAGCGTCATCTGGCCATAATTCTGGGCGAGTTCGAGCCGTCCCACGCCATGCGGCACCCACCACAGGGCGTACGAGCAGAACGCCAGGGACACGGCCCCGACGACCGCCCACCGGCCCCGGCCCCGTCCGCCCCCGCGCACCGCCTCCGCCCCGAGCAGCAGCACCATCGGCACGCACCACACCCAGTGGTGCGACCAGGACACCGGACTGACCAGCAGCGCCGTCACCGCGCACGACAGCGCCGCCCAGGCCCGCTCCCCGCGCAGCGCTGCGGCCACCGAGACCCCCAGGCCCGCCATGGCCACGAGGGCGGCACCCGCCGCCCACCACAGGCCTGGATCGCCGGTGTGCAGGAGCCGGGCGAGGACGCCCCGCAGCGACTGGTTCGCGGTGTCCTCGGCCAGACCGACCCGGCCTGCCTCGAAGACCATCCGGCTCCAGAACCGGTGAGAGTCGTACGGCAGGAGAGCGGCCGCGAGCAGCGTCGCGCAGGCGAACGCGGCGACCGCCACGCACGCGTGGCGCACGGCGGGCCGCCACGCACCGCGCCGCACGGCCTCGGCGGCGCCGGTCAGCAGCAGGAACACCACGAAGAGCGCGGGCGTGAGCTTGACCGCCGCCGCGACGCCGATGCCCACGCCCGCCCAGCGGTGCCCCGGCCGCCGCGTCAGGTCCCACAGGACCAGGACGGCGAGCAGCAGATTGATCTGCCCGTACCGCAGGGTCGTCCACACCGGCTCGCACCAGACGGCGGCCGCTGCGACCCACAGGACGGTCCGCCCGCGCGCGGGCAGGCCGGTGAGGCGCAGGGAGAGGTGCACGAACGCGACCAGGAGAAGCAGGTTCGCCAGGGGGGCGACGGCGCGCATGTCCGCCGTGTCCAGGAGCGTCAGCGGCGTGAAGAGCAGGGCGGCGAACGGCGGGTACGTGGTGGGCAGATGGGCCTCGGTGGTGCGCAGCGCGTAGAGGTCGCCGCCCGCGCGCACGGTCTCGCCCTCGGCCCGGTAGACCATCAGGTCGATCAGTGAGACGTCGGCGGCGCGCTGCGCGAGCCAGAAGGCCGTGAAGGAGAGCAGGCAGGCCCCGGCGGCCAGGGGCACACGGCGGCGGGTGGCGGCGAGTGCGAGCACGGTCACGAAAGCAGACAGTACCGGGCGTATCGGTCCAGAACGGAAACGATTTGGTGGAGCACGGGGGAGACCGTGTAATGTTGGCGGAGCCGCCGGGGAAGCCGGGCGGACAAGCAAGGGGCTATAGCTCAGTTGGTAGAGCGCCTGCATGGCATGCAGGAGGTCAGGAGTTCAATTCTCCTTAGCTCCACAGGAATTGAAGAAGAGCGGGCCACCCGGATCGGGTGGCCCGCTCTTCTGTGTCATGCCCTTCCGCTCATGCCCTCCCGCTGCCCAGTGCCCTGCGGCCGCGTCCTGGCGGGAGTACGGCAGGCAGTGCGGGGCGGGCCGGGGGCGCGGTCGCGGGATCCTCCTCGATGCGCAGGGCGAGCGCCGGGCAGCGGCGCACCGCGCGTAAAGCACGTGCTTCGGAGTAGCGCGGTACGGAAGCCTCCGCCACCGAGGGGAAGCCGTCGGGGCCCAGCTGGATCAGCTCGGGGACGATGTCCGCGCACAGCCCGTGGCCCTGGCACAGCGTCCAGTCGACGGCCAGCCTGCGGCCACTGGGCGCCTCTCCTTGGGGCACCTCCTCCTGGAGGGGCAGGACACCCTCGACGGGGCGGCCGCAGCCGCCGCCCAGGACGTGCTCCGCGAGATCGTCAGTGAACGCGGAGATCGTCGACTCCAGGAAGGCGGCCGAGCCGTCCGGGTGCTTGCACGCGCCGCGCCGCTGCACGGCCCGGGTCACCTCGCGCAGCGCCTCCAGGGCGGTGGGTCCACCGCCCTGGAGGACGTCCGCGAGGCCGCGGGCGGCGGCGGGCAGGCCGAGGTAGCAGGGGCCGCACTGCCCGGAGCTCTCGGCGGCCAGCCAGTGCGCCACGCGCAGCGACTCCCCGAGCGGGCAGGTGTCCGCGCCGATCGGCAGGATCGCGCCCGCGCCGAGCGCACCCCCGCAGGCCTCCAGGGAGGCACGCGAGACCACCGCGTCGTGGGCGGTGACGGCATCGAGCCACTTGCCGTGATAGCCCCCGGTCAGCACGCCCTGGGGGAGCGGCGGGGCGCCGGCGAGCTCAAGGACGTACCGCAGAGGCACCCCGGTGGGGACCTCCACGACCATCGGCCTTGCGACCGCTCCGGAGAGGGTCAGCAGGACCGTGCCCGGCTCGTCGCGCAGTCCGGTGCGGCAGTAGCGCTCGGCGCCGGTCCGTGCGGCGACGGCGAGCTGGGCGAAGGTCTCCGCGTTGGACAGGAGCGTGGGCGCGCCGCCCACTCCGGAGTCCGACGTGCGCACCTTGCGGCCCGGCGGCAGCGGGGGCCCGCCGTCCGCCGAGCGGACCAGGGCGGAGGACTCCCCGGTGACCATGCGGACCGGATTGCGCTGCACGCGCGCGCGGAGGGGCGATCCGCGCCGGTTGGTGAGGCCGCGTTCGGCGAGTGCGGCGGACATCGACGCCTCGGTGGAGTCGCGGGTCACGCCGATGACGAGGGTGCGCGCGCCGAGGGCCTCCGCGGCGAGCAGGGCGCCGTCCAGGATGAGGTGCGGGGCGCGGTTGATCAGGACGGTGTCCTTGCGGCAGGCGGGCTCGTCCTCGCTGCCGTTGACGACGACCACGGGGCGCACGCCACGGCGGATCGCCGCGTCGGCGACGGACCGCAGCTTGCGCGCGAAGGGGAAGCCCGCGCCGCCCCTGCCGCGCAGCGCGATGTTCTCGGCGAGGCGGGCGAGCGGCTCGCCCGCCATGGGGTCCAGGGGGCCGTGCACCTTCAGGTGCATGCCGAGGCCGAGGCGCTCGACGAGGTCGAACCCCGAGGTGAGCAAGGGCAGGCCGACGACGCGGACTTCGGGGACGTCGGGCAGCGGCGCGTTCACTGATGGCCTCCGGTGGCGGCGTTCCAGGGCTCGCCCGAGCTGGGGGCGTGAAAGGGCCGGGGCAGCGGTTCGGTGGCGGGGCCGCTGTCGTACGCCGGGTCGTACGCGTGGTCGTGGGGGGCTTCGTAGAGGGGCTGCGGGGCGGTGTCGTACGTGGGCTGGGGCGCCACGTAGGGCGACTCGGCGGGCGGCGGCGGGGAGGGCGAGGGCCAGCGTCCGGGAGGCCCGGCGCGCTCGACGAGGTGCAGGGGCTCTGCCGGGTGGCGGTACTCGGCGGCGGCCAGCGCGCGGTAGGCCGCGGAGATGCCGACGACCGGGTCCGGGGCGGGTGCGGCGGCGGTCGTGCCGGGGAGCGGCGCGGACGCGGTGTCCCGCACCGAAGGCTCCTCCCGGGGCGGGGCGGCGCCCTCCGGTTCGAGCAGGGCCAGGATTCTGGCGGCGACCTTCCGCTTGACCGGTGGCGGCGCCGCGCGCAGCGCTACCGCCCCGGCGACCGCGGCCAGGCACAGGCAGTACAGGGCGATCACCCAGGGCTTCGGCGGGCGGCCCGCGTACAGGCCGTGCACCAGCGCGGCGCACCACGCCGGATAGGCGAGCATGTGCAGCGCCCGCCAGCGCGAGGCGACTCTGGCGGGTGAGGCGAAAGCGCTGCGCAGGGCGCCCGTGACGCCCGTGAGCACCATGAGGAGGCCGGCGAGCGAGCCGAGGCCGATGAGCCCGGCGCTGCCGCTCACCCCGAGCCCGAAGGGCACCAGGGCGCCGAGGAGCGACACATGGTCGAGCGCGACCTTGACGGTGCCGTGCAGCAGCAGGAAGCCGACGGAGGCGACCGCGGTGGCCCGGTGCACGGCCTGGGCGAGCAGGCGCTGGCGCGAGCGCAGGAAGAGGCGGTCCGTGGCGACCAGGCCCCAGAGCACGGCCGCGGTGAGGGAGACCAGGCAGAGGACGCCGGTGGTGAAGTCGAGTGCGGCGCGGAAGCCGTCACTGCTCGCGAAGACGAGGAGCGGTATCAGGAGCAGCGCGGCAGTGCCCAACGCTCTCCGGGTGGTCCGGCTCGGATCGAGGAAGGCGGGGCGGCGCGAACGGGGGAGCGAACGGTGCGGGTTCACAGGGTTCATGGGGGCGGCTCCGAATTGGTTCGATCGCCGCATGCTAGGTCGCGCCATACCGGTGGGTACGGGGTTTGAGTTATTGCGTTGTTATCAAAGCGCGACACGATCTTGGTGTTGCCCCGATAGGGGACGGTACGCGGAGTAATCCTTGGCCAAGGTTGAGATCCGGGCCGCCGCGGGACTGGCCCCCCGGGTGGCGGCGGCCCCGGCGCGGAAGCTCGTCGCGGGCCGCGCGAGGGCTGCGGTACCCTGACGCCATGCGTGCCGTACGCCTTCTGCTTAGCGGGCCGCGCTGATCAGTCCCGACCGCCGGTGAATCGCGGTCGGAATCGGCGCGGCGTCCCCTCCTGTGCGAGGGGCATTTTTATTTGACCAGGACGGTCAATTCCGCAGGCAGAGACGATCGATGGAGCTTTGAGGATCATGAGCGAGACGAATTCTGCTGCCGCCTCCGAGGTGGCCGCGCCGCACCGCTATACGGCCGCTCTGGCCGCGGAGATCGAGGCACGCTGGCAGGACTTCTGGGACGCCGACGGCACCTACGAGGCGCCGAACCCGAGCGGTGACATGGCCGCACAGGGCGAGGCGGAGGCGGCACTGGTCGCCAGGCCCAAGAAGTTCATCATGGACATGTTCCCGTACCCCTCCGGAGCGGGCCTGCACGTCGGCCACCCGCTGGGCTACATCGCCACGGACGTCTTCGCGCGCTACCAGCGCATGACCGGGCACAACGTCCTGCACACCCTGGGCTTCGACGCCTTCGGCCTGCCCGCCGAGCAGTACGCCGTGCAGACGGGCACCCACCCTCGGGTCTCCACCGAGGCCAACATCGAGAACATGAAGGCGCAGCTGCGCGCCCTGGGCCTGGGGCACGACAAGCGCCGCTCGTTCGCGACGATCGACCCGGACTACTACAAGTGGACCCAGTGGATCTTCGTCCAGATCTTCAACTCCTGGTACGACGCCGACGCCAAGAAGGCCCGCCCGATCGCCGACCTGGTCGCGCAGTTCGACAGCGGTGAGCGTGCGGTGCCGGGCAGCACGCGCGCGTGGAGCGACCTGGACGCCGCGGAGCGCGCCGACGTGCTGAGCCAGTACCGCCTGGCGTACGCCTCCGACGCACCGGTCAACTGGTGCCCCGGCCTGGGCACCGTCCTGGCCAACGAGGAGGTCACCGCCGACGGCCGCTCCGAGCGCGGCAACTTCCCCGTCTTCAAGGCCAAGCTGCGCCAGTGGAACATGCGCATCACCGCGTACGCGGACCGCCTGCTGGACGATCTGGACGCGCTGGACTGGCCCGAGGCCATCAAGCTGCAGCAGCGCAACTGGATCGGCCGCTCCGAAGGCGCCCGCGTGGACTTCCCCGTGGGCTCCGAAGGCGACGCGATCACCGTCTTCACCACCCGCCAGGACACCCTGTTCGGCGCCACCTACATGGTGATGGCGCCCGAGCACGAGCTGGTCGACAAGGTCGTCCCCGCCGCCTGGCCCGAGGGCACCCACGAGGTGTGGACCGGCGGGCACGCCACTCCCGCCGAGGCCGTCGCCAAGTACCGCGCCTTCGCCGCGTCCAAGTCCGACGTGGAGCGCCAGGCCGACGCCAAGGAGAAGACCGGCGTCTTCACCGGCGTCTACGCCACCAACCCGGTCAGCGGCGAGCAGGTCCCCGTCTTCATCGCCGACTACGTCCTGATGGGCTACGGCACCGGCGCGATCATGGCCGTCCCGGCGCACGACAGCCGTGACTTCGCCTTCGCGCGCGCCTTCCACCTGCCGATGCACTGCGTCGTCGATCCCGCGACAGCGTCCGATAGCGGCTCCGCCGCGGGCCGCGGCACCGACCCGTCGACGTGGGACGACGCCTTCTCCTCGTACGAGGCGAAGCTGATCAACTCCTCGAACGAGGAGATCTCCCTGGACGGCCTGGGCGTCGTCGACGCCAAGGCGCGCATCACGGGCTGGCTGGCCACCCGCGGCATCGGCGAGGGCACCGTCAACTTCCGCCTGCGCGACTGGCTGTTCAGCCGCCAGCGCTACTGGGGCGAGCCCTTCCCGATCGTCTACGACGAGGACGGCATCGCCCACTCGCTGCCCGAGTCGATGCTGCCCCTGGAGCTGCCGGAGGTCGACGACTACTCCCCGCGCACCTTCGACCCGGACGACGCGGACACCTCTCCGGAGACGCCGCTGTCCCGCAACGAGGACTGGGTCAACGTCGAGCTGGACCTGGGCGACGGCGTGAAGCGCTACCGCCGCGAGACCAACACCATGCCCAACTGGGCGGGTTCGTGCTGGTACGAGCTGCGCTACCTGGACCCGCACAACGACCAGAAGCTGGTCGACCCGGCCATCGAGCAGTACTGGATGGGCCCGCGCGAGGGCCAGCCGACCGGCGGCGTCGACCTGTACGTGGGCGGCGCCGAGCACGCGGTGCTGCACCTGCTGTACGCGCGCTTCTGGTCGAAGATCCTGTTCGACCTGGGGCACATCTCGTCCGCCGAGCCGTTCCACAAGCTGTACAACCAGGGCATGATCCAGGCGTACGTCTACCGGGACAGCCGCGGCTTCCCGGTGCCCGCCGCCGAGGTCGAGGAGCGCGACGGCAAGTACTTCTTCGAGGGCGAGCCGGTCAAGCGCGAGCTGGGCAAGATGGGCAAGTCCCTGAAGAACGCCGTCACTCCGGACGAGATCTGCGACGAGTACGGCGCGGACACGCTGCGCCTGTACGAGATGGCGATGGGCCCGCTGGACGTGTCCCGCCCCTGGGACACCCGCGCGGTGGTCGGCCAGTACCGCCTGCTGCAGCGCATGTGGCGCCTGATCGTCGACGAGTCGACCGGTGAGGTCACCGTCGCGGACGTCGCCGAGGCCGACATCGACGAGGGCACCCTGCGCGCCCTGCACAAGTCGATCGACGGCGTGCGCCAGGACCTGGACGGCATGCGGTTCAACACCGCCATCGCCAAGATCACCGAGCTGAACAACCACCTGACCAAGGTGGGCGGCGCGGTGCCGAAGTCCGTCGCCGAGCGCCTGGTGCTGCTGATCGCGCCGCTGGCCCCGCACGTCGCCGAGGAGCTGTGGCGCAAGCTGGGCCACGCCGACTCGGTCGTCCACCAGGACTTCCCGGTCGCCGACCCGGCGTACGTCGTGGACGAGGCCGTGACCTGCGTCGTGCAGATCAAGGGCAAGGTCAAGGCGCGCCTGGAGGTCTCCCCCTCGATCTCCGACGAGGAGCTGGAGAAGGTCGCCCTGGCCGACGAGAAGGTCGTGGCCGCGCTGGACGGCGCGGGGATCCGCAAGGTGATCGTGCGGGCGCCGAAGCTGGTGAACATCGTTCCCGCCTAGTCGACGGGTCAGGATCGCCCGCCGCACAGGCGCATAGGGGCGATCCCCTACGGGCAGGTTGGGGGTTCCGCTGGAACCTCCGGCCTGCCTTCTCCGTTTACGGTGGGAGGACGGTCGCTGTATCGGAGAGGAGCGTCATGGAAGCCGTGGTCGCTGTCGTGGCGCTGCTGTTCGTGCTCTTCCTGGTCTTGGGGGTGTACATGACGGTCAAGGCCGTCAAGGCCGTCAAGCGCGGGGTGGACCGCACGATCTCGGAGGCCCGCCGGACGGTGGAGGACACCACGCTCAGGGCCAAGACCTTCGCGCAGGTCGGCGCCGTGGGCGAACTGGCCCAGCTGCGGCTCTCGTTGCGTACGTCGATGCGGGCCACCCAGGACGTGCTGCGCGACGGCGTGGCCGAGGACGCCTCGCTGCAGGAGTCCCTGGCACTCTTCGAGCGGCTCAGCGCGCACGGCCACCAACTGGACGACGAGCTCCGCCGCCTGGAGCGGGACCCGGACAAGGCGGCCCTGGCCCAGCGGCTCCCCGGCCTGCGGGAGCGCACGGAACAGATCACGAAGGCGGCCGACTCGCTGCGCTGGGCGGCGCGCGACCGGGCCCGCAAGTTCGCCGCGGACGACGTGGACTCGCTGAGCACGCAGATCGGCATGGAGGCGGGTGCGCTGCGGCACTGGACCACGGAGCCGCCGCCCGCCGAGACCCCCGCCCCCTGGCCCGAGCCCACGGCGGAGCCGGACAAGGCCGCCGAGCAGAGCTGGCCCGAGCCCTCCGGGCAGACGTCCCAGGAGCCCACGCGGCCCGCCATCACGCCGCCCACGGCCCGGCCCACGTATCCGTGGCAGAAGGAGTCCAAGCCGGAAAGCACAACCTGAGCCGCCCATGACGCGGGGAGCGCCCCGTGACCCGGGCGGGAAGGGGCCGGGCTGCCGTCCGTCGACCCAGGCGGGTAATCTCCAGCTCATGTCCCGCCATGTCGCGATCGTCACGGATTCAACGGCCTACCTGCCGCAGCGGACGACGGAGCGGCACGGCATCACCGTGGTGCCCCTGACCGTGGTCCTGGGCGACGAGGCGCTCGAGGAAGGCACCGAGATCTCGGCCCGCTCGCTCGCCCTGGCGCTGCAGAAGCGGAAGCCGGTGACCACGTCGCGGCCCAGCCCGGAGGTCTTCGCCGAGACGTACCGGAAGGTCGCGGAGGCGGGCGCGACGGCCATCGTGTCGCTGCATCTGTCCGCCGAGCTGTCCGGTACGTACGACGCCGCGGTCCTCGCGGCGAAGGACGCGCCGGTGCCCGTACGGGTGGTGGACACCGGCATGATCGCGATGGCCCTCGGCTTCTGCGCCCTCTCGGCGGCGGAGGCCGCGGGGGCGGGCGACTCGGCGGAGGAGGCGGTGGCGGCCGCGGAGAAGCGGGCCGCGGGCACGTCCGCGTACTTCTACGTCGACACGCTCGACTATCTGCGCAGGGGCGGCCGCATCGGCGCCGCGCAGGCGCTGCTGGGCTCCGCGCTCGCCGTGAAGCCCCTGCTGAAGCTGGACGGCGGCCGCATCGACATGCTGGAGAAGGTCAGGACGGCGTCGAAGGCGATCGCCCGGCTCGAGGAGATCGTGGTCGAGAAGGCCGGGGCGGGCCGCGTCGACATCGCGGTGCACCACCTGGCGGCGCCGGAGCGGGCCTCGGCCCTCGCGGACCGGCTCAGGGACCGGGTGCCGGGCCTTGCCGAGCTGCATGTGAGCGAGGTGGGCGCGGTGATCGGCGCGCATACGGGTCCGGGGTTGTTGGGGGCTGTGGTCTCGCCTCGGTGAGGGGGCGCGGGCTGCGGGTGTGGGGGCGGGCGTGCTGGAGGCCCGCGATCGGCGGGCTCGCGTGTGGCAGTCCCGCGTGTGGCAGTCCCACGTGTGACGGTCCCACGTGTGGGTGACGGAGTTATCCACAACTGCCGGGTAATCCACGGGAATTGACCAAGATCAACTAGATGTGCCCGTTGTGCCTAACGTCGTTGGCATGGCACTTCGATCACCTTCACGGACATCCGCCCGAACCTCCTCCCCGGCCTCCTCCTGGACGCCTTCTCGACCCTCCTCCGCGACGAGCGGCCCCGGCCGCGCCCCCGCGTCCGACGGCCGGGCGAACGACCGCCGTGCCCGTGGGCGGGCCCGGCGCAGACGTGCCTCGGCGGAGGCGGTGCGCCTGCGCGCACAGAGACTCTTCGTCGATGGCCAACCACCGCCTCCTTCACCACCGTTGGACGTGGCGGGCGCTGACGCGGCGCTCCTGCCCCGGGGCGCGCCGGAGCCCCAGGAACCGCGGGAACAGACGGGTGAGGAAACCGTCGCAGGCCCCGATGGGGCGGTACCCGCAGGGCCCTCGCGGCGGCAGCGGATGGGCCTTGCCGTGCGGGAGCGGCTGCCGGTGTGGCTACAGTCGCGGTGCGGTCTGGAGCGGCGCGCAGTGGTGGCACTCGTCGTGGTCCTCGTCGTCGCCGGGGTCTTCGCCGCGCAGCACTTCTGGACGGGGCGGACCCAGCCCGTGCGGGCGCCCGACGTGGTGAGAGAGGCGGGCGCGGTCTCGGGCCCGGAGAGGGAACCGGCTCCCTCGCCGGGGCCGCCGGCCGATGCGGGGCGGGCACAGGACGGCGGGGGTGGCGCGGCGGCGGGTTCGGCGGGCGCGATCGTCGTGGACGTCAGCGGAGAGGTCCGCCGTCCGGGAATCCACCGGCTGCCCGCCGGGTCCCGGGTGGCCGACGCCCTGCGGGCCGCCGGTGGGGCCGAGCCCGGCACCGACCTGGACGGCCTCAACCGCGCGCGGTTCCTCATGGACGGCGAGCAGGTGATGGTGGGAGGCCCCGCGACCGCCGCGGGGGCCGGAGGAGCAGGTGGCGGGGCCGGATCCGGGTCGGTGGCCGCCGGGCCCGGGGGAGCCGGTGGCGCGGTCGGCGTCGGGCCGGTCGGCCTGAACTCGGCGAGCGCGGCGCAGCTCGAAGAACTGCCCGGCGTCGGCCCCGTGCTGGCCCAGCACATCATCGACTACCGCACCGAACACGGCGGGTTCCGCTCCGTCGACGAGCTCCGTGAGGTCAACGGAATCGGCGACCGGCGCTTCGCCGATCTCCAAGATCTCGTACGGCCATGACGCCACGTTCCGGTGGGCCACGAGGAGCCCCGGGCGTGCGGACCGCCCTGCCGCGCGCGGAAGTTCACGCCGCGTCAGGCCACCGCCTCGGCGCCTCGCACCCCCGGCAGGAAGGGCCGGTCGACCTGCGCCTGGTGCCACCCGCCCTCGCGGCGTGGGCGGCGGCCGCGCTGATGCTGGACGCCCCGCCCCGGTGGGCGGTCGCCACCGTGGCGACCTGTGTGGTGGTGGCCGCCGCCTTACTGGTGACGTGGACCGTGCGGGACAGGACGCGCGACGCGGGGCGGTCGCGGGCCGCGTGGGGACGGGTCTCGGTGGCCGGGGCGCTGCTCTGCGCGGCGGCGTCGGCGGGCTCCGCGGCGCTGCACGGAGCGGATCTGCATCGCGGCCCCGTTCCCGCGCTGGCGGGTGAGTACGCGGAGGTCGATGCGGAGTTGGAGGTGACGTCCGACCCGCGCCGGACGCGGCCGCGCGCGGCGGTGGCCCATGCCGCACCGCCCGCCGTCGTCCTTGACGCGGAGGTCGTCCGTGTCACGGAGGCGGACGGCACGGCGACCGTGACGCGCACCCCGGTTCTGGTCATCGCGCGGGCGGGGCCCGGGTCGGAACGGGGCGCGTCGGGGGCGGAGCACGGCGGGGCGGCGGCGGAGGGACGTGCGCGGCCCGGTGCCGACTGGCTCGCGTTGCTGCCGTCGACGCGGCTGCGGGTGCAGGCCCGGCTCGAACCTCCGTTGCCGGAGAGGGGCAAGGTGGCGGCGGTGCTCCGGGTGTCCGGCGAGCGGCCGCCGCAGGTGATCGGGCCGCCGTCCGGGGCGCAGCGCCTGGCCGGGGAGTTGCGGGCCGGGCTGCGGCAGGCCACGGACGGACTGCCGCCCGACGCCCGCGCGCTGCTGCCGGGACTGGTGATCGGGGACACCTCGCGGGTGCCGCCCGAGCTGGAAGAGGCGTTCCGTGCCACCGACCTGACACATCTCCTTGCCGTCAGCGGGGCCAACCTCACGATCGTGCTCGCCCTGCTCATCGGGCCACCGGGCCTCGCCCAGCGATCCGAACGCCGAGGGCTTGCGCCGAAGTTGGGCCTTTCGCTCCGCGCGACCGCACTCTTCGGCGGGGCGCTCACCCTCGGCTTCGTCATCGTCTGCCGGCCGGACCCGAGTGTGCTGCGGGCCGCGGCGTGCGGGCTGATCGCGCTGCTCGCCATCGCCACCGGGCGGCGCCGTTCCCTGATCCCGGCGCTGGCCGCCGCCGTGCTGCTGCTGGTCCTCTACGACCCGTGGTTGTCCCGGAGTTATGGCTTCCTGCTCTCCGTGCTGGCCACCGGAGCCCTGCTCACGCTCGCGCCGCGCTGGAGTACGGCACTGCGGGGGCGCCGGGTCCCGCCGAGGCTCGCCGACGCGCTGGCCGCCGCGGCCGCGGCGCAGGTGGTGTGCGCACCCGTCGTCGCCGTCCTCGCGGCCCGGGTGAGTCTGGTCGCCGTGCCGTGCAACCTGCTCGCGGAGTTCGCCGTCGCGCCCGCCACCGTGCTGGGCTTCGCCGCGCTGGCATCGGCGCAGGTGGCGATGCCCGTCGCCGAGGCGCTGGCGTGGTGCGCGAGGTGGCCGACGGAGTGGATCGCGGAGATCGCCCGGACCGGTGCGGCGCTGCCCGGGAGCGGGTTCGACTGGCCGGGCGGCTGGCGCGGTGGACTCCTGCTCGCGCTCGGCACGGCGGTCCTCGTCCTGGCGGGCCGCAGGCTCGCACGGCACCCGTGGCTCTGTGCCGCCTGCGCGCTGCTGTTCCTTGTGGTGATCGTGCAACCTCCGCCCCTGACACGGGTGATGGCGGGGTGGCCGCCGCCGGGATGGCGGATGGTGATGTGCGACGTGGGGCAGGGGGACGCCACCGTGCTCGCGGCGGGGGACGGTGCCGGGGTGGTCGTGGACGCGGGGCCGGACCCGGTGGCGGCCGACCGCTGTCTGCGTTCGCTCGGGATCACGCGCGTTCCCCTCATCCTCCTGACGCACTTTCACGCCGACCACGTGGCGGGGCTGCCGGGCGTCCTGAGGGGGCGCGAGGTGGGGGCGATCCAGACGACGGGGTTCCAGGAGCCACGGGAGCAGGCCGATTTCGTACGGGAGGAGGCGGCGGACGAGGGCATCCCGGTGACCCGGGCGGCGGTGGGGGAGCGGCGCAGGGCGGGCCCCCTGGACTGGCAGGTGCTCTGGCCCCCGGCAGGACCGGCGCCGAGCCCCGACGGGCCGAACGACGCCAGCGTCACCCTGCTCGTCCGGACCGGCGGTCTCGACCTGCTGCTTCTCGGAGATCTCGAACCACCGGCCCAGCGGTCCCTGCTGCGCAGCCCCGCCGCTGGGCTACTCGCCTCCGTGGATGTCCTGAAGGTCGCCCATCATGGTTCGGCCCATCAGGATCCGGAGCTTCTGCGCAGGGCGGCGCCGCGGCTGGCGCTGATCTCCTGCGGCGTGGACAACACCTACGGCCACCCGTCGCCGCGCACGGTCGAGGCGCTGCGCGGTGGGGGAGCGGAGGTGCTGCGCACGGACATGCACGGCTCGATTGCGGTGGTGGGCGGGGGCTCGCGGGCGGCACCACGACTCGAGGTGGCCACGCGGCCGCCCTAGCTCCCGGTGGCGCACCGCCTGGGTGGGGGCTTGGCCACACGGGTACCGCTGCCGCCGCTCCTGGAGCTACCGCGGGGAACCCCACCGCGACCTGCTGAAAGGCGAATCGGGACGATCAATTCGTGCTACTCGCGACACTTCCCGCGATGTGGGTTCGTGTTGCATCGAATGCCGCAACGGTGATCGAATGCCTTTTCGTTGCAGTGTGCAGGTGATGTCAAGTAGCGCGGGGGTGTGTCGCGGGTGTTCGGCCGATGGCTGGGGAACCGTACGAACAGGGCCGGTCGGACGGGGCCCCTGTCGGCGGTGCCGGTTCCGCCGAGCGCGGGGGTGCTCAGCTGCCGGGTCCTCGACCCGGTCAACGAGCCGGTGCGCAACGCGGAGCTCGCCGTCAGCGACGCCATGGGACGCAAGGTGGTCACGGGCGGCACGGACCCGTTCGGCTCGTTCGTCACGACCGTTCCGGCCGGGGAGTACCGGCTCGCGGTCTCGGCGGAGGGGTTCACCCCGTACCGGGCGAGCGCCACGGTCGGCGAGAGCTCGCACGCCTCGCTGGGCGACGTCATGCTCCAGGTCGCCCAGCCCCCGGCGCTGCCCGAGCCCGGTGACTGGGAGGTCGACCCCCTGCACTCCTCGGTCGGGTTCACCGCGCGGCACATCGGCCTGGCCCGCATCCACGGCAGGTTCAACAGCTTCGCGGGCGCCATTCGCGTGGGGGAGCGCATGGAGGACTCCGCGATGCACGTCGTCATCGACGCGGCCTCCATCGACACCGCGGTCAAGATGCGCGACGACCATCTGCGGTCGGGCGACTTCCTCGACGTCGAGCGCTTCCCGACGATGGAGTTCTACAGCGACCGCTTTGTGCACAAGGGCGGCAGCCGCTGGGCGATCTCGGGCGGCCTGACGCTGCACGGTGTGACGCGCACGGTCACGCTCGACACCGAGTACCTCGGGGTCGGGCAGGGCCTGGAGGGCGAGACCCGTGTCGCCTGCCGCGCCACCACCGAGCTGCACCGCGACGACTTCACGATCACCTGGCAGACGATGCTCGCGCGCGGCATCGCGGCTGTGGGGCACAGCATCACGATCGACCTCGACATCCAGGTCGTGCCCAAGAGCTGACAGGGGCCCGTCCGTTACGGGGAGGGCCCGTCCATTACGGGGCCACGGGGAGGGCCCGTCCGTTACGGGGCCTCCAGCCACCCCTCGTACTCCGCCGCGAGCTCGTCGAGAGCGGACCGGTCGAGGCGGGAGTCGGGGTCCTCGACCACGACCAGCCACTGGGCGTCCTCGGCGTCGTCCTCACCGGCCAGGGCGTCGCGGACGAGCTGGGGTTCGTCGGCGACGCCGAAACGGTCGGGGAGCTCTTCGGCCACTTCCTCCGCGGCGTCGCGGTCGGGCAGCACCAGGACATGTCGTACGTCGGTCACGTGTCCATTCTCCGACATGGATCAGGCCGTACGGGACGGGCTGTCAGTGCCGCGTGGGATGCTTGACCGCGATGGCCAGGAAGACAGCTAACGACGATCCGCTCGCTCCTCTCACGCTCGCCGTGGGGCAGGAGGACCTGCTCCTCGACCGCGCCGTGCAGCAGGTGGTCGCGGCCGCCCGCGCCGCCGACGCGGACACGGACGTGCGCGACCTCACCCCCGATCAGCTGCAGCCCGGCACGCTCGCCGAGCTGACGAGCCCCTCGCTCTTCGCCGAGCGCAAGGTCGTCGTCGTGCGGAACGCGCAGGATCTGTCGGCCGACTCGGTCAAGGACGTGAAGGCGTACATCGGTGCGCCGGTCGAGGAGATCACCCTCGTCCTGCTGCACGCGGGCGGTGCCAAGGGCAAGGGCCTGCTGGACGCGGCCCGCAAGGCGGGGGCCCGCGAGGTCGCCTGCCCCAAGATGACCAAGCCCGCGGACCGGCTCTCCTTCGTGCGGAGCGAGTTCCGCGCCCTGGGCCGCTCGGCGACCCCCGAGGCCTGCCAGGCCCTGGTCGACTCGATCGGCAGCGATCTGCGTGAGCTGGCCTCCGCGGTGTCGCAGCTGGTGGCGGACATCGAGGGCACGATCGACGAGGCGATCGTGGGCCGGTACTACACGGGCCGGGCGGAGGCGTCCAGCTTCACGGTGGCCGACCGGGCCGTCGAGGGCCGGGCCGCCGAGGCGCTCGAAGCGCTGCGCTGGTCCCTGTCGACCGGCGTCGCCCCCGTCCTGATCACCAGCGCCCTCGCCCAGGCAGTCCGGGCGATCGGCAAGCTCTCCTCCGCGCGCGGCGGCCGCCCCGCCGACCTCGCCCGTGAGCTGGGCATGCCGCCCTGGAAGATCGACCGGGTCCGCCAGCAGATGCGGGGCTGGACTCCGGATGGGGTCGCCGCCGCGTTGACCGCTGTCGCGGCGGCTGACGCGGGGGTCAAGGGGGGCGGCGATGACCCCGAGTACGCCCTGGAGAAGGCCGTCGTCGCCATTGCCCGTGCGGCGAGGTCGCGTCGCTGAGATTGAACCGGTCCGCCTGCTGCCGGTTCCGGATCGGCCGGTTTCGGGGCTGCGGGTGGATCGTGGCGTGTCGCGCAGTTCCCCGCGCCCCTGGCGGGGCGCTCCCGGACACAGCAATGCCCCCGGAGTGGGTCCGGGGGCATCGTCGCAGCGTGGCGTACTGCGTGGTCTGTCCGCGATTCGAGGTAGAGGGCTCGAATTACCCTCGCGGGAGGATTGATCAGCGCCCCGGCGAACCGGGGCAAGGGCGTCAGCCCTTAGAGGGACGCGGCCTTCGAAGCAAGCGCCGACTTCTTGTTGGCGGCCTGGTTCTTGTGGATGACGCCCTTGGAGACGGCCTTGTCGAGCTGGCGCGTGGCCTCACGCGTGAGCTCGGCGGCCTTCTGGGTGTCACCGGCGGCAACGGCCTCGCGGGCCTTGCGGATCGCGGTCTTCAGCGAAGACTTGACCGCCTTGTTGCGCTGACGCGCCTTCTCGTTGGTCTTGATCCGCTTGATCTGGGACTTGATGTTCGCCACGAAAGAGCCTTTTCAGGTTCAGGTACTGCAGAGGTGACTGCAGATGAGTGTTATGACACGCGCCTCGATGCTTGAGAGGGCTACGAGACACAGCTGTCCACGGTACCAGCCGCCCTCCGACCGGCCCAAACCGAGCGCAGTGCCTCACCCATGGGACGATGGAACCTACGTATAGATCCGACCCGAGGCGACAGGCGCCTCAAGAGACAGGACCCTGCGTGCCCGCGACCCCTAAGAATGTGCCCGAGCCGAGCCGTACCGACCCGGCGCTGATCCGCAATTTCTGCATCATCGCGCACATCGACCACGGCAAGTCCACGCTCGCCGACCGCATGCTCCAGCTCACCGGTGTGGTGGAGCAGCGGCAGATGCGTGCTCAGTACCTCGACCGCATGGACATCGAGCGCGAGCGCGGCATCACGATCAAGTCCCAGGCGGTGCGTCTGCCCTGGGCCCCGACCGAGGGCCCCGAGCAGGACAAGACTCACATCCTCAACATGATCGACACCCCGGGACACGTGGACTTCACGTACGAGGTGTCGCGCTCGCTCGCCGCCTGCGAGGGCACGATCCTCCTCGTGGACGCGGCCCAGGGCATCGAGGCGCAGACTCTCGCCAACCTCTACCTGGCGATGGAGAACGACCTCAAGATCGTCCCGGTACTGAACAAGATCGACCTGCCGGCCGCCCAGCCGGAGAAGTTCTCCGAGGAGCTCGCCAACCTCATCGGCTGCGAGCCCGAGGACGTCCTGAAGGTCTCCGCGAAGACCGGCATGGGCGTCGAGGCGCTGCTCGACAAGGTCGTCGCCGAGATCCCGGCCCCGGTCGGCGTCAAGGACGCCCCGGCCCGCGCGATGATCTTCGACTCGGTCTATGACTCCTACCGCGGCGTCGTGACGTACGTACGTGTGGTCGACGGCCAGCTCAACAAGCGCGAGCGGATCCGGATGATGTCCACCGGAGCCACCCACGAGCTGCTCGAGATCGGTGTCTCCTCGCCCGAGATGACCCCGGCCGACGGCATCGGCGTCGGCGAGGTGGGCTACATCATCACCGGCGTGAAGGACGTCCGTCAGTCCAAGGTCGGTGACACGATCACCTCGCTGCACAAGGGCGCGACCGAGGCCCTCGGCGGCTACAAGGACCCGAAGCCGATGGTCTTCTCGGGCCTGTATCCGCTGGACGGCTCGGAGTACCCCGACCTCCGCGACGCCCTGGACAAGCTGCAGCTCAACGACGCCGCGCTGGTCTACGAGCCCGAGACGTCCGCCGCGCTCGGCTTCGGCTTCCGCGTCGGCTTCCTCGGCCTGCTGCACCTCGACGTGATCCGCGAGCGCCTCGAGCGCGAGTTCGGCCTCGACCTGATCGCCACCGCCCCGAACGTGGTCTACCGCGTGATCATGGAGGACGGCACCGAGCACACGGTCACCAACCCGAGCGAGTTCCCCGAGGGCAAGATCGACGAGGTGTACGAGCCCGTCGTGCGCGCCACGATCCTCGCGCCCAGCGAGTTCATCGGCTCGATCATGGAGCTGTGCCAGAACCGGCGCGGCGTCATGCTCGGCATGGACTACCTCTCCGAGGACCGCGTCGAGATCCGCTACACGCTGCCGCTCGCCGAGATCGTCTTCGACTTCTTCGACCAGCTGAAGTCCAAGACCCGCGGGTACGCCTCGCTGGACTACGAGCCCACGGGCGAGCAGTCCGCGCAGCTCGTCAAGGTCGACATCCTGCTGCACGGCGACAAGGTCGACGCCTTCTCCGCGGTCACGCACAAGGACGCGGCGTACGCGTACGGCGTGCGGCTCGTGGCCAAGCTGCGCGAGCTGATCCCGCGGCAGGCCTTCGAGGTGCCCGTGCAGGCCGCGATCGGCTCCCGGGTCATCGCCCGCGAGACCATCCGCGCCATCCGCAAGGACGTCCTCGCCAAGTGCTACGGCGGTGACATCTCCCGGAAGCGCAAGCTGCTCGAGAAGCAGAAGGAGGGCAAGAAGCGCATGAAGATGGTCGGCTCCGTCGAGGTGCCGCAGGAAGCCTTCATCGCGGTGCTCTCCAGCGACGACAGCGGTCCCGGCAAGGCCAAGAAGTAGTCCCCTCGGGGGCGCGGCCCAGTCGTCCCAACGCATATGGCGTCTGTCCTTAGTCCGGACAGACGCCTTTTGCGTTGATGTGAGAATTGGAAAAGAACCTGCGACATTTGGGTGATTGCCAAAAAAGCCGTCACTTAAGAGTTTCCGCAGGCAAGGGCATCCCGTTACGAAGGATGGAAGGCGGCGTTCCGAGCGGCCAGCAAGACGCTCGGGCGGCACGACGGTCGTGACCGTGAAGGACGCCTCCTCGGAAAGGGATGCTGAAGTGAAGTACACCAAGGCTGCTGCGGTCGTTGCCGGAACCATGATGGCCCTGGGTGCCGGCGCGCCTGCGTTCGCCGACGACGTCGACAACGCTCCGGCGTCGAAGTCCGACGACCAGCTGGTGGACAGCAGCACGGTCTCGAAGAACGAGGTCAAGAACCCGCTCAAGGACGTCAACGCCGAGGTCCTCGTCGGTGGCCTCAGCAAGGTCGCCGACAAGCTGGCCACCAAGAACGACCTGGCCTCGAAGACCAACGCTCTGCAGGGCGCCTCCACCCGCGCCGCTGAGGGTGTCCCGGGCTCCGGGCTGATCGGTGGCATGCCGATCGGCGGCTGAATTACCCAGCGCATTCCGCGTCATTTCCTCGAGCAGTGACGCGGTGGCGTACCCCTGCGGGCCCGGTGCTGAAAAGCGCCGGGCCCGCGTTTGTATTTCTATTGCTCTTTTGGGGTGTCGTACGGGTGCAGGGGAATCGTGGGTGTTACGTTCGCCGAATTCTGGTTACCGTTTCAGTTCGAAGGAGGTTTAACATGAATAAGAACGTAATCACACGCCTGGTCGGCGGTGTTCTCGCGGGATTCCTGCTCGTGGGTGCTTCGGCGGGCATCGCGGCGGCGGACGACGGGCCCGCCGTGCAGAGCAAGGTCAACACCGGCATCAGCGTCGGCGGGCTGCTCGACATCGGCTCCAGCAGCAACGTCAACGGCACGGACGCCAACACCGGGGTGAAGGTCGGCGGTCCCGCCGGGATCTCGACGTCGCTGAACAACGACACCAACGTCGGCATCGACATCCTGACGGATCTCGCGGCCAGCGTGACCGCGGCGATCGGCTGACGTCACCTGTCACGGCAGGGCGGAACGGGCCCGCGGCGCCTCGGCGCGGCGGGCCCGTTCCGTATGGGTTGTCTGTAGGAAGTGACAGGCAGAAGCCCCTTACGCGCCGGGCGTCGGCGCTCTACTCTGATCACTGCTCGTAGGTTACTCGCAAGTTAAACAAGTAGCCGACAGGGATGTAAGAAGCAGCCGCCAGCCAGTTCGCCGCACTGCCGTGGGCCCGGAGGATGTCGTGAGCGACACACAGACCTTGATCGAGAACCGTCCGCCCTCCGTGGCGCATCTCTTCCTCGAGCGCGTGGCGGCCACGCCGGATGCCGAGGCCTACCGCTATCCCGTGCCGGCGGCCTCCGGTGCAGGGCCCGACGAGTGGAAGTCGCTGAGCTGGGCGGAGACCGCGGGGCGCGTCCACGCGATCGCCGCCGGTCTCATCGACCTCGGCCTCGACCCCGAGGACCGTGTCGCGCTCGCCTCGTCCACCCGGATCGAGTGGATCCTCGCCGACCTCGGCATCATGTGCGCGGGCGCGGCCACCACGACCGTCTATCCGCAGACCAACGCGGAGGAGTCCGCCTACATCCTGGCCGACTCCGAGAGCCGGGTGCTGATCGCCGAGGACGCGGTGCAGCTCGCCAAGGCGCGCGAGAAGCGGGCCGAGCTGCCGGACCTGCGGCACGTCGTGGTCGTCGACGCCGACGGGGTCACGAAGGACGAGGACGACCCCGAGGGCTGGGTGCTCACGCTCGCCGATCTGGAGGAGCGCGGTGCCGCGCTGCTCGAGCGGAACCCGGAGCTCGTCAAGGAGCGGGTCGGGGCGATCACCGCCGACCAGCTCGCCACGCTGATCTACACCTCCGGCACCACGGGCCGCCCCAAGGGCGTGCGGCTGCCGCACGACAACTGGTCGTACATGGCGAAGGCCATCGTGGCGACCGGGCTGCTCGGGCCCGACGACGTGCAGTATCTGTGGCTGCCGCTCGCGCATGTCTTCGGCAAGGTGCTGACCTCCGCGCACATCGACCTCGGGCACGTCACCGCCGTCGACGGCCGCGTGGACAAGATCATCGAGAATCTGCCGGTGGTGCAGCCGACGTACATGGCCGCCGTGCCGCGCATCTTCGAGAAGGTCTACAACGGTGTCGCGGCGAAGGCGCGGGCCGGTGGCGGGGCCAAGTACAAGATCTTCCAGTGGGCCGCCGAGGTCGCCCGCGAGCATGCGAAGGCCAGCCAGGACAACTTCCGCAGGACCGGCACCGCCTCGGTGCCCTTCGGGCTCGGGGCCAAGCACAAGGTCGCCGACGCGCTCGTCTACTCCAAGCTGCGCGAGGCGTTCGGCGGGCGGCTGCGGGCCGCGGTGTCGGGCTCCGCGGCCCTCGCGCCCGAGATCGGGTACTTCTTCGCCGGGGCCGGGATTCACATCCTGGAGGGGTACGGGCTTACCGAGTCCTCCGCCGCCTCCTTCGTGAACCCCGGCGAGGCCTACCGCACCGGCACCGTCGGCAAGCCGCTGCCCGGCACCGAGGTGCGCATCGCGGACGACGGCGAGATCCTGCTGCGCGGCCCCGGCATCATGGAGGGCTACCACAAGCTGCCGGAGAAGACCTCCGAAGTGCTGGAGTCCGACGGGTGGTTCCACACCGGGGACATCGGCGAGCTGTCCGTCGACGGGTACTTGAGGATCACCGACCGCAAGAAGGACCTCATCAAGACGTCCGGCGGCAAGTACATCGCGCCCGCCGAGGTCGAGGGCCAGTTCAAGGCCGTCTGTCCGTACGTCTCCAACATCCTGGTGCACGGCGCCGACCGGAACTTCTGTACCGCGCTGATCTCCCTGGACGAGCCCGCCATCCTCGACTGGGCCAAGGAGAACGGCCAGGAGGGGAAGTCGTACGCCGAGGTGTGCGCGGCGCCCGCGACCGTCCAGCTCGTCGAGGGCTATGTGGCGAAGCTCAACGAAGGGCTGCAGCGCTGGCAGACCATCAAGAAGTTCCGGCTCCTGCCGCGTGATCTGGACGTCGAGCACGGCGAGTTGACGCCCAGCCTCAAGCTGAAGCGTCCGGTCGTCGAGCGCCAGTACAAGCACCTGATCGACGAGATGTACGCGGGCTCGCGCGAGGCCTGAGCCCGGCGGGGCGGGCGCGGCGCGTGGTGCGCGAGCCTGATCGGCGTACGGGGGTGGGGCGGGTCAGACGCCCCGTCCGCGGCGCATCTCCTGCACCAGTTCCTCCATGTGGGTCACGTGGCGGCGCAGTTCGAGGACGTCCTTGAGGCTGCTCGCCGCCATATGGGTCTCGATCGCGGAGAGGCGGGCCGCCAGCTCGTCGAACTGGCGCTGCTCGCGGGCCAGTATCCGCTCCAACTGACGGTTCTTGCGGTGCAGTTCGAGGAAGACGGTGACCTTGGCGCGCAGCACCCACGGGTCGAACGGCTTGGTGAGATAGTCCGCCGCGCCGGTCGCGTAGCCGCGGAAGGCGAAGCCGGCGTCGTTGTCGGTGCCCGTCAGGAAGATGATGGGCACGTCCTTGGTCTGGTCGAGGCGTTTGATGTTCGACGCGGTCTCGAAGCCGTCCATGCCCGGCATCCGGACGTCGAGAAGGATCACGGCGAATCGTTGCCTCAGGATCGCCTTCATCGCCTCCTCGCCCGAACGGGCGCGGACCAACGGCTCGTTCAGCGACCCGAGGACCGCTTCGAGGGCCATCAGATTGTCCTCCATGTCGTCGACGAGGAGGATGCTCGCACGGTTGTCGGTCGTGGCCTCTGCGCTCATGGTGACGGTGCCTCACTCATTTGTCGGCGGAGCAGCATCTTCCTTCGGTGCGTCGGGCTGCTCCGGAGCGACGGATTCGGGATCGGGGGAGATGGCCTTCTCGGTGACGGCCGCGCCTTCGGGGTCCAGGAGAGCGCAGATGACGCCGAGCAGTTGATCCACGTCCACGGGTTTGGGTACGTAGTCGGTGGCGCCCTGGGCGATGGCCTTCTCGCGGTCCCCGGGCATCGCCTTCGCGGTGAGCGCGACGATGGGCATGCCCCGCCAGCGGGGGGTGCGGCGGATGGCGGCCATGGTTTCGTAGCCGTCCATCTCCGGCATCATGATGTCCATCAGGACGATGTCGACGTCGGGATTGCGCTCCAGGGTCTCGATGCCCTCGCGGCCGTTCTCCGCGTACAGGACGGGCATGCCGACGCGGCTCAGGACATGTGTGAGCGCGAAGACGTTGCGGATGTCGTCGTCGACGATGAGCACCCTGCGGCCCGGCAGTATGCGTCCCGCGCGTCCCTCCTTCCATTCCTCGAGCTTGGTCGGGGTGGGCCAGCTGTCCTCGGGTTCGAGCGTCGTGTGCGGGCGCAGCGCGGCCTGTTCCAGCGGCTCGGGCAGGTGCTGGGTGCGCGAGGCGGCGTACGCGATGGCGGCCGCGCCGTGTCCTGGGTGCACCACGGGGACGTACAGCGAGAAGGTCGAACCCTGGCCGGGGTGGCTCTCCGCGGTGATGCGGCCGCCGAGGAGCCCCGCGATCTCGCGGCTGATGGACAGGCCGAGGCCCGTGCCGCCGTACTTGCGGTTGGTGGTGCCGTCGGCCTGCTGGAACGCCTCGAAGATGACCGGGAGTTGCTCGGAGGGGATGCCGATGCCGGTGTCCTTGACGGCGAAGCAGAGCAGGTCGTCGTTGTCGTGCAGGAGGCGGTCGCCCGAGGTGTCCTTGACGCGGCTGACGCGCAGCTCCACCCGGCCCGCCGAGGTGAACTTGACCGCGTTCGACAGGAGGTTGCGCAGGATCTGCTGGAGGCGCTGCTCGTCGGAGAACATCTCGCGCGGCACGTCCTCGCCGACCGACACCTCGAACGCCAGGCCCCGGTCGAGCGTGAGCGGGCGGAACGTGGCGTGCACGTAGTCGAGGACCTTGATGAGCGGGAGCTTCTTGGGGCGTACGTCCATGCGCCCCGCCTCGATCTTCGACAGGTCCAGGATGTCGTTGATGAGCTGGAGCAGGTCGGATCCGGAGCGGTGGATCGTGGTCGCGAACTGCACCTCCTGGTCGGAGAGATGGTTGTCGGGGTTGTCGGAGAGCAGCCTGGCCAGGATGAGCAGGGAGTTCAGCGGGGTGCGCAGCTCGTGCGACATGTTCGCGAGGAACTCCGACTTGTACTGGGAGCTGGTGGCGAGCAGGGCCGCCTTCTCCTCCAGTTCGGCGTTCGAGCGGCGCAATTCGGCCTGCTGGCGCTGGAGTTCGTCCGAGCGCTCCTGGAGCTGGGTGGCCAGCCGCTGGGACTCGCCGAGCAGTGACTCCGTACGGGAGTTGGCGATGATGGTGTTGATCGCGACGCCGATGGTGTTCACGAACTGGTCGAAGAAGGCCAGGTGGACGTCGGAGAAGCGGGAGAACGTGGCCAGCTCGATCACGCCGAGCAGCTTGTCCTCGAAGAGGATCGGGATGATCACGACGGTGGCGGGGGCGGCGTCCCCGAGGCCCGAATGGATCTTGATGTACTCCGGGGGCACCTCCTCGACGAGGATCCGCTTCTTCTCCAGGGCCGCCTGACGCACCAGACCCTGAGCGGGCATGCCGCCCGTGTCGACGACCGAGCCCTGCGCGGAGCCGTACCCGGCGATGAACGCGAGGCCCTTCGCGGTGACCTGGGTGGGGGCCGGGGCCTCCGCCGTCTCCGGGTCGGCCAGGAAGAAGGCGCCGTACTGCGCGTTCACCAGCGGGGTCAGCTCGCGCAGGATCAGGTCGGCGACCTCCATCAGGTCGCGGTGGCCCTGCATCAGGCCCGCGAGACGGGCGAGGTTGGACTCCAGCCAGTCCTTGGCGCGGGTGGTCTCACGGAGGTTGGAGACCATGAGGTTGATGTTGTCCTTGAGCTCGGAGACCTCGCCGCGCGTCTCGACCGTGATCGCGCGGGTCATGTCGCCCTGGGCCACGGCGGACGCGACCTCGGCGATGGCGCGGACCTGGGTGGTGAGGTTCAGCGCCAGCTCGTTCACGTTCGTCGTCAGGCGCTTCCAGGTGCCGTACACGCCCTCGACCCGTGCCTGGCCGCCCAGTTGGCCCTCGGAGCCGACCTCGCGGGCCACGCGGGTGACCTCGGAGGAGAACGAGGACAGCGTGTCCACCATGGTGTTGATGGTGGTCTTCAGCTCCAGGATCTCGCCGCGCGCGTCCACGTCGATCTTCTTGGAGAGGTCGCCCTGGGCCACCGCCGTCGCGACCTGCGCGATGTTGCGGACCTGACCGGTGAGGTTGTCCGCCATGTAGTTGACGTTGTCGGTGAGGTCCTTCCACACACCCGATACGCCGAGGACCTGGGCGCGGCCGCCGAGCCTGCCGTCCGTGCCGACCTCGCGGGCCACCCGGGTCACTTCGTCGGCGAAGGCGCGCAGCTGCTCCACCATGGTGTTGACGGTGTCCTTGAGCTCCAGGATCTCGCCGCGCGCGGTGACCGTGATCATCTTGGACAGGTCGCCGTTGGCGACGGCGGTGGTGACCTGGGCGATGTTGCGGACCTGCGAGGT
>NZ_JBHYJI010000024.1:0-50430 GCF_042740435.1 Streptomyces sp. NPDC059002 | reverse complement strand
CCTGCGAGGTGAGGTTCGACGCCATGAAGTTGACGTTGTCGGTGAGGTCCTTCCACACGCCCGACACCCCGCGCGCCTGGGCGCGGCCGCCCAACTGGCCCTCCGTGCCCACCTCGCGCGCCACCCGGGTCACCTCGGCGGCGAACGCGGAGAGCTGCTCCACCATCGTGTTCACGGTGAGCTTCAGTTCGAGGAGTTCACCCGTCGCCTCGACGGTGACCGTGCGGGTCAGGTCGCCCTGCGCCACCGCCGTGGTCACCAGGGCGATGTCACGCACCTGCGCGGTCAGCCGCGACGCCATCGTGTTCACGGCCTCGGTCACATCGCGCCAACTGCCCGACAGGCCCCGCACCTTGGCGCGCCCGCCGAGCCGGCCCTCCGTGCCCACCTCGCGGGCGACGCGGGTCACCTCGCCCGTGAAGAGGGACAACTGGTCGACCATCGTGTTGACGGCGCGGCCCAAACGGCGCAGATCGCCCCTCAGCTCACGGGTGCCGTCGTGCAGGTCGACGCGCTGCGTGAGGTCGCCGCCCGCCACCGCGTTCAGCACCCGGGTCGCGTTGGCCGCGGGGGAGACCAGCGAGTCGAGCAGCGTGTTGATCTCCTGGACGCGCGCGGCCCAGCGGCCCTGCCCCGGACTCGCGGCGAACCGCTCGTCCAGGCGGCCGTGCCGGATGATCTCCCGGCGCACGCGCACCAGTTCGCTGTCGAAGTGGATCGAGCGGTCGACCATCTCGTTGAAGATCGTGTAGAGCTCGGCCGCCGTGCCCTCGCCTAGGGGAGCGACCTTGGTGAAGTCCCCGTCGCGCGCGGCGCGCATGGCGGCGAGCAGCGGGCGCAGCTCGGCCTCCGTCGCCACCGCGACACCGACGGCCGTCCCGTCACGGGAGGCGGTGGGCTGCGCGGTGGAAGTCCTGGTCTGCGCCGGGGCCGGAATCCTGCCTGGGCCGAGCGCGGGCATAGCACTGTTCTCACTCATAGCGGCCCACTTCAGTAACTCGGTGCTTATGGGCGTGGTCAGTCTGTCACTCTGTCGGTGTCGCCTGAGGCGTATTCGCCCGAACTGCTCAGGAGCCGCACAGTGGGGTCCATTCCGATGCAACGGGAGACCGCTTTCCGTCCCTCCGTCACCTCCGGCCACCTGCCGGGGCCGCCGGCGGTGGTGCGTACGTCGCTGCCCGGAAATCCACTGGCGCCCGCCGCCGCACGCAGATTCGTGCGCGCGGCACTCGCCGACTGGACCGAACTGGGCGTGCCCGCCGCCGCGGGCATCAGCGACCGCCTCGCCGACGACTCGGTGCTCCTGGTCAGCGAGTTGGTGACGAACGCCGTCGTGCACGCGGGCACGGCCGTCGAACTGCTCTGCAGGCTCGACGAATCCGTGGACGGCGAGAGTACGGACACCCTCGTCATCGAGGTGTCCGACCACCACCCCAACCGCGCCGTCCGCGGCGAACAGGGCCCGCAGCCGCACGGCACCCCCGAGTACGGCCGCGGGCTGCATCTCGTCGCGACCCTCTCCGACTCCTGGGGCATCACCTACCGCACGGGCACCAAGACCGTCTGGGCCCGGCTGCCCGTCGACGGCGTGCAGGCCGTCCAGGAGATCGAGTCGTACGCGAGCGAACAGGCGCTGCAGCGCGGACTGCGGGCCGCCGAGATCCTCGCGCCGCTGCCCAAGCGGGCCACGCACGACACGGACTGGATCAACCGCGGCGCGCTCTCCTTCCTCGCCGAGGCGTCCGACCTGCTGGCCGGACAGTTCGACGAGGACCTGGTGGCCGCCCTCGCCGGACAGCTGCTCGTGCCGCGGCTCGCGGACTGGTGCGCGGTATGGCTCGACGACGCCTCCGAAGGATCCGGGCGCGGAGCCGCAGGCGGCGGATCGGGGGAGCGGCTCGCCCGTGTCTGGCACACCAGCGAACACCGCATAGAGGACCTGCGCAGGGTCCTGGAGAAGGACCCGCCGCAACTGCCCCACGCGCTGGGCATGGGCGCCTACCCCGTCCCCTGGCCCGGCGAGGCGCTCGCGGGCGAGAACTCCGGCGCGGCCCTCGCCTACCGCCTCACCGCGGGCGGCCGGTCGCTCGGCACCCTGGTCATCGGCCGCGCCGGGCTCGTCCGCTTCCCCGACGAAGTCACCGGCCTCATCGAGGACTTCAGCCGCCGGGTCGCGCTCGCCATCAGCGCCGCACGCCGCTTCCAGAGACAGGCGACCATCAGCCAGGTCCTGCAGCGCGGACTGCTGCCCAGCAGGATCGCGGAGATCCCCGGCGTGGAGAGCGGCGTCGTGTACGAGCCACGTGACAAGGGCGGTCCCGGCGGCGACTTCTACGACGTGTTCCAGGCGGGCGAGGGACGCTGGTGCTTCGCGCTCGGCGACGTCCAGGGCAAGGGCCCCGAGGCAGCCGTCGTCATCGGCCTCGCCCGCCCCTGGCTGCGGCTGCTCGCCCGCGAGGGATACCAGGTCGCGGAGGTGCTCGACCGCCTCAACCAGCTCCTGCTCGACGACGCGGCCGAAGCGGCCGCGGCCGCGGCGGCGGTCGTCGCGGCCGCGGGCGGCCAGGGCGTGCCGTCCGAGGGACCCACCTCGCGCTTCCTCTCGCTCCTCTACGGCGAACTGGTCCCCTTCGACGGCGGCGTACGCTGCACGGTCGCCTGCGCGGGACACCCCCTGCCGCTGCTGCTCTCGCCCGAGGGCGACGTACGGGCCGCGGCGGGGCCGCAGATGCTGCTCGGTGTCGTCGACGACGAGACGTACACCAGCGAGAGCTTCGAGCTGCGGACCGGCGACACGCTCCTGTGCGTCACGGACGGCGTGACCGAGCGCCGCCAGGGACGCCTCCAGTTCGACGACGGCGACGGGCTCGCCGAGGCGCTGGCAGGCTGCGCCGGGCTCGACGCGGGTCTGGTGGCGGAACGGATCAGGCGGCTCGTGCATGAGTTCTCGGAGCGGCCGCCGGACGACGACATGGCGTTGCTGGTGTTGCAGGCGCGGTGAGGGGCGGGGCGGGGCTGGGGGCTTGGGGCTGGAGGCTCGTGAGCCGGGGGCCGGGAGCCGGGGGTGGTGCTGGTCGGGGCCGGTGTGGGTGGGCCGCGGCGGGAATTCCGCGGGGCGTCGGGGGTTCCGTGGTGCGTCGGGAGTTCCGCCGTGCGGGGCGACCGGGGTTGTGCCGTGCGGGGCGGCCGGGGATCGTGCCGTGCGGGGCAGCCGGGATCGTGCCGTGCGGGGCGGCCGGGGATCGTGCCGTGCGGGGCGGCCGGGATCGTGCCGTGCGGGACAATCGAGGTATGCCTTCCGCACTGCCCGATGGTGAGCCCATGCCCGAGGACGGGGCGCTGCCCGCGTCCGCCCTGCACGGCGCGGGGTCGCGCCCGCTCGGCTTCTACCTCCACGTCCCGTACTGCGCCACCCGCTGCGGCTACTGCGACTTCAACACCTACACGGCCACCGAGCTGCGCGGCTCCGGCGGCGTGCTCGCCTCGCGCGACAACTACGCGGACACCCTGATCGACGAGGTCCGCCTCGCCAGGAAGGTCCTCGGCGACGACCCACGGCCGGTGCGGACCGTCTTCGTCGGGGGCGGTACGCCGACGCTCCTCGCCGCCGCCGATCTCGTACGCATGCTGGGGGCCGTACGCGACGAGTTCGGGCTCGCCGACGACGCGGAGATCACCACCGAGGCCAACCCGGAATCCGTCGACCCGGCCTACCTGGCCGAACTGCGGGCCGGCGGCTTCAACCGGATCTCCTTCGGCATGCAGAGCGCCAAACAGCACGTCCTGAAGATCCTCGACCGTACGCATACGCCCGGGCGGCCCGAAGCGTGCGTCGCCGAGGCGCGGGCGGCCGGGTTCGAGCACGTCAACCTCGACCTCATCTACGGCACCCCCGGCGAGACCGACGACGACTGGCGCGCCTCGCTCGACGCGGCGCTCGGCGCCGGGCCCGACCACATCAGCGCCTACGCCCTGATCGTCGAGGAAGGGACCCAGCTCGCCCGGCGGATCCGGCGCGGAGAGGTCCCGATGACCGACGACGACGTGCACGCGGACCGGTACCTGATCGCCGACGAAGTCCTTGGACGAGCGGGCTTCGACTGGTACGAGGTGTCCAACTGGGCCACCTCCGAGGCTGGCCGGTGCCTGCACAACGAGCTGTACTGGCGCGGGGCCGACTGGTGGGGGGCCGGGCCCGGCGCGCACAGCCACGTGGGCGGGGTGCGGTGGTGGAACGTCAAGCATCCCGGCGCGTACGCCGGTGCGCTCGCGCAGGGGCGGTCGCCCGGGGCGGGCCGCGAGGTCCTCTCGGACGAGGACCGGCGCGTCGAGCGGGTCCTGCTGGAGCTTCGGCTTCGGGACGGGTGCCCGTTGTCGCTGCTGCGTCCTGCCGGGCTTGCCGCTGCGCGGCGGGCCTTGGAGGACGGGCTGCTTGAGAGTGTGCCCTTTGCGGGCGGGCGGGCCGTGTTGACGCTTCGGGGGCGGTTGTTGGCGGATGGGGTTGTGCGGGGGCTGGTGGACTGAGGGGCGGCCCGGTGCGGGGGGCTGGGGCGGGTGTCCTTTTCCGCCCTGCGGGCGGCCCTCTTACCCACCCGCTCCACCCGTATCTCCTACCCGTCGAGTTGAGGTCTCTCGTGGGGGCGGAGCGCCGCTGGCGGCTGCGGGTGGGTGGGAATGGCCGCCGCGGAGCGGCGGGGTTTGTTGTGCGGGGTGGCGTCCGGCGCCGAGCTTCGGGCGGGCGGGTGGGAATGGCCGCCGCGGAGCGGTGGGGAAGGGCTGGTTGAGGCCCCGGGGCCAGTTATGTCGTGACGAAGTCGATCAGCTCCTCCACCCGCCCCAGCAGTTCCGGTTCCAGATCCTTGTAGCTGCGCACCGAGCCCAGGATCCGTTGCCAGGCTGCCCCCGTGTTCTCCGGCCAGCCGAGGGCCGTGCAGACGCCCGTCTTCCAGTCCTGGCCGCGTGGTACCCGGGGCCACGCGGTGATGCCGACGGAGGAGGGCTTCACGGCTTCCCATACGTCGATGTAGGGGTGGCCGACCACCAGGGCGTACGCGTTGGAGACCTCCGCGGCGATGCGGGACTCCTTGGAGCCGGGGACGAGGTGGTCGACGAGGACGCCGAGGCGGGCGTCGGGGCCGGGTTCGAATTCGGCGACGATCGCCGGGAGGTCGTCGATGCCTTCGAGGTATTCGACGACGACGCCTTCGATGCGCAGGTCGTCGCCCCAGACCCGTTCGACGAGTTCGGCGTCGTGCCGGCCCTCGACGTAGATGCGTCCGGCGCGGGCGACGCGGGCCCGCGCCCCGGGGACGGCCACGGAGCCGGATGCGGTGCGTGAGGGGCGTACGGGAGGGGCTGCGGCGCCCGTGGCGGGGCGGATCAGGGTGATGGTGCGGCCTTCGAGGAGGAAGCCGCGGGGCGTCATCGGGAAGACGCGGTGCTTGCCGAAGCGGTCCTCCAGCGTCACCGTCGGCCCCTGCGCGGTCTTCTCGCAGCGGATCACCGCGCCGCAGAATCCGGTGCTCAGCTCCTCGACGACGAGGCCGGCGTCCGCCGCCACCTCCGGCACGGGCTTCGACTTCTTCCAAGGGGGCGTGAGATCGGCGGAGTACTGGCGCATTCTGCCGACGATAGGAAGAGCGGCCCGGCCGTCGGTCACGACACGCCGAAGCGGCCTGCCAGTGTGGCGCGCTGCGCACGGACAAAAGCCGCATCGACCACCGCACCGTGCCCGGGCACGTAGAGGGCGTCCTCGCCGCCCAGGTCCAGGAGCCGGTCGAGTGCCGCGGGCCACCGCTTCGGTACGGCGTCGGATCCTGCCTGCGGTTCGCCGGACTCCTCGACCAGGTCGCCGCAGAAGACGATCTCCGGGTCGCCGTCGGAGCCGGGGACGAGGACGGCCAGGTCGTGTCCTGAGTGGCCGGGGCCCACGTTGGCGAGCAGCACCCGCACCCCGCCGCCGAGGTCGAGTGTCCACTCCCCGCACACCAGGTGGTGCGGGTGGACCAGGAGGTCGGCGGCCTCTGCCGCCGCGTCCGGGGCCACGCCGTGTCGCACCGCGTCCGCGCGCAGTTCGTCGCGGCCCTTGTCGAAGACGGTGTCGATGCCCACCGCGCCGTACACCTCCACGCCCGCGAAGGCCGCGGCCCCGAGGACGTGGTCGAAGTGCGGGTGCGTCAACACGAGGTGGGTGACCCGTCGCCCGCCGCCGATGATGTCCCTGGCGCGGGTCCGCAGGGCCGCGCCCTCGGCCAGGCTCGACCCGGCCTCGATCATGAGGGCCGCGTCGTCGCCGACGACGAGGCCCGCGGTGCAGTCCCAGACCGGCAGGCGGCACCGCCCCGCACGCGGTGCGAGTCGTTCCCAGCCCGCCGCTTCCCATGCCAGCGCCACGTCCATACGGTGACGCTATCCGTACGGGCCGTGTTCGGCAGCCGCTGCTTGACACGCATGCGTGACTTCGGTGGGTCCGCCCTTGCCGGGGCCGTACCTCACGGCCGTACACTGACCCTTTGGTAGCTGGCACTCGCCCGCGGTGAGTGCCAGGCAAGGGGGCTCGGCTCGGCGGGGCTCGACGCGACGTACGACAGCTGGAGGTGTGCGCGATGCTCAGTGAACGCAGGCTCGAGGTGCTGCGCGCCATCGTCCACGACTACGTAGGCACCGAGGAGCCGGTCGGTTCCAAGGCGCTGACGGAGCGGCACAGTCTCGGGGTCTCCCCGGCGACGGTCCGCAACGACATGGCGGCGCTGGAGGAGGAAGGGTTCATCGCCCAGCCCCACACCAGCGCGGGACGCATCCCGACGGACAAGGGCTACCGCCTCTTCGTCGACAAGCTCGCGGGCGTCAAGCCGATGACCGCGCCGGAGCGCAGGGCCATCCAGAACTTCCTCGACGGCGCCGTCGACCTCGACGACGTCGTGGGGCGCACGGTGCGGCTGCTCGCGCAGCTGACCCGGCAGGTCGCCGTCGTGCAGTACCCGTCGCTCACGCGGTCGACGGTGCGGCATGTGGAACTTCTCTCGCTCGCTCCCGCCCGTGTGATGCTGGTACTGATCACGGACACGGGCCGGGTCGAGCAGCGCATGATCGACTGCCCGGCGCCGTTCGGCGAGACGTCGCTCGCCGATCTGCGGGCACGGCTCAACAGCCGGGTCGCGGGACGCCGCTTCGCGGACGTGCCGCAGCTGGTGCAGGACCTGCCCGAGGCCTTCGAGGCCGAGGACCGAGGCACCGTCGCGACGGTCCTCGCCACCCTCCTCGAGACGCTCGTCGAGGAGACCGAGGAGCGGCTGATGATCGGCGGCACCGCCAATCTCACCCGCTTCGGACATGACTTTCCCCTCACGATCCGGCCCGTTCTCGAAGCCCTCGAGGAGCAGGTCGTGCTCCTCAAGTTGCTTGGGGAGGCTACGGATTCGGGTATGACCGTACGGATCGGTCATGAGAACGCCCATGAGGGACTCAGCTCCACGTCCGTGGTCTCGGTCGGCTACGGTTCGGGCAGCGAGGCAGTCGCCAAACTAGGCGTGGTCGGACCGACCCGCATGGACTATCCGGGAACGATGGGAGCAGTACGCGCAGTGGCACGTTACGTCGGACAGATCCTGGCGGAGTCGTAAGTGGCCACGGACTACTACGCCGTACTCGGCGTGCGCCGCGACGCTTCCCAGGACGAGATCAAGAAGGCCTTCCGGAGGCTGGCGCGCGAGCTTCACCCGGACGTGAATCCGGATCCGAAGACTCAGGAGCGCTTCAAGGAGATCAACGCCGCGTACGAGGTGTTGTCGGACCCGCAGAAGAAGCAGGTCTACGACCTCGGCGGTGACCCGCTGTCCCAGGCGGGCGGCGGTGGCGCGGGCGGTTTCGGGGCCGGTGGCTTCGGCAACTTCTCGGACATCATGGACGCGTTCTTCGGTACGGCGTCGCAGCGTGGCCCCCGGTCGCGCACGCGCCGCGGCCAGGACGCCATGATCCGTCTGGAGATCGACCTCAACGAGGCCGCCTTCGGCACCACCAAGGACATCCAGGTCGACACCGCTGTGGTGTGTACGACCTGCAGTGGTGAAGGTGCGGCGCCGGGGACATCCGCTCAGACGTGTGACATGTGCCGCGGTCGCGGTGAGGTGTCGCAGGTCACGCGGTCCTTCCTCGGTCAGGTCATGACGTCGCGGCCGTGCCCGCAGTGTCAGGGCTTCGGCACGGTCGTGCCCACGCCGTGCCCGGAGTGCGCCGGTGACGGCCGCATCCGGTCGCGCCGGACGCTGACCGTGAAGATCCCCGCCGGTGTCGACAACGGCACGCGGATCCAGCTCGCGGGCGAGGGCGAGGTCGGCCCCGGCGGCGGGCCCGCCGGTGACCTGTACGTCGAGATCCACGAGCTGCCGCACGCCGTCTTCCAGCGGCGCGGGGACGATCTGCACTGCACCGTCACCATCCCGATGACCGCCGCGGCGCTCGGCACGAAGGTGCCGCTCGAGACGCTCGACGGCGTCGAGGAGGTCGACATCCGCCCCGGGACCCAGTCCGGGCAGTCGATTCCGCTGCATGGACGCGGTGTAACGCATCTGCGGGGCGGGGGGCGCGGTGACCTCATCGTGCACGTCGAGGTCCTGACGCCGACGAAGCTCGATCCCGAGCAGGAGCGGGTGCTGCGGGAGCTGGCGCAGCTGCGGGGGGAGGAGCGGCCCACGGGGCAGTTCCAGCCGGGGCAGCAGGGGTTGTTCTCTCGCCTCAAGGATGCGTTCAACGGGCGCTAGCGCCTTGAGCGGTGCTTAGTCCCTCGGCGACGGGTTTTCATCCCGTGCCGGGGGGCTTCGTCGTTTCGCCTGCGGGCCGTGGGGGTTGCTCGCGCAGTTCCCCGCGCCCCTTACGGGGCACGATTCGGTGGGCTGTGAAGGACGTGGCACGATGCCGTTATGTCCTCCGCACTGACCGATCTCTGCCGCCATCCGATCGTGCAGGCGCCCATGGCGGGTGGCGCCTCGGGGCCGCAGTTGGCCGCCGCCGTCGCCGAGGCCGGTGGGCTCGGGTTCCTCGCCGCCGGGTACAAGACCGCCGACGGGATGTACCAGGAGATCAAACAGCTGCGGGGGCTGACGTCGCGGCCCTTCGGCGTCAATCTCTTCATGCCGCAGCCCGAGTACGCGGACGCGGCCGCCGTCGAGGTGTACCGCAACCAGCTCGCCGGTGAGGCCACCTGGTACGAGACGCAGCTCGGCGACCCGGACAGCGGGCGTGACGACGGGTACGACGCCAAGCTGGCGATCCTGCTCGACGATCCGGTGCCGGTGGTCTCCTTCACCTTCGGGTGCCCCACCCGCGACGTCTTCGACGCGTTCGCACGGGTCGGCACCTTCACCGTCGTCACCGTCACCACGCCCGAAGAGGCCCAGACCGCCCAGTGGTCGGGGGCCGACGCCGTGTGCGTGCAGGGCATCGAGGCGGGCGGCCACCAGGGCACCCACCGGGACAACCCGGAGACCGACGGCGCGGGGATCGGGCTGCTCTCCCTCATCACGCAGGTCCGCGAGACCGTGCAGATCCCCGTCGTCGCGACCGGCGGCCTGATGCGCGGCGCGCAGATCGCCGCGGTCCTCGCGGCGGGCGCGGACGCGGCGCAGCTGGGCACGGCGTTCCTCGTCACCCCGGAGTCGGGTGCGAACGCCCTGCACAAGCAGGCCATGACGAACCCGCTGTTCGTGCGGACCGAGCTGACCCGGGCGTTCTCCGGGCGCCCGGCGCGCGGCCTCGTCAACCGCTTCATGCGCGAGCACGGGCCGTACGCCCCCGCCGCCTATCCCCAGGTCCACCATCTGACCAGCGGGCTGCGCAAGGCCGCGGCGAAGGCCGGTGACGCGCAGGCCATGGCGCTCTGGGCGGGGCAGGGCCACCGGCTCGCCAGGGAGCTGCCCGCCGGACAGCTCGTGGAGGTCCTGGTGGCCGAACTGGCCGAGGCGAGGGCCGCGTTGGCGGCGGGCCCGCAGGACGGTTCGCAGACGCCGGGAGGGGCGGCGTGACCGCGCCCGTCTTCGTCGTCGAGCACGTCGCCGCGGGCGACGGGGGACGCTATGTGCTCGAAGGGCCCGAAGGGCGGCACGCGGTCTCCGTGAAGCGGCTGCGGGCCGGTGAGGACGTCGTCCTGACCGACGGTGCCGGGCGCTGGGCGCAGTGCGTGGTCCTGGACACCGAGGGCAAGGACCGGCTCGTCGTACGGATGGACTCCGTGCGCGAGGAACCGGCGGAGGCGCCCCGCATCACCGTCGTCCAGGCGCTGCCCAAGGGCGACCGGGGCGAGCTGGCCGTCGAGACCATGACGGAGACCGGTGTGGACGCCGTCGTGCCGTGGACCGCGTCGCGCTGCATCACGCAGTGGAAGGGCGAGCGCGGCCTCAAGGCCCTCGCCAAGTGGCGGGCCACCGCGCGCGAGGCGGGCAAGCAGTCGCGCCGGGTGCGCTTCCCCGAGGTGCTCGACGCGGCGTCCACCAAGCAGGTCGCCGCGCTGCTCGCGGACGCCGACTTCGCCGCCGTCCTGCACGAGGAGGGCAGCGCGCCGCTGGCCACCGCGGAGCTGCCCGCCGCCGGGCACATCGTCCTGGTGGTCGGGCCCGAAGGGGGCGTGGCGCCCGACGAGTTGGCGGCGTTCGCCGACGCGGGCGCGAAGCCCTACCGGCTCGGGCGCAGTGTGCTGCGTACGTCGACGGCGGGGACCGCGGCGACCGCGCTGCTGCTCGGCCGCACCGGCCGCTGGTCCTGAACGCCCGTCCGACGGCACCGGACTGATCCCGGCGCACCGGGGTTGAGCCGGATCCGGTCGCCGTGCGGCGCCGTCGCGGCCGTGCCGGGGCCCTGGTCTCCGGGGTCCGCCGAGATCACGAACGCGCGTCCAGGGGTGGACAGATGGCCGCAAGCGGTCTACCGCGGTGGCGCGTGCGGTGGCACTCTGCCCCCTATGGGGGCATTGAGGCGGTCAAGCGGCAGGGCCTTGCGGGTGCGCGGCAGGGCCTTACGGGTACGGCGTTCACGGATCCTGGGCGCCGTGGCGCTCGCGGGCGCCGCCGCGCTCGGCGTCACCGCGTGCGATCCCGTGGACGGCGAGCTGAACACCTCCGCGGTCGCGCTCACCACCGACGAGATGGGCACCAAGGAGCTGGAGCGGCAGCACGCCGACGTGTCGTGGCTCAGCTGCACCGCGAGCTTCGAGGACCGGGTCACGCCCAGGAGCGGTGAGCCGACGCAGGACGCCGTCGTCGACGTGGACTGCCAGGGCGAGACCGAGGACGGCAAGGACATCACCATCAAGGGCAAGGTGCACGACGTCGTCGACGGGTCGTGCGTGCGCGGCAACCTCACCGCCAAGATCGGCTCCAAGGTGTGGTTCCAGGTCGACGTCCTGGGCAACTGCGACTCCGGGGACGACAACGGCGACAACGGAAACGGCGACGGGGACGGCAACGGCAACGGCGGTCACGACGGCGGCGACAAGCCCTCCGATCCGCCCGTCTCCCACCAGCCGCCCTCCCACGACAAGCCCGACCCCGCACCGACCACCACCGTCACCGTGACCGCCACCGCCGACCCGCCCGAGCCGACCTGCAACTGCGTGCCGGGGAAGTGACGTCGGGGTGTACCGCGGGCGGCTGCCGGGGAAGTGATCAAACCGCTGTCGCCCCGCCCGGACCCTGCTTAGGCTGGACGCCGTGACCCAGGCAGCGCACTCCGCGTATCTCCGGTATCCGCACATCCACGGCGAGTTGACCGCTTTCACGGCGGAGGACGACGTATGGGTGGCCCCCCTAGACGGCGGCCGCGCCTGGCGCGTCAGCGCCGACAACATGCCCGTGAGCCACCCCCGCATCTCCCCGGACGGCACGACCGTCGCCTGGACGTCCACCCGCGACGGGGCGCCCGAGGTGCACATCGCCCCCATCGACGGCGGCCCCTCCAAGAGGCTGACGTACTGGGGCAGTTGGAAGACCGGCGTGCGCGGCTGGACCCCGCAGGGGCAGGTCCTCGCGGTGAGCACGGTGGGCCAGGCGTCGCTGCGCCGCACCTGGGCACGTGCCGTGCCGCTCGACGGAGGGCCCGCGGCCACCCTGCCGTACGGCGTCGTGGGCGATGTCGCGCACGGGCCCGACGGACAGGTCCTGCTGCTCTCCGCGCCCATGGGACGCGAGGCCGCCTGGTGGAAGCGGTATCGGGGCGGCACCGCGGGCAAGTTGTGGATCCGCACGGGGGACGTGGCGGGCGCGGCGGATGCAGGGGATCGGCAGTCCTTCGTACGCCTTCACGAAGAGCTCGACGGGAACATCGAGTACCCGCTGTGGGTGGGGGAGCGGATCGCCTTCCTCTCCGACCACGAAGGGGTCGGCGCCCTCTACTCCTCGCTGCCCGACGGCTCCGAACTGCGCAGGCACACCGCGATCGACGGCTTCTACGCGCGCCACGCGGCCACCGACGGCCGCCGCGTCGTCTACGCGTCCGCCGGTGAACTCTGGCTCCTGGACGACCTGTCGGGCGCCGAACCGCGCCGCGTCGACGTGCACCTCGGCGGGCAGCGCACCGATCTGCAGCCGCACCCCGTGTCCGCGGCACGCTGGTTCGGCGCCGCGGCCCCCGACCACACCGGGCGCGGCAGCGCCGTCTCCGTGCGGGGCAACGTGCACTGGGTCACCCACCGCGAAGGGCCCGCCCGCGCGCTCGCCGCCACCCCCGGAGTGCGCGCCAGGCTGCCCCGCACCTTCCGGGTGCAGGGCGAGGAGCACGTCGTCTGGGTCACCGACGCGGAGGGCGACGAGGCACTCGAATTCGCCCCGGCCACCGGGCCCGCGCCCGGCGCGACGCCCCGCAGGCTCGCCGCGGGACAGCTCGGCAGGGTCCTCGGGCTCGCCATGGCGCCGGACGGCTCCCGCGCCGCCGTCGCCTCGCACGACGGCCGCGTCCTGCTCGTCGAGCGCGAGAGCGGCGAGGTCCGCGAGGTCGACCGCAGCGACGACGGCGAGGCCACCGGGCTCGTCTTCTCGCCCGACTCCGCCTGGCTCGCCTGGTCGCACCCGGGCCCGCGCCCGCTGCGCCAGCTCAAGCTCGCGGGCACCGCCGACCTCTCCGTGTCGGAGGCGACGCCGCTGCGCTTCCGCGACTACGCCCCCGCGTTCACGCTCGACGGCAAGCACCTCGCCTTCCTCTCCGCGCGCGCCTTCGACCCGGTCTACGACGAGCACGTCTTCGACCTGGCCTTCGTCGGCGGCTCCCGGCCGTACCTGATCACGCTCGCCGCGACCACGCCGTCGCCGTTCGGACCGCAGCGGCACGGCAGGCCCTTCGAGGCGCAGGACGGCGCGGGATCGGAGACGCCGGACAGCGAGGGCGCCCCCGTCACCCGCATCGACTTCGACGGACTCGCCGACCGCATCGTGCCGTTCCCCGTCGAGGCCGCCCGCTACACCACGCTGCGGGCCGCGAAGGACGGGCTGCTCTGGCTGCGCCACCCGGTGCGCGGCGTGCTCGGCGCCTCGCGGGCCACGCCCTCCGACCCGGACCCGAAGACCGAGCTCGAGCGGTACGACCTCGCGCAGCACCGGGTCGAGGAACTCGCCGCGGACGCCGACCACTTCGCGGTCACCGGCGACGGCAAGCGGGTGCTCCTGTGGACCGACGGAAAGCTGAAGGTGGTGCCGAGCGACCGGCGCGCCTCCGGCGACGAGGACAGCGACTCGAACATCACCGTCGACCTGTCCCGGGTCCGCCAGACCGTCGACCCGGCCGCCGAGTGGCGCCAGATGTACGACGAGACGGGCCGCCTCATGCGGGACAACTTCTGGCGGCCCGACATGGGCGGCGTCGACTGGGACGGCGTCCTGGAGCGCTACCGTCCCGTCCTCGGCCGCGTCGCCACCCACGACGACCTGGTCGACCTGCTGTGGGAGGTGCACGGCGAACTGGGCACCTCGCACGCGTACGTCGTCCCCGGTGGCGGCGGGGGCAACGCGGCGACCCGGCAGGGCCTGCTCGGCGCGGACCTCTCGCGGGGCGAGGACGGCCTGTGGCGCATCGACCGGGTGCTGCCCTCCGAGACCTCCGACCCGGCCGCCCGCTCGCCGCTCGCCGCGCCCGGCGTCGCGGTGCGCCCCGGCGACGCGGTCCTCGCGGTCAACGGCAGGCCCGTCGACCCGGTGGCGGGCCCCGGGCCGCTGCTCGCGGGCACCGCGGGCAAGCCCGTCGAGCTGACCATCTCGCCGTCCGGCGGCGGCGATCCGCGGCATGCGGTGGTGCTCCCCGTCGACGACGAGGAGCCGCTGCGCTACCACGCCTGGGTCGCGGACCGCCGTGCGTACGTCCACGAGCGCTCCCAGGGGCGCCTCGGCTATCTGCACGTGCCCGACATGCAGGCGCCCGGCTGGGCGCAGATCCACCGGGACCTGCGCATCGAGGTGGCCAGGGAGGGCCTGGTCGTGGACGTCCGCGAGAACCGCGGCGGGCACACCTCGCAGCTCGTCGTGGAGAAGCTGGCGCGCCGCGTCGTCGGCTGGGACCTGCCCCGCGGCTCGCGCCCGCTCAGCTACCCCATGGACGCGCCGCGCGGCCCCGTCGTCGCCGTCGCCAACGAGTTCTCCGGGTCTGACGGCGACATCGTGAACGCCGCGATCAGGGCGCTCGGCATCGGACCCGTGGTGGGCACCCGGACCTGGGGCGGCGTGGTCGGCATCGACAGCCGCTACCACCTGGTGGACGGGACGCTGGTGACCCAGCCGAAGTACGCGTTCTGGCTGGAGGGGTACGACTGGGGCGTCGAGAACTACGGGGTCGACCCCGACGTGGAGGTCGTGACCACGCCCGACGACTACGCGGCGGGCCGTGATCCGCAGCTGGACGAGGCGGTGCGCCTCGCACTGGCCGCGCTGGAGGAGAACCCGGCCCGGTCCGCGCCGTCCCTGCCTGGCGACTAAGCGCTCCGCGGGAAGTACGGCCCACATCTGCGGGTGCGTCGTGGCTGGTCGCGCAGTTCCCCGCGCCCCTTCGGGGCGCACCCGAACCGGCCCGTGACGGCGGGCGATACGCTTTCGCTCGTACTGATCATTGTTGACGGAGGAGGCCGGACCCATGGCGGGCGAACCACAGAGCGACTGCCTGTTCTGCAAGATCGTTGCGGGTGAGGTGCCCGCGACCGTCGTCCGGGAGACCGAGACGACCGTCGCCTTTCGCGACATCAACCCGCAGGCGCCGACCCACGTCCTGGTGATCCCCAAGACGCACTACCCCGACGCCGCCTCGCTCGCCGCCGCCGACCCGAAGGCCGCCGCCGACGTGCTGCGCGAGGCCGGCGAGGTCGCCGCGGAGGAGAAGGCGGAGAGCTACCGCATCGTCTTCAACACCGGCTCCGGCGCCGGGCAGACCGTCTTCCACGCGCACGCGCACGTCCTGGGCGGCCGCGGCCTCCAGTGGCCCCCCGGATAGCAGGGCAACTCTCCTTGTCCGTACGTGAATTGGTGGTGCTCGGCACCGCGAGCCAAGTCCCCACCCGGCACCGCAACCACAACGGCTACGTCCTGCTGTGGGACGGCCAGGGCATCATGTTCGACCCCGGCGAGGGCACGCAGCGCCAGATGCTGCGCGCCGGGGTCGCCGCGCACGACCTGCACCGGATCTGCGTCACGCACTTCCACGGCGACCACTCCCTCGGCCTCGCGGGCGTCATCCAGCGCATCAATCTCGACCGGGTCCCGCACCCCGTCACCGCCCACTACCCGGCCTCGGGGCAGCACTTCTTCGACCGGCTGCGGTACGCGACGGCGTACCGCGAGACCGTTCAGCTCGCCGAGGCGCCGGTCGCCGCCGACGGGCCGCTGGCCAGCACGCCCTCGTACACCCTCGACGCGATGAAGCTCTCGCACCCCGTCGAGTCGTACGGCTACCGCGTCACCGAACCCGACGGGCGCCGGATGCTGCCCCGGCTGCTCGCCGAGCGCGGCATCACCGGGCCCGACGTGGGGCGGATCCAGCAGGAGGGCAGCCTCGGCGGCGTCACGCTCGACGAGGTCAGCGAGGTGCGCCGCGGGCAGCGGTTCGCCTTCGTGATGGACACCCGGCTCTGCGACGGCGTGCACGCGCTCGCCGAGGGCTGCGACATGCTCGTCATCGAGTCGACGTTCCTCGACGAGGACGAGCGACTGGCCACCGACCACGGCCACTTGACCGCCGGGCAGGCCGCCCGGGTGGCGGTCGACGCGGACGTGCGCCATCTCGTCCTGACGCACTTCAGCCAGCGCTACCCCGACCCGAACGTCTATGAACAGCAGGCCCGCGCCGCCGGTTTCGAGGGCGAACTGACCGTCGCCCGCGACCTGTTGCGCGTGCCCCTCCCCAAACGAACCTGAGCGAGACCGCACCATGCCGATCCCCAAGGCCGAACTCCACCTCCACATCGAAGGCACCCTCGAACCCGAGCTCGCCTTCGCCCTCGCCGCGCGCAACGGCGTCGAACTGCCGTACGCCGACACCGAAGAGCTCCGCAAGGCCTACCTCTTCGACGACCTCCAGACCTTCCTGAACCTCTACTACGGCCTGATGGCCGTGCTGCGCACCGAGGCCGACTTCGAGGAACTCGCGGACGCCTACCTCGCCCGCGCGGCCGGACAGGGCGTACGGCACGCGGAGATCTTCTTCGACCCGCAGGCCCACATGGTGCGCGGCGTCCCCATCGGCACCGTCGTCGAGGGCCTGTCCCGGGCCCTGGACCGCAGCGAGGAGCGGCACGGTGTCTCCACGCGGCTCATCATGTGCTTCCTGCGCGACGAGTCCGCGGAGTCGGCCCTGGAGACGCTGGAGGCCGCGAAGCCGTATCTCGGCAAGATCATCGGCGTCGGTCTCGACTCCGCCGAGGTCGGCCACCCGCCCGCCAAGTTCCGTGCGGTGTACGAGGCGGCCGCGGCGCTCGGGCTGCGGCTCGTCGCGCACGCGGGCGAGGAGGGGCCGCCCGCCTACATCACCGAGGCCCTCGACGTGCTGCGGGTCGAGCGCATCGACCACGGCCTGCGCTGCATGGAGGACCCCGAGCTGGTCGAGCGCCTGGTCCGCGAGCGCGTTCCGCTCACCCTCTGCCCCCTCTCGAACGTCCGGCTGCGCGCCATCGACGTACTGGAGGAGCACCCGCTGTCCCGGATGCTGGACGCGGGCCTGATGTGCACGGTCAACTCCGACGACCCGGCGTACTTCGGCGGATACGTCGACGACACCTTCCACGCGGTGCGCGAGGCGCTCGGCATCGACCAGGAGCGGCTGCGGACGCTCGCGCGGAACTCGTTCGAGGCGTCCTTCCTCGACCGGGACGCGGCGGACGAGGCGCTGCGGGCGAAGTACCTCGCCGAGGTCGAGGCTTATTCGTTCGACTGATCGTCGGCGCCGGGTTACGGTCCAGGCATGGACTCCATCGCGCAGATCTACGGCTGACACGGCCCTTTCGGCCCCCGCCCGCCCCGCAGAGGGCCGAGGCGGCGGGCCGCCGTGTCCCCGTCCGTAGCTTTCTGTACCCGGAGGAACTCCCATGTCATCCCGCCGAACCGCCCGTCGCCGCGCCCATGTCGCCATGATCGGCGTCCCGATGGTCAGCCATGTGCTGCCCGGCCTGGAGGTCATCCGCGAACTCGCGGCGCGCGGCCATCGCGTGACGTACGCCAACGACCCGGCCACCGCCGGTCTCATCGAACCCACCGGCGCCGAACTCGTCCCGTACGACTCCACGCTCCCTTTCCGCGACAACATCTGGCCCGACGACCCGATCGAGGCCAGCTCCCTCTTCCTCGACGACGCGATGGCGGTGCTTCCGCAGCTCCACGCGGCGTACGACGAGGACCCCGCGGACCTGTATCTGTACGACATCGGCGCCTACGTCGCCCGTGCGCTCGCCGAGTCGCAGGGGCGACCCGTCGTACAGCTCTCGCCCACGTTCGTGGCCTGGGGCAGCTATCAGGAGGACGTCGCCGCGCAGCTCGCGCAGCTGCCCGGCGCGGACGTCCTGGAGGCCAGGTTCAAGGAGTGGCTCGCCGGGTGCGGGGCCACCACGCTGGACGTGGGGGAGTTCTCCGGCGTCCCGCCGCGGGGCATCGCCACGATCCCGCGCGCCATGCAGCCGTACGCCGACACCGTGGATCCCGCGCGGATCGACTTCGTCGGACCGTGCCTCGGCGATCGTGTGCGCAGGGAGAGTTGGACGCGGCCCGAGGGCGCGGAGAAGGTGCTCCTGGTCTCGCTCGGCTCGGCGTACACGCACCAGCCCGAGTTCTACCGGCAGTGCGTGGCCGCCTTCGGGGAGCTGCCGGGGTGGCACGTGGTGCTGCAGATCGGCAAGCACGTCGACCCCGCGGAGCTCGGCCGCGACCTGCCCCCGAACATCGAAGTGCGGTCCTGGGTGCCGCAGTTGGCGGTCCTTGAGCAGGCCGACGCGTTCGTCACCCACGCGGGCATGGGCAGCAGCGGCGAAGGGCTTCACGCCGGAGTGCCGATGATCGTGGTGCCGCAGGGGGCGGAGCAGCCGATGAACGCCGACCGCCTCGTGGAGCTGGGCGTGGCCCGGCGCATCGACACGGCGGACGCCACGGCGGACGCGTTGCGCTCCGCGCTGCTCGGCCTCACCTCGGACCCCGAAGTGGCCGGGCGTTCCGCGCGGTTGAAGGCGGAGGTCCGGGCCGAGGGCGGCGCCTCGCGGGCCGCCGACCTGATCGAGGCCGCGCTCCCCGCCTGACCGGGAGGGTGCCCCGGCCCCGACAAGGGGCCGGGGAACTGCCCTGCTTGACGGGCCTGCGCGGGCATCGTCCGTTACGTTGCCTCCATGGTCGTACCAGCCAAGCCCACCGTCGACCCGCTGAAGGCGGCTCGCAGACCCGGCGATCCGGACTGCGACGTCTACCTCACAGGACCGGTCTTCCTCGACATCATCTTCACCGGGCTCGATTCCGCGCCGGTGCGCGGGACCGAGTCCTGGGCGCGCGGCATGGGGTCGAGCCCCGGCGGCGTCGCCAACATGGCGACCGCGCTCGCCCGCCTCGGCCTGCGCACCTCGCTGGCCGCCGCCTTCGGGGACGACCACTACGGGGAGTACTGCTGGGACGCCCTCGAACAGGGCGAGGGCATCGACCTGACACCGTCGCGGACCGTGCCCGGCTGGCACTCCCCGGTGACCGTCTCCATGGCGTACGAGGGCGAGCGCACCATGGTCAGCCACGGCCACGAGCCGCCGCCGGACGCCGACGCACCGGACGGCGGCGCCCCGCACCGGCCGCCACGCGCGCGTGCCGCCGTCACCGCGCTGACGCCCGGCACGCGCGCGCCCTGGATCGCCGAGGCCGCCCGCGGCGGCACACGGATCTTCGCCGACGTGGGCTGGGACGACACCGGACGGTGGGACCTGGCGGGGCTCGCCGACCTGGCGCACTGCGAGGCGTTCCTGCCGAACGCGGAGGAGGCCATGCGCTACACGGGCACCTCCTGCCCCAGGGCGGCCGCGCGGGCGCTGACCGAGCATGTGCCGCTGGCCGTGGTGACGCTGGGCGCCGAGGGCGCGTACGCGGTGGACGGGCGGACCGGCGAGACCGCCGACGTGCCCGCGATCGAGGTCGAGGCCCTGGACCCCACGGGGGCGGGCGACGTCTTCGTCGCGGGCTTCGTCACCGGGACGCTGGCCGGCTGGCCGCTGGCCGACCGCCTCGCCTTCGCCGGGCTCACCGCGGCGCTCTCCGTGCAGGAGTTCGGCGGGTCGCTGTCGGCGCCCGGCTGGGCCGAAGTGGGCGCCTGGTGGCGCACGGTGCGGGAGTTCGACGACCAGGACCCGGTGGCGCTGCGCCGCTACGGCTTCCTGGAGGAGCTGCTTCCCGCCGTGGCCAGACCGTGGCCGCTGCGCCGCGCGGTGCCGACGATCGGCTTCGGCCGCTCGGCGTGACGGGCGGGCATGCGGGACAGGGTCGCGAAAACCTCTCGGTGTTGTCGGTGCCCCGTCGTACTCTTGGCAGTGCAAGGCTGAGATGCGGCCCCAAGCCCCGCAGGAGGAGGACCGAGCGGCCTTCAGAGCCGGCCCATGACGCAGACACCCACAGCTCAGACCCCCGAGCACGGCCAGGCGCGAGCCCACTTCACCGTCCCGGCGAAGCACCCGATGGTGACCGTCCTCGGCTCCGGTGACGCCCTGTTGCGCGTGATCGAGACGGCCTTCCCGGCGGCCGACATCCATGTCCGGGGCAATGAGATCAGCGCCGTGGGCGATGCCCACGAAGTCGCCCTCATTCAACGCCTGTTCGACGAGATGATGCTGGTGCTCCGCACCGGGCAGCCGATGACGGAGGACGCAGTGGAACGCTCGATCGCCATGCTGAGGGCGGACGAGAACGGCAACGGCTCGCCGGAGACCCCGGCCGAGGTGCTCACGCAGAACATCCTCTCGTCCCGCGGCCGCACCATCCGCCCCAAGACCCTGAACCAGAAGCGGTACGTCGACGCGATCGACAAGCACACCATCGTCTTCGGCATCGGCCCCGCGGGCACCGGCAAGACCTACCTGGCCATGGCCAAGGCGGTCCAGGCGCTCCAGTCCAAGCAGGTCAACCGCATCATCCTGACCCGCCCCGCCGTCGAGGCCGGCGAGCGCCTCGGCTTCCTGCCCGGCACGCTCTACGAGAAGATCGACCCGTATCTGCGTCCGCTCTACGACGCGCTGCACGACATGCTCGACCCCGACTCCATCCCGCGCCTCATGGCGGCGGGCACGATCGAGGTCGCCCCGCTGGCGTACATGCGCGGCAGGACGCTGAACGACGCGTTCATCATCCTCGACGAGGCGCAGAACACCAGCGCCGAGCAGATGAAGATGTTCCTCACCCGCCTCGGCTTCGACTCGAAGATCGTCATCACCGGTGACATCACCCAGGTCGACCTGCCGGGCGGCACCAAGAGCGGTCTGCGCGAGGTGCAGCAGATCCTCGACGGCGTCGAGGACATCCACTTCTCGCGGCTCACGTCGCACGATGTCGTACGGCACAAGCTGGTCGGCCGTATCGTCGACGCGTACGAGCAGCACGACAGCCGCGACGGGAAGTAGACAAGCACCACCATGTCGATCGACGTCAACAACGAATCCGGAACCGAGGTCGACGAGCAGGCGATCCTCGACATCGCCCGCTATGCCCTCGCGCGGATGCGCATCCACCCGCTCTCCGAGCTCTCGGTGATCGTCGTGGACGCCGACGCCATGGAGCAGCTGCACATCCAGTGGATGGACCTGCCCGGGCCCACGGACGTCATGTCCTTCCCCATGGACGAGCTGCGGCCGCCCATGAAGGACGACGACGAGCCCCCGCAGGGCCTCCTCGGCGACATCGTGCTCTGCCCCGAGGTCGCCACCAAGCAGGGCAAGGACGCCCCGACGCAGCACTCCATGGACGAGGAGCTCCAGCTCCTGACCGTCCACGGAGTGCTGCACCTGCTCGGGTACGACCACGAGGAGCCCGACGAGAAGGCCGAGATGTTCGGCCTGCAGGCCGCGATCGTCGACGGCTGGCGCGCCGAGAAGGGCCTGACCGGCCCGTCCCCGGCGCCCACCGTCTCGTAGCGCCATGAGCTTGTCGCTGATCGCGGGCGCCGTCGCCCTGGTCGTCGTCGCCTGGCTCGCGGCGTGCGCGGAGGCGGGCATCGCGCGCGTCTCCAGCTTCCGCGCGGACGAGGCGGTCCGCTCGGGGCGGCGCGGCAGCGCGAAGCTCGCGCAGGTCGCCGCCGACCCGACCCGCTATCTGAACGTGGCACTGCTCGTGCGGGTGGCGTGCGAGATGGCGGCGGCGGCCCTGGTGACGTACGCCTGTCTGCAGGAGTTCGACGAGACCTGGCAGGCCCTCACGGTCGCCATCGGTGTGATGGTCCTCGTCAGTTATGTCGCCGTGGGGGTCTCGCCGCGCACCATCGGCCGTCAGCACCCGCTGAACACGGCGACCGCCGCGGCGTACGTCCTGCTGCCGCTGGCCCGCGTGATGGGCCCCATCCCACCCCTGCTCATCCTCATCGGCAATGCGCTCACGCCCGGAAAGGGCTTCAGGCGCGGCCCGTTCGCCTCCGAGGCGGAGCTGCGCGCGATGGTCGACCTGGCGGAGAAGGAGTCCTTGATCGAGGACGAGGAGCGCCGCATGGTGCACTCCGTCTTCGAGCTGGGCGACACCCTGGTCCGCGAAGTCATGGTGCCCCGCACGGATCTGGTGGCCATCGAGCGGTTCAAGACGATCCGCCAGGCGCTCACCCTCGCGCTGCGCTCCGGTTTTTCGCGCATCCCCGTGACCGGGGAGAGCGAGGACGACATCGTGGGCATGGTGTATCTGAAGGACCTGGCCCGCAAGACGCACATCAACCGCGACAGCGAGTCGGATCTGGTGTCGACGGCGATGCGCCCCGCGACCTTCGTGCCCGACACGAAGAACGCCGGTGATCTGCTGCGCGAGATGCAGCAGGAGCGCAATCACGTGGCCGTCGTGATCGACGAGTACGGCGGCACGGCGGGCATCGTCACCATCGAGGACATCCTCGAGGAGATCGTCGGCGAGATCACCGACGAGTACGACCGTGAGCTGCCGCCGGTGGAGGAGCTGGCCGACGGCTGCTACCGCGTCACCGCGCGGCTCGACATCGGGGACCTCGGCGAGCTCTTCGGTCTCGACGAGTTCGACGACGAGGACGTCGAGACGGTCGGCGGGCTGCTCGCCAAGGCTCTCGGCCGGGTCCCGATCGCGGACGCGTCCGCGATCGTGCCGCTGCCCGACGGGCGGGCGCTGCGGCTCACCGCGGAGTCCGCCGCGGGCCGCAGGAACAAGATCGTGACCGTGCTCGTCGAACCCGTCCCGTCCGTGGACGCGGCCAAGGAGGGGGAATCCCGGTGACGCCCGAGGAGCTGCGCACGTTCTGCCTGTCCTTCAACGACGTGGTGGAGGACTTCCCGTTCACCCCGGAGACCTCGGTCTTCAAGGTCGCGGGCAAGATGTTCGCGCTCGCCGCGCTCGACAGGCGCCCGCTCACCGTCAACCTCAAGTGCGATCCGGAGATGGCGGTCCAGCTGCGGGCGGCGCATCAGGAGATCGTGCCCGGGTGGCACATGAACAAGCGGCACTGGAACACGGTGACGGTCGACGCGGGGCTGCCGGACCGGCAGGTGCGGGAACTCATCGAGGATTCCTACGACTTGGTGGTGGCAGGTCTGCCACGTGCGGAGCGGTTGCGACTCGATCGCCCTTGAGGGGCGTGCGGTGCTCGGCACGCGCTCGGCAGTGTGTCCCAACAGGCCCTCGCCATCGGCCTTGTGGGGCGGCAGAATGGAGTTGACCGGCGGACCCCGAACGCTCCCACTCCGGGCTGCCGGCCAAGGGAACTCGGAGTGGAAACGTCTGTGCGATGGCGTCCGCCGCATCCTGGCCCCGGCCCTCAGGTCGGGGTCAGTTCCTTTTCCGCGGGTGGCTCACATGTGGGGGAACACCCACCTGTCGACGATCTCCTGGACCGCGACGAGGAGGCTGGCCCACGGAGCTGCCATGACGGCCCACTCCGTCCATCTGCGGGTCGTGCGACGCCCTTCCGGCTTCTCGGCCATCGGGCTGATCTCCTTCCTGGTTCCACGCTGTCGTGGATACCGCGGCGATCCACGAACGGGTGGCGCCAGGAAGGGGGATTCCGGTGGCCGTTGAACACTCGATGGAGTGAGTCCGCGCCGCGTCGGTTCGGTTCTCAACCTCCTTGCTCGGATGGTCAGTTGAGCAGGCTACCCTCTGCTATAGCGTAGCCTGCACATCGCCACATGGGTAGTACTGTCGGACAGCTCGCCGAAGGGCGCCTCTCCATGTGCTACATAGCTTTCCGGGAACTTGCGGTAGCTTTCCGGGAACTGTCGGCCCCAACGGCCCTCTGCGGTTGCGGCCTCGCGGGGTCCGGGGTCTCCTGACAGTGGCGTGAACTGTCGTCCCGGAAGGTCTCGATGAGTAAGCTGCTAGTCTGCTATGTTGCACCTCGCACGGTCCGGTTGGGGGTGGAGCCATCATGAGCGCGCCAAGTGCGGCACTACAGCGGCTGCGGCTGCGTACCGAGCTCCGCAAGGCGCGCACCGGCGCCCACCTCACCCAACGCCAGGTCGCGGCCAAGATGGAGTGGAGTCCCTCCAAGCTGATCCGCATCGAGGCCGGCGAGGTCGGCATCTCGGTCAACGATCTGAGGCCCCTCCTCGATGCGTACGGGATCCGGGACCGCCGCAAGATCGAGGAGCTGCTCGATCTCGCGCGGGGCAGCAGGAAGATGCCGTACGCCGAGTTCCGTGACCTGTACAGCAAGGAGTTCCTGCAGTTCCTCGCGCTGGAGTCGTCGGCGTCGATCGTCCGGGCGTACAACTCCCTTCAGCTGCCCGGCCCTTTGCAGACCGAGGAGTACGGCCGCGCCATCATGCGGGCGTACGACAAGGGGACCGACGAGGGGGTCGAGCGGGCCATCGAGGTGCGGCTCTCCCGCCAGGACATGCTGACGTCGGGCGACCGCGAGGTGTTCTACATCCTCGACGAGGCGGTCCTGCGGCGCCAGGTCGGCGGACGCGGCGTCATGCGTGCCCAGTTGGAGCGGCTCGCGGAGCTGGCCGCCCTGCCGAGGTTCACCATCCAGATCCTGCCGTTCAGCGTCGGCGCGCATCCCGGGATCCAAGGGCCCTTCACGCTCTTCGAGTTCGAGGCGGACGAGATGCCGGACTCGCTCTACCTGGAGAACCCGCGCGGCGACTCCTACAGCACCAGCGCCCCGGAGGAGAGCGGGCGTTACCTGGAGAGGTTCTGGGAGCTGGAGGACCTCGCCATCAAGGAGCGCACGGTGGACATCCTCAAGGCGCTGGCGGCCAGGGCCGAGGAGGGTATCGACGATCTGGAGCGGCTGCTGCCGCCCACCGAGGCGGCTTGACGCTCCATCAACCCCCGCTGGACCACGGGACCTTGGCGTGAAACCGGTCGTTCAGATCTGTATGGCACGCCGTTATCCTGGAAGAGGTGCTACGTGCCTCTGCACCAGCCGCGCCGGCCGGCTGGTCTTCCGCACCCGGGGTGGAGGAGCGGCGTGGGCAGCACATGGGCATGGCGCAAGAGCAGTGCGAGCGGGGCTCAGGACAACGACTGCGTGGAGATCGCCTGGACCGGGAAGACGGTCCTGATACGCGACTCCGCGCGCACCCGGGGTGCGGTTCTCGTGGTGGGCCCGGGCGCCTGGGCCGCGTTCCTCTCCTCGTTCGCCTGTCCTTCCGTACGCGACGTGACGCCGGCCCGACCCTGACGGGGCCGGGCCGACGCACGACTCGGGCGGCTCACACGCGCCTGCGGCCGCCGAGTCCGACCGCCACCGCGGCCGCCGTCGCGAGCACCACCACCGCGTCGATCAGGAGCACGGTGCGGGTGCCGGTGAGGAGATCGGGACCCGTCGTCGCGAGGACGCCGAGCAGCGGGATGCCGATCGTGAGGCCCACCTGCTGGGTGGAGGTGACCAGGCCGGTCGCCAGACCCTGCTCCTCGTCGGGCACGCCCGAGGTGACCGTCACGCCGTACGCGACGATCGCGCCCAGGTGACTCATGCTCGCCAGTGACACCGCGGCCGTGGCCAGCCACACCGACCAGCCGCTCTCGCCGATGCCGAGCAGCGCCAGGCCGAGCAGGCCCTGGCCGGCCAGCGCACCGACCAGCGTGCGGCGCGCGCCGAAGCGGCCGATGACCTTGGGCGCGAACACCCCCGCGACCACCGAGAACACGCCCTGCACGCCGAAAACCAGACCGGTCTGGAACGCGGAGAGGTGCAGGACCTCCTGGAAGTAGAGGGTCAGCACGAAGACGACCGTCGTCATCATCGAGAACGTGACCAGGCCGCCCAGATTGCCCCACGCCACCGTGCGGCGGCGCAGCATCGGCAGGGAGACCAGCGGCGCGGCGGCACGCGACTCGATCAGGCCGAAGGCCACCAGCAGGGCGACGCCCGCCACCAGCGTGACGATGACGTCCGTGCCGCCGAAGCCGCGCTCGGCCGCGGTGGACAGCGCGTAGATGAGGGAGAGCAGACCGCCGGTGACCGTCACCGCACCCGGGATGTCCAGGCGCGGGCGGTCCGGGGTGCGGGACTCGGGCAGCAGGCCGGGCGCCAGCGGCAGCACCAGCAGCGCGAAGACGGTCAGCAGGCCCATCGTGGAACGCCAGCCGAGCGTGTCCGTCAGTACGCCGCCGAGCACCATGCCGACCGTGAAGCCGAGCGAGAGCAGCGTGCCGGAGATGCCGAGCGCCCGGTCGCGCTGCGGGCCCTCGGGGAACGTCGTGGTCAGCAGGGACATGCCGGTCGGCACGATGGCCGCGGCCCCCACGCCCTGCAGCGCACGGCCGGTCAGGAACGACGCCGGGTCCCACGCGAACGTCGCAAGGAGCGAGGCGAGGCCGAAGAGCGCGAGGCCCGTGAGGAACAGCTTCCGGCGCCCGAAGAGGTCACCGAACCTGCCGAAGAGCAGCAGGAAGCCACCCGACGGCAGCGCGAAGGCGGTCACCGCCCACTGCAGCGCGGACTGGTTCATGCCGAGGTCGGCGCCGAGCACGGGCAGCGCCACGTTCAGCACGGAGAAGTCGAGGGCGACCATGAACTGCGCGGCGCAGAGCACGAAGAGGACGAGCTTGTCGCGGGTGGAGAGCTTGGGGGCAGCGGGTCGTGGCGCCGGTGGGGCGGCCTGGGGGGACGGGGCAGTGGTGGTGTCTATCGCCATGGTCAAGAGCATCCGGCGGCCGGAATAGACGTGGGGAGCGGGAACTTATGCTGGTGGTCGGAACACCAGTCAGGGCTTGGGGGAGCGCCACATGGCAACACCGTCGGTCACGGCGTCGGACACGGACGCGTCGAAGGCGCGCCGCCTCGGGGAGCTGCGGGAGTTCCTGATGAGCCGCCGCGCCCGGGTCAGCCCCGCGGAGGCCGGACTGCCGGACGGCGGGGCGCGCAGGCGGACGCCGGGGCTGCGCCGCGAGGAGGTCGCGGTGCTCGCGGGCGTCGGCGCCTCCTGGTACCAGTGGCTGGAGCAGGGCCGCGACATCTCCGTGTCGCCGCAGGTCCTGGACTCCGTGGCGCGCGTCCTGAGGCTGAGCAGCGCCGAGCGGCGCCATCTGTACGTCCTGTCCGGGCTCAACCCGCCCGCGCCCGAGGTCGCCCAGGGCGACTGGGGCATGTGCGAGGGGCTGCACCGGCTCATCGACGCCTGGATGCCGTACCCGGCGCACATCATGGACGCGTACTGGAACTGCGTCATGTACAACGACGCGTCGGCCTCGGTGCTCGGCATGCGCTCGGAGACCTCCGAGAACTGTCTGCTCACCTTCTTCAGCGACCCCATCTACCGCGCCCGCGCGACGAGCTGGCGGCGCAATGCCCCGCAGGTCGTGGCGATGTACCGGGCCGCGTGCTCGGACCATCCCGAGGACGACGGGTTCGCCGCGGTGATCGCCGAGGCGAAGGCGGCGAGTGCGGAGTTCGTGGAGCTGTGGGAGCGGCGGGACGTGCTGCCCGGGGGGCAGGTCGCCAAGGAGATCGAGCATCCCGTGGTGGGGACGCTGTTCCTGGAGTCGACCCAGCTGAAGGTGCCGGCCAGGCCCGACCTCACGATCGTGCTGCACACGCCGCTGCCCGGGGCGGGCGCGGACGCGGACACCGACACGGCGGGGAAGCTGGCGTGGCTGGCCTCGCCCGAGGGGCGGCGGGGGTCGATGCATCCGGTGGCGGGGTAGCGGGGCGTGCTCCGTATGCTCGGGGCATGACTGAGAGCGCCGCGCTGGATCCCGAGGACCGCAAGATCGTCACCCTGGCCCGTTCCGCGCGGGCCCGCAATGGTGTGCCCGAGGGGGCCGCGGTGCGGGACTCGACCGGGCGTACGTATGTGGCCGGGACCGTGGGGCTCGCGTCGCTCCAGCTCTCCGCGCTGCGGACCGCGGTGGCCATGGCGGTGGCTTCGGGGGCGGAGTCCCTTGAGGCCGCGGCGGTCGTCTCCGCCGCGGAGGAGGTTTCCCCGGAGGATCTTGCGGCGGTACGGGACCTCGGCGGGGCCGGGACGCCGGTGTTTCTCGCGGGGCCTGACGGCGAGGTTCAGGCGCGGGTCGAAGCGGGCTGATGTCGCGGGGCTCTGCCCCGGACCCCGCTCCTCGAACGCCGGAGGGGCTGGATTGACGGCGCGCGGTGCGGCAGGGGTCCGGGGATCAGGGACAATGGGCGCCATGAGCGTTCGTACCCCGTCTTCCGCCGAGCCGTCCGAGGCTGCCCACCGCGCCGGTTTCGCCTGCTTCGTCGGCCGCCCCAACGCGGGCAAGTCCACCCTCACGAACGCTCTGGTCGGCAAGAAGGTGGCGATCACCGCGGACCAGCCGCAGACCACGCGGCACACGGTGCGCGGCATCGTGCACCGGCCGGACGCGCAGCTGATCCTGGTGGACACCCCGGGCCTGCACAAGCCGCGCACGCTGCTCGGTGAGCGCCTGAACGACGTGGTGCGGACCACGTGGGCCGAGGTCGACGTCATCGGCTTCTGCCTGCCCGCGAACGAGAAGATCGGGCCCGGCGACCGGTTCATCGCCAAGGAACTCGCGTCGATCAAGAAGACGCCGAAGATCGCGGTCGTCACCAAGACGGACCTCGTCGACAGCAAGACCCTCGCCGAGCAGCTCATCGCCATCGACCAGCTCGGCAAGGAGCTGGGCTTCGAGTGGGCCGAGATCGTGCCCGTGTCGGCCGTGGGCGACGAGCAGGTCGGGCTGCTCGCCGATCTGATCGTGCCGCTGCTGCCCGAGGGCCCCGCGCTCTACCCCGAGGGCGACCTCACGGACGAGCCCGAGCAGGTCATGGTCGCCGAGCTGATCCGCGAGGCCGCGCTCGAAGGCGTGCGGGACGAGCTGCCGCACTCCATCGCCGTCGTGGTGGAGGAGATGCTGCCGCGCGAGGACCGGCCCGCGGACAAGCCGTTGCTCGACATCCATGCGTTCGTGTACATCGAGCGGCCCAGCCAGAAGGGGATCATCATCGGTCCCAAGGGCAAGCGGCTGAAGGATGTGGGGATCAAGTCCCGTAAGCAGATTGAAGCGTTGCTGGGTACGCCTGTTTTTCTCGACCTGCACGTCAAGGTCGCGAAGGACTGGCAGCGGGATCCCCGTCAGCTGCGGAAGCTGGGGTTCTGAGCGGGTACCACGGGGCTGGGTGAATCACCGGCTTCGCCGAGTTCGTCCTCAATCGCCGGACGGGCTTTACTTGACTCCCCTGATCCTCGTCACCAGCACTGCCCCCGTCAGTCCCACCACCGCCGCCGTCAGGTACAGCACGCGGTAGCCGCCCAGGTGCGTCACGATCGGGGCCGCTATGGCCGGGGCCGTCACTTGGGGGAGTGAGTTGGCGATGTTGATGATGCCCAGGTCCTTGCCTCGGTCGAGGGCCTTGGGGAGGACGTCGGTCATCAGGGCGAAGTCCACCGAGGTGAAGACGCCGAAGCCGATGCCGAGGAGGGCCGCGGCGGCGATCGCGCCCGGCCAGGTCTGCCAGAGGGCGAGCAGGCCCGTCGCCAGGGCCATCAGCGTGCCGGACCAGATCACGAAGGGTTTGCGGCGGCCCACCCGGTCCGACCAGGCGCCGCCGACGACGACCGTGGCGAGCATCGTCGCGCCGTTCACGGCCGTCAGGATCAGCACGCCCTGGTCCGGGTCGGCGTGGTGCAGGCGGTCGCGGAGGAAGTAGAGGAGATAGAGCAGTACCACCGAGTTGCTGACGTTGATCAGGAACCGGGTCAGCCAGGCCCAGGCGAGGTCCGGGTGGCGGCGGGGGCTCAGCCAGAAGCCGCGGAGGAATTCCCGGGGGTTCCAGGGCGGCCGTTCGGCCGTCGTGAGGCGCAGGTCCCGGTGGCGTACGACGTAGGGGAGCACGCCCGCCACGGTGAACACGGCGCACGCCGCGTAGCCCGCGACCGTGCCGCCCGCCGCCGTCGCGAGGCCCGTGCCCACCACGACGCCGAGCAGCTGGGCCGCGCCGAGCCAGCCGCCCACGGAGCCGCGTTGGGCGTGCGGCACCCGGTCGGGGACGGCGGCCGTGACCGCGGCGAAGGCGGCGTTGAGGGTGAGCTGGACCAGGCACCAGCCCGCGGCCATCGTCCACACGGAGCCCGCCGCGGAGAGCAGCAGCAGCGAGGCCGCGCCGCCCGCCGTGCCCGCCACGATCCAGGGGGTGCGCCGGCCCCATCGGGAGGTGGTGCGGTCGGAGAGCGCGCCGAAGAGGGGGTTCGCGGCGAGGGAGACCACCGCGCCGACGCCCGTGACCCAGGCGAGGACGGTCTCCTTGGAGGTGCCTGCCGGTGCCAGGTCCTCCGCCTGGACGGCGAGCAGGATCTGCAGCGGGCCGTACCAGCCCACCCAGATCGCGCCGTTGGCGACCGACAGGGCGCCGGTCCAGGCCGGGCCGACGCGTTCGGTCGGCTCCCGCAGCGCGGTGGCGGTCATGGTCGCTGGGCCCGCAGGGCCTCGCGCAGCCAGTGGTACGACGCCTTGGGGGTGCGTTCCAGGGTGGCGTAGTCGATGTGGACGAGGCCGAAGCGCTGTCGTGTGCCCTCCGCCCATTCGAAGTTGTCCATCAGGGACCAGACGAAGTAGCCGCGCACGTCCACGCCCGCCGCCAACGCCCGGTGCAGGGCGCGGAGATGGCCGTCGAGGTAGGTGATCCGGTCCTGGTCGTCCACTCCCTCGTACGAGCAGCCGTTCTCGGTGATGACCAGGGGTGGGAGGCGGTCGGCGTAGCGGTCGCGGAAGGTGGTGAGGAGTTCGGTGAGGGCGTCGGGGACGACCGGCCAGCCGAAGTCGGTGACCGGGTATCCCTCGATCTCCCTGGGGGAGAAGGGGAGTTCGGGCGGCAGTGTGACGCCGGAGAACTCGGTGGCCGTGCCTTCGGGGAGCGGGGCGCCCACCTTGGTCGGCTGGTAGAAGTTGATCCCGTACCAGTCGAGGGGGGCGGAGATGGTCCTGAGGTCCGCTTCGAGGCCGGGGGACGGCATCAACTCGCCGATGCCTTCTGGGTATTGGCCGAGGAGCAGCGGGTCGGCGAAGAGGCGGTTGAGGAGTACGTCGTAGAAGTCGGCCGCCGCCGTGTCCTCGGTGATGGCCGACGCGGGCCAGGTCGGGCCGTGCGAGTTGGCGATGCCGATGTCGGCCGCGCCCGCCGCGCGCAGCGCCTGTACGGCGAGGCCGTGTGCGAGCAGCTGGTGGTGGGCGACCGGCAGGGCGTCGAACAGGAGCCGTTCGCCGGGGGCGTGCTGGCCGAGCGCGTGGCCGAGCAGGGTGTGTTCCGCGGGTTCGTTGAGGGTGATCCAGGTGCTGACGCGGTCGCCGATCCTGGCCGCGACCACGGCGGCGTACTCGGCGAACCGCTCGGCCGTCCCGCGCTTCAGCCAGCCGCCCGCCTCCTGCACGGCGAGCGGGGTGTCCCAGTGGAAGAGGGTGGGCACGGGGCGTACGTCCGACGCGCAGAGTTCGTCGACGAGGCGGTCGTAGAAGTCGAGGCCCCGCGCGCTGACCTCACCGGATCCGGTGGGCAGGACGCGCGGCCAGGAGACCGAGAAGCGGTAGGCGCCGACGCCCAACTCCCTGATGAGGGCGACGTCTTCGCGGTAGCGGTGGTAGTGGTCGCAGGCGACGGCGGCCGTCGTGCCGTCCTTGACGTTGCCGGGGACGGCGGTGAACGCGTCCCATACCGAGGCGCCGCGTTCGTCGACGGCGCCCTCGATCTGGTGGGCCGATGTGGATACGCCCCACAGGAAGTCGTGGGGGAACTGGGGGATCGCCGCGGTCGCTGCCATGGGCGGGATCTTCCGTACCGGTGGGTACGGAAGTCAATGGGTGTGCGGAAGAAAGGTGAACAAGGCTCAGGTTTCTGGGGAAGCTGCGGGCCGGATGGGGCTGGTCGCGCAGTTCCCCGCGCCCCTTCGGGCGCTTACGCGCCCTCCTTCAGCACCCGTGAGATAAGCCTCCGCTGTGGCTCCGTGAGGCGCGGGTCCGAGCAGTAGACCGTGCGCCCGTCCACCGTGAGCTGGTAGTTGAAGCCGTCCGGCACCCCTATCGGCGGGGTGCTCCGGCCGTCGGCCACGGCCTGTTCGGCCAGGGCGTGCCATTCCGGGGCATCGGCCAGCCGCGAGGTGTCCACCTCGGCATGCCGGTCGATGCCCGCGAATCCTCCGGTCCGCTTCACCTGGATACGCATGGGTCCTGTCTACTCCACGCGGCGGGCGGCCGGTAGCGCGTCCGTCAGTCGGTGGCCGGGACCTTGACCGTGGACCATGCGTCGATGACGGCCTTGAGCTCGTCGCCGTCGCCGTACTTGGCGCGTGCCGCGGCGACCGTCAGCTTCGCGAAGTCCGTGAAGGACGCGTCCTGCGCCAGATTGCCGCCGGTCAGGACGGCGTACCAGATCTGGCCCGCCCGCTCCCAGGAGTGCCCGCCGAGCGCGTCGGCGACCAGGTAGAACGCGCGGTTGGGGATGCCGGAGTTGATGTGCACGCCGCCGTTGTCGCGGCCCGTCCTCACGTAGTGGTCCATGTCGGCGGGCTGCGGGTCCTTGCCGAGCACGTCGTCGTCGTACGCCGTGCCGGGCTCCTTCATGGAGCGCAGGGCCTTGCCGGTGACGCGCGGGGCGAGCAGGCCCGCGCCGATCAGCCAGTCGGCGTCGGCGGAGGTCTGGCCGAGCGTGTACTGCTTGATCATCGAGCCGAAGACGTCCGACATCGACTCGTTCAGGGCGCCGGGCTGCCCGAAGTACGTGAGGTTCGCGGTGTACTGCGTGACGCCGTGCGTCAGCTCGTGGCCGATGACGTCGACCGGGATGGTGAAGTCGAGGAAGATCTCGCCGTCACCGTCGCCGAACACCATCTGCTCGCCGTTCCAGAAGGCGTTGTTGTACTCCTCGGAGTAGTGGACGGTCGCGTTCAGCGGCAGTCCGTTGCCGTCGATGGAGTTGCGTTCGTACGTCTTCTGGTACAGCTCGAAGGTCGCACCGAGGCCCGCGTAGGCGCGGTTGACCGTGGCGTCCTTGCCGGGCTTGTCGCCCTCGCTGCGGACCTTGCGGCCGGGCAGCTCCGTGCGGTGCTTGGCGTCGTAGATGGTGCGGTGCGGCTTGCCCTCCGCGGCCTCCTTGGGCGGGGTGACGCTGGGCGCGCCGATGACGGTCGTCAGGCGGCGGTGGGTGCGCTCGATGGCGTCCCGCTCCAGGGTGCGGCGGGCGGGCGCGGCGAGTGCGGGGTCCTGGCTCTGGGCGAGAGTGTCCAGGACGTGGGGCGGCACGATGGTGCAGAAGACGGGCTCGAAGCCCGTGGGGTTGGCGGTCATGGCGGCAATGTGGCACTGGGTCATGCCGCTGTCACTACCTGCAACCATGATTAGTGAAATAGAGGTATTGATCACCTATTGGCCGTAACCCGGCGCCGGTCCCGCATACTGATACGGGCCCGCGCACAGACCGCGGCTCGGCTAGGCTGCGGCACATCATGCGATTCGGGTTGCTTCTTCTTAGCTGCCGCGGCGAGGGCCTGTAGTCGAGGCCGACCCCCTCCCCGCGGAGTTCGGCGTTGCGCTCAGACCGTCGGCCGTCCTTCAGGACACTTCCGAGGAGCCCCGCACATGCCGAACTTCCAGCGCCCCAGTTCCCTGCCGATCCACAAGTACGGGCAGTACGAGCAGGTCGACATCCCCGACCGCACCTGGCCGGACAAGCGGATCACGGTCGCGCCCCGCTGGCTCTCCACCGACCTGCGTGACGGCAACCAAGCGCTGATCGACCCGATGTCCCCGGCCCGCAAGCGCGCGATGTTCGACCTGCTCGTACGCATGGGCTACAAGGAGATCGAGGTCGGATTCCCCTCGTCCGGGCAGACCGACTTCGACTTCGTGCGGTCGATCATCGAGGACGAGGACGCGATCCCCGAGGACGTGACGATCTCCGTCCTGACCCAGGCCCGCGAAGAGCTGATCGAGCGCACCGTCGAGTCCCTGAAGGGCGCCCGGCGCGCGACCGTCCACCTGTACAACGCGACCGCGCCCGTCTGGCGCGACGTCGTCTTCCGCGGCTCGCGCGACGCCGTGAAGCAGATCGCCGTCGACGGCACGCGCCTGGTCATGGAGTACGCGGACAAGCTGCTCGACGACCGGACGACCTTCGGCTACCAGTACAGCCCGGAGATCTTCACGGACACCGAGCTGGACTTCGCCCTGGAGGTCTGCGAGGGCGTCATGGACGTCTGGCAGCCCGACGCCGAGCGCGAGATCATCCTCAACCTGCCCGCCACGGTGGAGCGTTCGACGCCCTCGACCCACGCGGACCGCTTCGAGTGGATGTCCCGCAATCTGTCCCGGCGCGAGTTCGTCTGCCTCTCCATCCACCCGCACAACGACCGCGGCACCGCCGTCGCCGCCGCCGAGCTGGCCGTGATGGCCGGCGGCGACCGCGTCGAGGGCTGCCTGTTCGGCCAGGGCGAGCGCACCGGCAACGTCGACCTGGTGACGCTGGGCATGAACCTGTTCTCGCAGGGCGTCGACCCGCAGATCGACTTCTCGGACATCGACGAGGTGCGTCGCGTGTACGAGTACTGCAGCCAGATGGAGGTCCACCCCCGCCACCCCTACGCGGGCGACCTCGTCTACACCGCCTTCTCCGGCTCCCACCAGGACGCCATCAAGAAGGGCTTCGACGCGATGGAGGCCCGGGCCGCGGCCGCGGGCAAGACCGTCGACGACATCGAATGGGCCGTGCCGTACCTGCCCATCGACCCCAAGGACGTCGGCCGCTCCTACGAGGCCGTCATCCGCGTCAACTCCCAGTCGGGCAAGGGCGGTATCGCGTACGTCCTGCAGAACGACCACAAGCTGGACCTGCCGCGCCGCATGCAGATCGAGTTCTCGAAGATCATCCAGGCGAAGACCGACGCCGAGGGCGGCGAGGTCACGCCCACCGCGATCTGGAGCGTCTTCCAGGACGAGTACCTGCCCAACCCCGAGAACGCTGCGGCTCAATGGGGTCGGATTCAGGTCAAGAACGGCCAGACGACGACCGACACCGACGGCGTCGACACCCTCACCGTCGAGGCCACGCTGGACGGCGTCGACACCGTCCTGACCGGCTCCGGCAACGGCCCGATCTCCGCGTTCTTCGACGCGCTGCAGGGCATCGGCATCGACGTACGCCTGCTCGACTACCAGGAGCACACGATGAGCGAGGGCGCGTCCGCGCAGGCCGCCTCGTACATCGAGTGCGCGATCGGCGACAAGGTCCTGTGGGGCATCGGCATCGATGCGAATACGACACGTGCGTCGCTGAAGGCCGCGGTCTCCGCCGTCAACCGCGCCGCGCGCTGACCCCGTCACCGGTGCGTTTCACGCCCCGTCCGCCGATCCGGCGGGCGGGGCGTCGTCGTCTCCCGGCCATGTCCCGCTCGATCTCCTGTACGAGGTGCTGACGTCGCATCACCGATGTGGCTAACATCACGCCAACGCGGCAATGCAGCCGGGGAGTTACGGAGGTGCGTGGTGCTGCCAGATCGGGGACGAAACGGCCGGAAAACGCGCATCTTCGGCAGGCCCGTCACGCGCGGGCATGCCCTGTTCAGGCGGGTGATCGGCATGCACACCGCCTGGGACGCCGTCGGCGACGGCGAGTTCTTCTGCCCCGCCTGCGGCGGCGACCGCAACTACCAGCGGCTCACCGGACGGCGCCGCTTCGTCCTGCTCGGCCTGCCCGTCGTGCCGCGCGGCACCGCGGGACCCGTCATCCAGTGCGCCGCCTGCCAGGACCTGTTCGACCCCGACGTGCTCGACCACCCCACCACCACACGGCTCTCCGCGATGCTCCGCGACGCCGTGCACACGGTCGTCCTCGCCGTCCTCTCCACCGGCGGCGCCACCTCGCGCACCACCCTGGAGACCGCCGTCGGCACGCTGCGCGGCGCGGGCTTCGACGACTGCACCCAGGACCAGCTCATGGCCCTCGTCGACGCGCTCGCCGCCGACACCGGGCGCGCCGAGCCCGACTGCGGCCCCGGCATCCCCGGCCTCGCCATCGAACTCCACGAGGCGCTCGGCCCGCTCGCCCCGCACCTCGCCCCCGCGGGCCGCGAGGCACTGCTCCTCCAGGGCGCCAGGATCGCCCTCGCCGACGGGCCCTACACGCCCGCCGAGCGTGACGTGCTCAGCACGGCGGGATGCGCGCTGACGATCGGATCGGACGACGTGGCACGGCTGCTGGTGGCGGCGCGGACGCCGTCCTGAGGAAGCGGGGTCGTCGCACGGGAGTACTCCGCCGGGAGTAATCCCCGCCCCCGGCCTCCCCGCGCCGTACGCCCCAACTCGCCCCCGAGCCTGACGGATTGAGGACCCGCCCCCGGAAGGGTTGACCCCGGACACGTCACCCCTGCCGAAGGAGGCCCGTCATGGGGGCCGCACAGAACACTGCCGCGCCACCGGGGCGCCGGCGCGCCGTGCCCTGGGTGTTTCTGGGGCTCTGGATCGTCGTGCTCGCGCTCGCCTCGCCCTTCGCGGCGAAGCTCGCCGACGTCCAGAAGGACCGGCCCGTCGACTACCTTCCCGCGAGCGCGGACTCCACCGAAGTCGCCGAGATCCAGGACCGGTTGCCCGGGGGCGAGGCCACCGAGCTGGTGCTCGTCTACCACCGGGACGGCGGTCTCACCGTCGCCGACCGGAAGACGGCCGGTGAGCAGGTCGCCGAGATCGCGGACGCCCACAAGCTCGTCGCGGAGCCCAAGGGCGTGCCGTCGGCGGACGGCGCCACCCTCATGTATCCGGTCGCGAGCACCGAGCCCGGGCAGGACGAGGAGAAGCGGGACGCGCTCGTCGAGAGCGTGCGCGAAGTCGCCGGGGGCGAGGGCGGGTTGAGCGTCGACGTCGGGGGCTCGGGGGCGCTCGACACCGATGCGGGGGAGGTCTACAACTCGCTCGGCGGGCCGCTGCTCTACACCACCGCCGGGGTCGTCGCGCTGCTGCTCGTCCTCATCTACCGCAGCCCGTTCCTGTGGCTCGTGCCGCTCGCCGTCGCGGGGGTCGCGGACTACTTCGCGATGGCCGTCGCCTACGGACTCCACCAGGCCTTCGGTACGGCCGTCACCGGGCAGAGCTCGGGCGTCATGACGATCCTCGTGTTCGGCGCGGGCACCGACTACGCGCTGCTGCTCGTCTCCCGCTACCGGGAGGAGCTGCGCAGGATCGAGCGGCCCTACGACGCCATGGCCGCGGCCCTGCGCGGCTGCGGGCCCGCCGTGCTCGCCTCGTCGGGGACCGTCGCCGCAGGGCTGCTCTGTCTGCTGGCCGCCGATCTGAACAGCAGCCGGGGCATGGGGCCGCTCGGCACCGTCGGGGTGCTCTGCGCGCTCACCATGATGCTGACGCTGCTGCCCGCGATCCTCGTGCTGCTCGGGAGGCGCGTGTTCTGGCCGCTCGTGCCCGCGTTCGGCAGCGCGCCCAAGCAGCGGCGGAGTCTGTTCGCCGCGATGGGGAGTTCGGCGGGGCGCAGGCCGCTGACCGTGCTCGCGGCCGGTGCCGTGCTGCTCGGGGCGCTCGCGCTCGGTGCGTTCAACCTGCCGGGCTCCCTCAAGCAGGAGGACTCCTTCACCAAGACCCCGGAGTCCGTGTCCGCCATGGAGACCCTCGCCGCCGCCTATCCGGAACAGGGCACCCAGCCCATCACCGTGATGACCCCGGCCGGGCGGGCCGGGGACGCGCTCGCCGAGATCCGCGGCACGAAGGGCGTCGACAGCGCGGAGCGGGGACGTACGGCCGAAGGGTGGACCGAGATCTCCGTGTTCGCGTCCGCGCCGCCCGAGTCGGCGGGCGAGACCGCCACCATCGAAGCGCTGCGGGACGGGCTCGACGGATCGTACGTGGGCGGCGCGAGCGCCCAGCAGACCGATCTGCGGGACACCAACGCGCGGGACCGGATGATCGTGGTGCCGCTGGTGCTCGGGGCCGTGCTGCTGATCCTCGTCGCCCTGCTGCGCAGCCTCGTCGCGCCGCTGCTGCTGCTCGCCGCGGTCGTCGCCGTGTGGGGCGCCGCGCTCGGCATCGCGGGGCTCGTCCTCGAGCCGCTCTTCGGGTTCGAGGGCACCGATCCCGGACTCGGACTGCTGTCCTTCGTCTTCCTCGTCGCGCTCGGGGTCGACTACGGGATCTTCCTGATGCACCGGATGCGTGAGGAGTGCTTGAACGGGGCCGAACCGGGGACGGCCGCGCTCACCGCACTGCGCACCACCGGAGGCGTCATCGCGTCGGCGGGCCTCGTGCTCGCCGCGACGTTCGCGGTGCTCACCAACATGCCGCTCGTCCAACTCGTCGAGCTGGGCTTCGTCATCGCGGTCGGCGTGCTGCTCGACACCTTCCTGGTGCGTACGTACCTGGTGACGAGCGCGAGCGTGGCGCTCGGCAGGAAGGTGTGGTGGCCGGGGCCGCTGTCCAGGCCCCGGGCGGTGGCCGCCGCCCAGGAGCCCGAACCCGTCAGGGTGTCCGCTCCGTGACGTCCGCGTCCAGGGCGCCCCTCCCCTCCCGGAGGGGCGCCCGCGTGGCGCAGGATGAGGCGGTGGAATCACCTCTCACGGCACAGGGGGCGGCGCGCGGCACCGGCCCCCGCAACCTCATCGAGCGGGTCGTCGGCCCGGCCGCCTCCGGCGAACGGCTGCGCACGGACGTGCTGTTCGCGCTCGCCATGGCCGCGAGCGCCGTCGTGATCGTGCGGATCGTGCGGGACAACGGCGATCCACCGGACGTGTCCGGCTGGGCGCTGCTGCTCGTCGCCCACGTCGTCATCGTGTGGCGGCGGCGCGCCCCGGTCCGCGTCATGGTCGTGATGATGGTGATCCTGCTGGCCTACCACTCCCTGGACAACAACCACACCGCGCCCATGGCGGTGTCGATGGTCTCCCTGTTCACCGTGGCCTCCAGGACCAGGCCGCGCAACGCCGTCCTCGTCGGCGCCGCGGTCCTGGGCATCATGCTGAGCGTGAAGTTCCACGAGGGCATGGCCGAGGGCAGGGAGTCGCTGCGGATATCCGGCTGGATCGTGTCCTTCCTGCTGCTCGGCGTGTACGTGCGCATGCACCGGCAGTACGTCGGTTCCGTGCTTGAGCGGGCCGAGCGCGCGGAGCGCACCCGTGAGGAGGAGGCCCGGCGCAGGGTCGCCGAGGAACGGCTGCGGGTCGCCCGCGATCTGCACGACCTGCTCGCGCACAGCATCACCCTGGTCGGCGTCCAGACGTCCGTCGCCGCGCACGTCCTCGCCGCCGACCCGGACCGCCTCGACCGGGTCGCCGTCGCCAGGGCGCTCGACGACGTCGCGGACACCTGCCGCACCGCACGCGGTGAACTCCGCGCCACCCTGGAGGTGTTGAGGTCGGGCCACGAGGAGGAGGCCAGGGGTCCGCTGCCGGGGCTCGACGGGCTGCCCGACCTCGCGGCCGCGGCCCGCACCGCGGGCGCCGACGTCGACCTGTCGGTGGCCGAGTGCCAGGCGCCGCCCGCGGTGGGCGCCGCCGCCTACCGCATCGTGCAGGAGGCCCTCACCAACGCCGTACGGCACGCGGGGCCCGACCTCACCGTGCGGGTGGCCGTGCACGTCGAGGACGCCGCCCTGAACGTGACGGTCACCGACGACGGCGCGGGAGCCGGGGAGCCGTCCCACGCGCCGGGGTTCGGCCTCGTCGGGATGCGGGAGCGGGCCCGCACGGTGGGCGGCACCCTGGAGGCGGGGCCGCGGCCCGAGGGGGGTTTCATGGTGTCGGCGGTGCTGCCCCTCGCACCGGTGTCGCTGGGCGGCCTGACGTGACGGACCGTTGCCGGGAAGGCTCCATGACCCACCATTCCCCTTCGCCGGGAGGCCCGACATGACCATCCGCGTGCTGCTCGCCGACGACCAGACGCTGGTGCGTGCCGCGTTCGCGATGCTCGTCGAATCGGCGCCCGACATGGAGGTGGTGGCGCAGGCGGGCACCGGACGCTCGGCGGTCGACCTCGCGCGTGCCGAGCGGGCCGACCTCGTCGTCATGGACATCCGCATGCCCGACCTCGACGGCATCGAGGCGACCCGGCTGATCGCGGCGGACGAGGACCTGGCGGGCGTGAAGGTCCTGATGCTCACGACGTACGACACGGACCAGCACGTCGTCGACGCGCTGCGCGCGGGCGCGTCCGGGTTCCTGGTCAAGGACACCAGGCCCGCCGAACTCCTCGACGCCATCCGCACGGTGGCGGCCGGTGAGTCCCTGCTCTCCCCGGGGCCCACGGCACGCCTGATAGCCCGGGTGCTGCGGGCGCCGGACGCCGGGGACCTCGCCGGGTCCGGCGGTCCCGACGGGCTCTCGGAGCGGGAGCGGCAGGTCCTGCGGCTCGTCGCGCGGGGCCTGAACAACACGGAGATCGCCGAGACGCTCGGCCTGAGCCCGCTGACCGCGAAGACGCATGTGAGCCGGATCATGGGGAAGCTGGGCGCCCGGGACCGCGCCCAACTGGTCATTGTGGCCTATGAGTCGGGCCTTGTGGCGCCCGGGTCCGTGCCGTCCGCCTGAACCCCCTCCGGGGTGTCACAGCAGCCCGGCCGCCGCCAGATACTTGCCGACCCGTTCGACGTCCTCCGTGGACAGCGGGATCTGCGGCTCCGCCGTGGCGGGGCAGTCGATGACGCCCCGCAGATGCAGCGCCGCCTTGAACGCGCCGAGCGCGGCCGAGCTGCCGCCCATCCGGGCCGGGTCGCCCGCCGTGACCATGCCGAACAGGCCGCACAGCCGCTCCTGTTCGGTCCGCGCCCGCGCCCAGTCGCCCTCGCGGCAGGCGCGGTAGAGGCGCACGTACCCCTCGGGGTCGACGTTCCCGAGGCCCGGCACGACGCCGTCGGCGCCCATCGCGAGCGCCGAGTCGACGGTCACCTCGGACCCGGTGAGCACGCTCAGGCCGACGGGCCCCGACCGCTTGCCGATGATGACGCGCCGGAAGCCGCCCTCGTCGCCGCTGGAGTCCTTCAGGCCCGCGATGACGCCCTGCGCGGCGAGTTCGAGGACCAGTTCGGGGGCCAGCTTGGTGTGGACGGACGCGGGCAGGTCGTAGGCGAGGACCGGCACCTGTGACCCGCGGGCGACGAGCCGGAAGTGGCGGGCGATCTCGGCGGGGTGCGTGCGCGTGTAGAAGGGTGCGGTGACCACCGCGGCGTCGGCGCCGGCCGCGCCGAGCGTGCGCACATGGTCCAGGACGCGGGGCGTCGTCATGTCGATCGCGCCCGCCAGGACCGGCAGTTGACCGGCCACATGACGTACGACCGTGTCGAGCACCTGCGCGCGCTGCCGGTCGGTGAGGTAGGCGACCTCGGAGGTCGAGCCGAGTACGAACAGGCCGTCCACGCCGCCCGCGACCAGATGGTCGACGAGCCTGACGAGGGAGGCGGTGTCCACCTCGCGGTCCGGTGTCAGGGGAGTGCAGACGGGCGGGACGACACCGGTGAGCGGGGTGGGCAGAGTCATGGATGCTCCCTGGATGCTTGGGCCGTGGCGGCGGCCTGGGTGACGAGCTCGTGGGTCGACTGTCCTTCGCCCACGGGGTGATGGCAACGGAACGTGTGCGCGGGGCCCGCGGGTTCGGGGTTCGGCATCGCGGTGGCGCACACCTCGTCGGCCTTCCAGCAGCGGGTGCGGAACGGGCAGCCGCTCGGCGGGCGGGTCGCCGAAGGCACGGGGCCGACCAGCGGGATCGGGTCGATGGGGTCGAGGAGTCCGGGCGTCGCGGAGAACAGGGCGCGGGTGTACGGGTGCCTGGCCCGGTCGAGGATCTCGGCGGCGGGCGACTCCTCGACGATCCGGCCCAGATACATGGTCACCACGCGGTCGCTCATGCGCCGCACGGTCTGGATGTCGTGCGAGACGAACACGAGGGCGAGGCCCAGGCGTTCCTTCAGGTCGAGGAGGAGGTTCAGGATCTGGGCGCGGACCGACACGTCGAGGGCGCTGGTCGGCTCGTCCGCCACGACGAGGTCCGGTTCGAGGGCCAGGGCGCGGGCGATGGCGACGCGTTGGCGTTGCCCGCCGGACAGCTGGCCGGGGAGTCCGTCGGCGAGGACCTTGGGCAGGCCCACCAGATCCATCAACTCCCTCGCGCGGGCGTCGCGTTCCCTCGGTGTGCCGCGTCGGTGCACGTCCAGGGGGTCGCGGAGGATCTGGCGCACGGAGAGTCTGCGGTTCAGGGCGGTCGAGGGGTCCTGGAAGATCATTCCGGTGCGGGTGCCGATCGCCGTCCGGCGGGGGGCGGGGTTCATCGTCCACAGGTCGTGGCCCTGGAAGGACACCGTGCCGGATGTGGGGCGCTGGACGCCTACGAGGACCTTGGCCAGGGTGGATTTGCCGCAGCCCGATTCGCCGACGACGCCGATGGTCTCGCCGGGGGCGATGGACAGGGTGGCGCCTGTCAGGGCGTGCACCCTGTCGCGGGACAGGAGGCCGCCCGATCGGGCCCTGTGCACTACGTGCACGTCGCTCAACTCGACGATGGGCGTGGTCATTTCGTCTGCCTCTTTGTCGTGGGGCGACGCGCCGTTGGTACGTCTGCGGGTTCGCTGTGGCTGGTCGCGCAGTTCCCCGCGCCCCTGACGGGCGCTTCCGCGCCCGCTGGGTGGTGGCATGCCGTCGCGTGTGACTGGTTGCCGATCAGCTCGGGAGCGTCGGTGTGGCACACCTCGCTCGCCAGCGGGCATCTGTCGGCGAAGCGGCAGCCCTGGGGGAAGTCCGCGGGGGACGGGACCACGCCCTTGATCTGGGTGAGGCGTGGGGCCGCCGATTCGAGGGAGAGGACCGAGCCGAGCAGGCCGCGTGTGTAGTGGTGGGTCGGGGCCTCCACGAGGTCGGCGGTGATGCCCGTCTCGACGATCTGGCCGCCGTACATCACCACCACGCGGTCGGTGACGTCGGCGACGAGGGCCAGGTCGTGCGAGACGAGGATCAGGGCGAAGCCGAGTTCCTCGCGCAGGCGCAGGAGGAGCTGGATGATCTGGGCCTGGACGGTGACGTCGAGTGCGGTGGTGGGCTCGTCGGCGACGACGAGTTTGGGGTCGCGGGACAGGGCCATGGCGATCAGGACGCGCTGGCGCTGGCCGCCGGAGAGTTCGTGGGGGTAGCTGCGCAGGGTGCGTTCGGGGTCGAGGCCGACCAGTTCGAGGAGTTCGGCGGGGGTGCGGCGGCCACCCCTTCGTACGACCTGTTTGAGCTGGGAGCGGACCGTCATCGCGGGGTTCAGCGACGACAGGGCGTCCTGGTAGATCATCGCCATGTCGTGGCCGAGGAGGCGGCGCCTGGCCCGCATCGGCAGTCCGGTCAGCTCGCGGCCGTCGAAGGTGACGCGGCCGCGGATCCGCGCACCCCTGGGCTGCAGGCCCATCACCGTCAGGGCGGTCAGGGACTTGCCGCAGCCGGACTCGCCGACCAGGCCGAGGACTTCGCCGGGGCGTACGTCGAAGCTGATGCCGTCGACGATGTCCACTCCGGCGTGGCGTTCGGCGAAGCCGATGGCGAGGCCGGTGACCGTGAGGACGGGGTCGCCCTGGGGGAGCGGGCGGGCCCGGGAGCGCAGGCGGTGGGCGGCCTCGGTCAGGCCGGGGAGTTCGAGGACCTTTCCGCTGCCGGGTTCGGGCGCTTCGATGCGGTCCTTCGCGCGGTCCTCGCCCGTGACGTCGCGGCCGGACGGCGCCGCCCAGGCGTCGGACACGCCTTCGGAGAGGATGTTGAGGGCGAGGACGGTGAGGAGCATCAGGAGGCCGGGGAAGACCGTCGCCCACCAGCCGCCGATGAGCACCATGTTCTTGCCGTCGGCGATGACGCTGCCCCAGGACGGGTCGGGCGGCCGCACGCCCGCGCCGATGAAGGACAGCGACGCCTCGAAGACGATGGCCTCGGCGACCTGGACGGTGCAGAAGACGAGGATCGGCGCGGCGCAGTTGACGGCGACGTGGCGGATCAGGATGTGCGGGGTGCGGGCGCCGATGATGCGTTCGGCGACCACGTAGTCCTCGCCGTACTGGTCCATCACATTGGCCCGTACGACGCGGGCGATCGGCGGGGTGAACAGGAACGCGATGGCGCAGATGAGGACGACGATGCCGCCGCCGAAGACCGCGACGAGCACGGCGGCGAGCGCGATGCCGGGGAACGCCATGACGACGTCGAGGCAGCGCATCAGCGTCTCGTCGACGGCCTTGCGGGAGGTCGCGGCGACCGCGCCGATCACGGCGCCGACGACGAGGGCGAGCAGGGTGGCGCCGAGCCCGATCGCGAGCGACCAGCGGGCCCCGTACATCAGCCTGCTGAGGATGTCGCGGCCGAGGCTGTCCTGGCCCATCCAGTGGTCGGCGGAGGGGTGTCCTGTGCCGTCGGCCTGGGTCTGCTGGTCGAGCGGGTCGTGCGGGGCGATGAGCGGCGCGAGGAGCGCCACCAGGACGACCACGCCGACGACGCCGACCGCGACGCGGGACAGGACGGGCAGCTTGCGCAGCGAGCGGAGCCGGATGCCGGGCACGGAGAGGCGCTCGGTCAGCGCCTTGCGCGAGGTGATCATCAACTCGTCCCCCTCAGGCGCGGGTTGACCAGGAGGTGGAGGACGTCGATGGCGAGGTTGACGACGACGAAGCCGACGGCGGTGGTGATGACGACGCCCTGGACGACGGCCGGGTCGCCGTTCTTCACGGCGTCGATCATCAGCTTCCCCATGCCGGGCAGCGAGAAGATCGTCTCGATGACGACGGCGCCGCCGAGCAGATAGCCGACGCGCAGGCCGAGCACGGTGAGCGGGTTGATGAGGGCGTTGCGCAGGACGTTGCGGCCGACGACGACCACGGGCGGCAGTCCGCTGCCGACGGCGGTGCGGACGTAGTCCTTGTCGAGTTCCTCGACCACCGCGGTGCGGATGATGCGGGTGAGGCCCGCCGCGACCGGCAGGGAGAGCGCGAAGGCGGGCAGCGTCATCGTCTTGAGCCAGCCGGTGAAGGAGTCGCCGGGGTTGATGTAGCCGCCGGTCGGGAACCAGCCGAGGTCCACTGCCAGGTACTGGATCATCAGGAGCGCGAGCCAGAAGCCGGGGGCCGCGACGCCGGTCAGCGAGACGACGCGGATCAGCTGGTCGGGGAGCCGGTCGCGGTAGATCGCGGCGGTCACGCCGAGGGTGAGCGAGAGCACCACGGCGATGCCGAGGCCGAGGAAGGTGAGCTGCATGGTGAGCGGCAGGGCGGTGGTGACCTGGTCGAGGACGGGGGAGCGGTTGAGGACGCTGATGCCCATGTCGCCCTGGAGCAGGTCCCCTACAAAGGCGATGTAGCGGACCGGCAGCGGGTCGAGCAGGCCGTTCTCCTCGCGGAAGTCGTGGAGCTGCTGGGGCGTCGGGTTGGCGCCCTGGAAGAACGCGGATGCCGGGTCGACGTCCGAGAACCGCATCACGAGGAACACGAAGAGGACGATGCCGAGCAGCAGCGGGACGAGCAGGGCGATGCGGCGGGCCAGGATTCTGAGGACGGCGGTCACGGCGTACGACTCCTGAACTGGCCGTCTGTCAGGCCCACTTGGCCTGGAGCAGATTGATCCCGGGATAGGGCTGGGCCTTGACGCCGGTGAGCTTGTCGGGGTCCCAGGCGGTCATCAGTTCGTTGTGCACGACCGGATAGAGCACGGCCTGCTCCGCCACGACGTCGATGTAGTCCTGGATCATCGCCCGTTTCTTCGACGCGTCGGGCTCGCGGGTCGCCTGGTCCATGTCCTTGAAGAGCTTCTTGGCGACAGCGTTGTCGGCCCAGCGCGCGTAGCCCATCCAGATGTTCTCGGGGCCGTAGTTGTAGTGCATGATCAGGTCGGCGTCGAGGCCGAACTGGTTGGGGTTGGACGCGGCCGCGACGACCTGGAAGTCCTTCTTCTGGTCCAGCTTGGTGAATACGGCGGTGGTCTCCTGCGGGTCGAGGGTGACCTCGACGCCGAGCTTCTCCCAGCCGTCCTTGATGGTGGGCAGGCAGTCCACGATCCAACTCACGTTCACCGCCATGAGGTTGATCGACAGCTTGCCGACCCCGGCGTCCTTCAGGAGCTTCTTCGCCTTCGCCAGGTCGTATCCGTAGACGCTCTTGGCGGGCCGGTAGGAGGGGTTGGACTCGTTGAGGAAGGACGTCGACGCCTTGCCGTGGCCCTTGAGCGCGGCCTCGATCATCTTCTCGCGGTCGATGGCGTAGTGCAGGGCCTGCCGGACGCGTACGTCGTCGAACGGCTTGTGCGCGGTGTTGAAGAGCAGGAAGAGGTTGTTCATGCCCGCGCCGCCCTCGACGGTGAGCCCGCCCTTCTTCAGCTGCTCGATGTTGGCGTACGGGATGTTGTCGGCGATCTCCGCGTCCGCGCTGGAGCCGGAGATCTTCGCGACGCGCGGCGCGGCGTCCACGATGGTCAGCCAGTTCATCTTCTTGAAGGCGGCCTTGCGCGGGCCGTTGTAGTCGCCGAAGGCCTCGAAGGTGGTGTTCGACTTCGCGTGGTGCGCGGTCTGCCGGTAGGGGCCCGAGCCCACCGCCTTGCCCTTGGTCGCGTCGTCCCAGGCGCCGGGCTTGGAGAACACGTGCTTCGGCATGATCTTGGCGAGGGAGAGCCGGGCCGCGCCGTCCGGGAAGGGGAACTTGAGGATCAGCTCGACGTTCGTCGCGTCGACCTTCTTGACCTCCTTCAGCCAGCTCGCGAAGAAGTTCTTGGCCAGCGTCTGCGTCTTCGGGTCCAGGATCCGGTCGAAGACGAACACCACGTCGTCGGCGGTGACGGGCTTCCCGTCGTGCCACTTGGCGCCGGGCCGCAGCGCGAACTTCCACGTGGTCGCCTTGAGGTCGGCGGGGATCCGGGTGGCGAGCGCGGGGTACGGCTCGCGGGTGATCGGGTCCGTGCCGAGCAGGCCCTCGTAGATGTGCTCGTTCCCGGCCATCGCGAAGGCGGACGCGGTCAGCGTCGGGTCCCAACTGCCGTCGTTGCCATAGCCGATGACGGCCGTGAGCGTGGCGTCGCCGCCCTTGCCGCCGCCCCCGGTGTCGTTCGTGGACTCGGGCCCCGACGAGCAGGCGGCGAGCGTCGTGGTGAGGGCGGTGGCCGCCCCGAGGGCGCCGGTGTACCTGAGGAAGGAGCGGCGGTCCGGCGCGACTCCGTGGTGCGTGGTCCGGGGGGTCTGGTCGCTCACTGTGTCTCCCTTGAGAGATCCCACGTCCTACGTCGTGGTGGCGTGGCGACCATAGGAGCGGTGCGGGACCCGGTCAAGAGATCGCGCAGGGATCCGAATACGGCGAAGTCGTACCGGAGGTGGGACGTGGGATGTCGGTCGTGCCTACGATGGCCCGCATGCCACAGGAGCCAGTCCGAGAGCGGCGTGTGAGCGGTCAAGTCCGGCGTGAGGTCGTGCAGTTGATCCTGGAAAGAGGGCTGCGGCCGGGGTCCCCGCTGCCCACCGAGGCCGAGCTGATGGAGGCGCTCGGCGTCAGCCGCAACTCGGTGCGCGAGGCACTGAAGGCGCTCCAGGCCCTGGACATCGTGGAGATCAGACACGGCTACGGAACGTATGTGGGCCAGGCGTCCCTCACCCCGCTCGCCGACGGCCTGACCTTCCGCGCGCTCGTCCAGCTCCGCGACGACGACCACGCGCTCGCGGAGATCCTGGAGGTGCGGGAGGTCCTGGAGGAGGGCCTGATGCGGCGGGTCGCGGGGACGCTCACCGACGCCGAACTGTGCCACCTGGAGGAACTGGTGCGGCGCATGGAGGGCGCGGCGGACACCGGGACGGCCTTCCCCGAACTGGACAGGGAGTTCCACGAGGCGCTCTACCGCTCGCTCGGCAACGAACTGGTGCCGCAGCTGCTCGGCGCGTTCTGGAACGTCTTCCACCGGGTGGCGGGGGCGCGCGGCTGGTCGAGGGACCCGGCGCCCGACGTGACGGTGCGCAGGCACCGGGACATCGTGACGGCGCTGCGCGCCCAGGACGTGGGCCGCGCCCAGCGGGCGATGGCGGACCACTTCCGGGGCATCGGGGAGCGGGCGGGGCAGGGGATGCGGGGGGTGGGGTAGCCGGGGCTGTCCGGTCCGGTGCCCGATGGCGCGGGTGATGCGTGCAAATTCCCGCACGGGAAGGTCAGCTCCGGTCATCCGCCTGCCTGGTGTGGTCAACGGGTGGTGGGGGTCGGACGCTTGGTCCATAGTGGCCGTTCACTGGCGGGGTTACGGAGAGTCGGGAGGGCCTGCGCATGGCCATCCGCGATGGGTGGCGTGAGCGATGGGGATCGAGGGCCGCCCGTGCGCTGCCGGTGACCGCAAGCTCCGTCCTCGCGGCCCCCGGGATGTTCGCGGGATGGGAACCGGCCACCGTCGCGCTGCTGATCGGCCCCCTCGCCGCCTGTGCGCGGCTCGGCGTCCTGCACACGGCGGTCACGGTCTGCTGGGCGGCGCTCCTCGCCCTCGTGGCGGGCGCGGCACACGACTTCACGGCGTCCCCGCCCTTCCTCGCCGACTTCCTCGCGCTGCTGGCCGGCGGGGTGCTCGCCGTCACCGTCGCCGTCCGCAGGGCCCGGGAGGCCGCCGTGCTCGCCGGGGTCGTCGAGGTGGCGAGGGTCGCCCAGGGCGCGATCCTGCGGCCGTTCGCCGAGCGGATCGGCGGGATCGACGTGTGCACCCGGCACTACTGCCCCGTCCAGGGGGCGACGGTGGGCGGGGACGCGTACGACATCGCCCACACGCCGTACGGCACCCGGGTGTTCATCGGTGACGTGCGCGGCCACGACCTGGCCGCGCTGCGGATCTCGGCCGGGGTCATCAGGGGCTTCCGCGACCTCGCCTACGTCACCCCGGACCTCCCCGACCTGGCCCGTGAGCTGGACGCGCGGATCCGTGGGGAGCTCGGTCCCGAGGACTTCGTCACCGCGCTCTTCGCCGAGTTCGTGCCCGGCGAGGTCAGGCTCGTGAACTGCGGGCACCCCGCGCCGCTGCGGGTGGGACAGCAGATCAGACTGCTCGAAGCCCCCGAGCACACCACGCCGTTGGGGCTCGGGCCGCGGCCCGCCCTGTGGCGCGGCTGGCTGCAGCCCGGCGACCGCGTGCTGTTCTACACGGACGGGCTCAGCGAGGCGCGGGACGCGGGCGGCGTCGACTTCCCGCTCCTCAAGGGCGTCGCGGAGGCGCTGGCCGCGCCGCTGCCGTGCGACGCGCTCGACGCGCTGTACGACCTGCTCACCGTGCACACGGGGGCGCCGCTCGCCGACGACGTCGCACTGGTGCTCTGCCAGCCCGCCGAGCCGGCCATGCCGGGAGCCGAGCCGTTCTCCGTGCCGGGCTCCGACGGCGTCCGGCACGTGCCGTCCGCTAGGGCCGGCCACCCCACGCCGGGCGGTCATCCCCGCTGTTGATGACGGGCCCCATCTCCCGCGCGAGCGCCACCGCGAGCGCACGGAAGATGCGCACCTCCGGGTTCTGCTCGTCCGCGCGCACCGCGAGGTAGCTGCTCTCCCACGGGGCGTCGATGACCGGTACGAAGGTGGCGCCCGGCCAGGCGTAGTACCGGCCGAACGACTTCAGGCCGGAGCCCGCGGCCCGCCCCGTGACCACCCCGGTGAGCACTTCCTGCGGGGTCACCGCGTAGTCCGTGCTGCGGTGCCGGGCCTCGTCGTCGAAGTAGAGGTAGTCCGTGAAGGTGCGCGGCGTGTGGCCGGGGACGCGGAAGAACGGCAGGCCCGCGATGTCGGCGACCGTCGCGCCGGTCAGCCGGGCCGCGGCGAGCGGGGAGTGCTCGGGGACGACGACGATCCGCTGCTCCGTCGTGAGGACGTCGGCCGAGACCCGCTCGTCGTCGGGGCTCGGCCGCACGAACGCCACGTCCACGCGGTCCTCCGTCAGGGCCGTCACATGCTCCGTGAAGTCCAACTGGCGTATCTCGACCCGGACTTCGGGGCGGGCGCGCCGGTAGGCGTTGATCGAGGCGGGCGTCAGCTCCGCCGAGCCGTGCCCCATGATGCCGACCCGCAGCGGCCGGTGCGCCGCGGTGCCGCCCGGGCGGACGGTCTCCGCCATGTCGTCGAGCGCGGCGTTCGACGCGGCGAGCAGCACCCGGGCGTGCCCGGCGAGCCGCACCCCCGCGGGGGTGGGCACCACGGGGCTCCCGCCGCGGTCGAGGAGGGTCGCGCCGAGGTCCGTCTCCAGGCGGCGCACATGCTGGGTGACGGCGGGCGGCGAGAGGAAGAGCCGTGCCGCGGCCCGCCCGAAGTGTCCCTCCTCCACCACCGCGAGGAAGGACGAGAGGAGGCGCAGATCGAGCGGCGCGGAGGACATGCGTCCAGCGTAAGCGGGGTGGTCGGTGG
>NZ_JBHYJI010000023.1:0-129634 GCF_042740435.1 Streptomyces sp. NPDC059002 | reverse complement strand
TGTAATCCGGCAACCGCGCCGCCACAAACCGACGCAACTCAGCCGCCGACGCACCGGCAAGGGTGTTCACATCGCCGATGCCGCCCGCACCGTCGTCACTGACGGCGCCTTCGCCGTCGTGCACCACGTAGGCGACGAGTCGTCGTCCTCCTGTGGGGGTTTCGCGGCTGATGACCAGGGCCTCACTGATCCCGGGATACAGCTCGCACACCGCCTCGACCTCGGCCGGCTCGATACGGAAGCCCCGCACCTTCACCTGACCGTCCCCGCGCCCCACACACTCCAGCTCCCCGCGCGCATTCCACCGCGCCAGATCACCCGTGCGGTACATGCGCTCGCCCGCAGGCCCGAACGGACTGGCCACGAACCGCTCCGCCGTCAACCCCGCACGCCCGAAATACCCACGCCCCAAGCAGGCGCCCACCACATACAGCTCACCGATCACACCCTGCGGCACCGGAGCCAGCCCCGCCCCCAGCACATAGGCACGCATGTTCCCCAACGGAACACCGATCGGCGCCACCTCCCCCTCCGCCAACTCCCGCCCGGCGGGCAGCGAAAACGTGGTGGCGTAGAAACTCTCGCTCTGCCCATAGCAGTTGACCACCTGCACCCCCGGCAGCGCCTGGCGGACCTGGCGCACCAGCCGGGCAGGCAGCACATCCCCCGCAAAGACCACCGACCGCACCTGCGGCGCCCGCTCCAGCTGACCCACCAGCTCCCCCAGCACCGAGGGAACCCCACTGATCACCTGACCGTCCCAGCCACCCCGCTCACCCAACGCCAGCACATTAGGCACCAGTTCGGCCGTGCCGCCCGTCGACAGCGTGGTCAGCAGCTCGAACACCGACACATCGAAATTCACCGACGTGCCCGCCAGCATCCGCCACCCCGGCGCCGCATCCAGCACCCCCACCAACTCCCGCACGCCATTGACGACACCGCGGTGAGTGATCGACGCACCCTTCGGCGCACCCGTCGACCCCGACGTGTACATCACATACGCCAAGTTGTCCGGGGCCAGCGGAGCGGTCCGGGCCGCGTCGTCCAACGCCCCCCGGGGCGCCTGCCACTGGGCGCGGTGGTCGACGTTGACGATCGAGATGTCGTTGTCCGGCATCTCCTGCCACGTCCCGGTGTCCGTGACGGCGAACCGCGGGGCCGCCTCCGCCAGCACACTCTCCGCCCGCCCGCTCAGATACTGCGGGTCCAACGGCACATACGCCGCACCGGACTTGAGAATCCCCAGCAGACCCGCCACCAGCTCCTCGCTACGCGGCAGCGCAAGCACCACCAGGTCCTCCGGACCCGCACCACGCCGCACCAACTCCCACGCCACAGCATTCGCCCGGTCATCCAGCTCCCGGTAGGTGAGCGACCGGTCCTCGCACACCAACGCCGGAGCATCCGGCGTCCTGGCCACCTGCTCCTCGAACAGCTCAGGCACCGTCAGCGGCCCGGACGCCGCTGTCGCCGTGTCGTTGAAGTCAAGGAGCAGCCGGTCGCGTTCGGCCGCATCGAGGACGTCGATGCCGCCGATCCTGCGCTCCGAGTCGGCCGTGAGCCGGGTCAGGACGCGGATGAACCGGTCGGCCAAGTCTTCGACGGTGGACCTGTCGAACAGATCGGTGGCGTACTCGAGGCGGCAGCCCGCCCCACCCGTGTCGTTGGGCAGCAGGTCGAAGAACAGGTCGAACTTGGCCGTCCTGGTCTCCAGCTTCTGGGCCTGGACGTCGAGGCCGGGGAACTCCATCTCCGGGACCGGCGGTTGCCAGGAGAGCATCACCTGGAAGAACGGGTGGTACGCGGTCGACCGGTCGGGGTTGAGCAACTCCACCAGCCGCTCGAACGGCATGTCCTGATGGTCGTACGCACCAAGAGACCGCCCCCGCACCCGCTGCAGCACCTGACGGAACGTCGGGTTCCCGGAGAGATCGACCCGCAGCACCCACGTGTTCACGAAGAACCCGATCAGATCCCGCAGTTCGTCATCCGTACGGCCCGCGATCGGCGCACCGATCGGTACGTCGTCACCGCACCCGAGGTGATGCAGAAGCACCGCAAGCGCCGAGTGCATCACCATCGACACCGTGGTGTCCTCTTGCGCGGCCAGCTTCTCCACGGAGCGGAGCAGGTCGGGGTCGATGGTGAAGCGGACCATGTCGCCGTCGCGGGTCACCGTCTTGCGGCGCGGCCGGTCGGTGGGCAGGGCGAGGGGCTGGGCGAGATCGGCCAAGGTCTCGCGCCAGTAGGCCAGTTGCCGGGCCGCGAGGCTCTCCGGGTCGGACTCGTCGCCGAGCACGTCGCGCTGCCACAGCGTGTAGTCCGCGTACTGCACCGGAAGCGGCTCCCACGCCGGGGCCCCGCCCTTCGAGCGCGCCTCGTAGGCCGCGAGGAGATCGCGGAAAAGCGGTCCGAAGGACTCGCCGTCCACCGCGATGTGGTGCATCACCAGGACCAGCGTGTGCTCGTTGGCACCGCGCCGCACCAGCCGGGCGCGGATCGGCACATCGGTCGCCAGGTCGAAGGTGCCGACGGCGAACTCGTCGACGGCCGCCGCCCGTTCGGCCTCGTCGGCGACGTCCACGATCGGCAGGGCGAACGGCCGCTCACCGGAGGACAGCACCTGCTGGTGCGGGACACCGTCGTCGTCCTCGACGATCACCGTCCGCAGCACCTCGTGCCGGTCGATGACATCGCGCAGCGCCGACTCCAGCGCCGCCACGCTCAACTCACCGGTCAGCCGCAGGGAAAACGCGCCGTTGTAGGTCGGCGACGGGCCTTCGAACCGGTCCACGAACCAGAGTCGACGCTGTGCGAACGACAACGGGATCATTGTGTCTCCAAATCGGCAGGTCTACCGGTGAGCAATCCGCCGGGTCAGCTCTGATCGAGCACTGTCAAAAGTTCGTCGTTGTAGAAGTCGTCGAAGGAGATCGCGCCCGACACCGTCGAGAAGTAGCGGTCGACGAGGCTCTGGTGACCGGCCAGCTTCCGCATCATTTCCGCCTGCCGGTCGGGCTTGAGCTCGGCCACGTTCAGCGCGCCCTGGTAGAAGCTGTAGAACGTGTCGTCCAGGTCGCGCTCGTAGCGCTTCAGCGCCACCGTGAGCGCGGTGTCGTCGTGCAGCCCCTGCCCGATGTGGTCGGTGAGCGACTGGGCCTGGATGAAGGCGTCGGTGATGCCGCGGGCGGTGATGGAGTCCTTGTGGTGCACCGCGTCGCCGAGCAGCACCCAGCCGGGCCCCGAGGCCTTGCGGAAGTAGTTCTCCTGGTGCCCGGTGCCGTAGAGCTGCTCGACGCGCCGGCCCGCCATCATCCGCTCGTACAGCTCGGGGGCGGTCGTGCGGCACGACGCGAGGTAGTGGGACTCCACGTCGGTGCGGACGTCGGCGAACTCGCTCTGCGGGAAGTACGTCATGATCAGCGTGAGGCCGTCGTTCGTGGGCGCGAGCGCGATCCAGCGCCCCGGCCGCTCGTACAGCTCGAAGTGCGCGGGAACGTCCGCCCAGTAGCTGTAGTAGGTGCAGGTCATGCGGGGGTGCTCGATGGTCTTGGGCGCACCGACCTTGCGGGCCACCAGCGACCGCATGCCGTCCGCGCCGACGACGAGGCGTGCCCGCTCCTCCGCCTCGGTGCCGCCGGGCGTCGTGTAGCGCACGCCGACGACCCGGTCGTCCTCGAAGATCAGGTCGGTGACCGCGCAGGACTCCTGGAAGTCCACACCGGACGCCACGGCGCCGCCCGCCAGGATCGGGTCGAGCACGAACCGCCTGGGCGCGTACGTGGTGCGGTGGCCGTCGACCGGAAGCGAGAAGCCCTCCAGGCGGACACCGGGGCCTTCGTAGCTCTGGTGGTCGATCGGCCGGCTGCCCGCGGCGCGGATCTCGTCGAGCAGCCCCCACCGGTCGAGCAGTGCCACGCCCGGCTGGTGGATGTAGTGCGAGGACAACGTGTCCTGCGGGAATCGTGCCTTCTCCAGGAGCAGGACCCGGTATCCCTGCCGAGCGAACAGCATGGCTGCCGGCGAACCCGCACAACGGGCACCTATGACAATGACGTCGTACATGGCGTCTCTCTCAGCAGGGTGGTTTGTGGATTCCGACGCGGCCGCGGCCGGAATGGTCGTGCAGGGGGAATGCGCTTTCGGCGCGGCGGACACTATGGGGTCGCCGCACCCAGGGATTCGATGTACTCGGAAATCGATGCCACGGTCGGGTTGAGGAACATCTGGTCCATCGGGACCTCGATGCCCAGCTCCTCGATGAATGCGCCCTGGATCCTGGCCATGATCAGAGACTGGCCGCCCAGGGCGAAGAAGTCCTCGTCGAGCGCTATGTCTTCGCGCTGGAGTTCCCGGCACCAGATGGTGCGCACCCGTTCGGCAATCATCACAGTCCTCTCGGTTACCAGCAAGGTCCGTCGGCCGTTCCGCCGACCATTCCGGCGACTTATTCCGGCGCGCCGCTCGTCGTCGCGTACCGGTTCCTGAATTCGTCGAGCAGCGCCGCGCGGTCGACTTTCCCGTGCGGGCTCAACGGCAGCCGCGGGACGGTGACGAAACGGGCGGGGACCATATTGCGCGGCAGCGTCTCCAGGAGACGGGCGCGTACGTCGCTGTCGTCGGTCCCGTCGCCCACGGGGACGAGGAAGGCGATCAGCTCGGCCTCGCCCGAGCCGCCGTACTCGACGGCCACGGCCGCTTCCCGGACCCCGGCCAGCCTGCCGAGCACCCGCTCGATGTCGGTGGGGTCGATGCGCATGCCCCGCACCTTCACCTGCGCGTCCATCCGCCCGACGACGACGAGTTCACCGGCGTCGGTCACCGTGCCGCGGTCGCCCGTGCGGTACAGCCTGAGCGGCGCGCCGTCGACGTCGATCGTCGTGAACCGCTCGGATTCGGGGCCCGTGCCGCCCAGATAGCCCGCGCCGACACCGGCCCCCGCGATGCAGATCTCGCCGTACTCCCCCGCCCCGACACCGCGCAGCCGCTCGTCGAGGAGGTGGATGTCGGTGTTGTACGCAGGGCGTCCGACGGGGGCGATCTCCTGGTCGCCCGGCCGGTGGGCGGCCAGGTCGTAGGAGGTGGCGACGTCGGTGCACTCGGCGACGCCGTACTGGTGCAGGAGGGTGCAGGTGTTTCCGGCGCGCCGCGCCCAGGCCTCGATCCGCTCGAACTTGAGCGGCTCCCCGCCGAACAGGACGTAGTCGAGGCCGGCGAGCGCCGAACCGCCGCGCGCCGTCTCCCAGTCCACCAGCAGATACAGCGTGCTCGACGCGCAGTGCACCACGCGTATCCCGTGCTCGGTCAGCATGCGGTAGGCCATCGCACCGTCGAAGTTCCGGCTCGCCATGAGGTGTTGGGTGGCGCCGCAGAACAGCGGCATCATCAGGCTGCGCTGGGACAGGTCGAACCCGAACGCGCTGACCACCAGGTTGTGCGAGCCGGGGTGCAGGCTGTATTCGAGCGCCAGCCAGTTGAGCAGGTTGTACCAGCCCTCGTGCCGCACCGCCGTCAGCTTCGGCGTCCCGGTCGAGCCGGAGGTGAAGACGGCGTAGCACACGTCGTCCCCGGTGACCGGGACGTCGGGGCCGGTCACCGGCAGATCGGCGAGGCGCCCCGACTGCTCCGCGAGGTCGAGGACCTCCACGGTCGCCGACTCGACCAGGGCGGCCGTCGCCGGGGAGGCCACGACCAGGACGAGCCCCGGGATCCTCCCCAGCAACAGCCGCAGCCTGGCTGCCGGATACGACGGATCGAGCGGTACGTAGGCCGCGCCCGCCTTCAGCGTGCCGAGGATCGCCACGACCATGTCGACCGAGTAGTCCAGGCAGATGCCGACCTTCGCGCCGGGTCCCGCGCCCCGCGCGACGAGGAGGTGCGCGAACCGGTTCGCCCGCGCGTCCAGCTCCGCGTACGTCACCCGCTGCCCCGCGCACACCACGGCGACGGCGTCGGGGGTGGTCCCCGCGTGCGCCTCGAACCGCCGGTGGACGACGGGCACCGCGGGCAGGGGAACCCGCTTTCCCTCAAGGATCATCAACTGACTCCGATACGACAGGTGTCCGGACGGGAGTTCACTGCGCGGCCATGGCCTCCCGCAGGCTCTTCGGGCGCAGGTCGGTCCAGTTCTGCTCCACGTACTCCAGGCACTCGGCCCTGGCCGCCTCGCCGAAGACCGTCCGCCAGCCCGCGGGCACCTCGGCGAAAACCGGCCACAGGGAGTGCTGCTCCTCGTCGTTGACCACGACGTAAAAGCGGCCGTCCTCATCATCGAAGGGGTTCGTGCTCACTGCCACCGTCCTTAAAGGTCACTGGGTGACTTGGAATGGGAAATCTTCAGGGCCGGGCCGGGCACAGGTTTGCCGAATCCGTGTCGTCCTGTCGACCGGACACTCGCTATCCGCAGCCACCCTGGAATGCAGCCCCACCGTAGGACCCGGTCGCCGACGCCACAAGTAATGGGCGGTGGCCCGCAATTGGGCTCCTTGTCCTGTTCAACGGGACAGCGGCCGCGGCCGGGCAGGGGAAGTCGGCACCTCGTTCATAGCGTATGTTCCGCCGCCGAGAAGCAGCAGGGGAATTAGGCCCGAAGCGCCCGCACATTCAACAGGATCCGCCTGTGGGCGACCCTTGCGTACTGATTCAATCCATTGCTCTCGGTTCGGGCGCGCAAGTGCGCGCGGCCGCGCGACGCACGGTCGGCGCCGGGGCGACTGCGGGCCGACCGATCGAGCCGTTCGCCCACTCGCCCGCCCACTCACTCGCTCGTCCCGGTCGGCGACGCGGCACTCGACTCATAAGCACCTTGCCCCCAACTACTCATACACCTATAGGAGTTCATCCCGCGCCATGGAACGGGTCGTACCGGTCGCCCGCGCCGTACGGCCGCCCCGGCGCCCCGTACGGCCGGAACCGCTGCGGCACATCCGGCTCGTACGGCTCGTGGAGATTCGACGATGGTGCGTTACGCGCCAACAGTTTCAGCCGGGTCGGCGGAAAACCGACGAGGTGGCGGGCCCGGTGCTGGTCATTCCGGCTGCCACGGCGGCCCCCGCACGGCGCGGGCGACCGACGGGCTCGCACGCCGCGGCTTCGGGGGAACGTTTCGGACTCTGCAAAGTCTGGCTCGATGACGCCAAGACCTTGCACTCAACATCGGCGCCGAGATCTACTCGGAAGCGTGCCAGTTGGCCGCCCCCCACCATCCCGATGAACCAAACCGACCCGGTTCATTGCGGACGTGCCACATTGCACCCGGGGTGGTGGCAATGCGATTCGGCATGTCTGTGCACAACGGGGTGAATGCTTTCTCTACTGACCGGGGGAGCCAGCCACCGCGAAGTCGCTCGCTTGATACGCGCGTTGACACGGAGGCATCATGAGGAATCAAGTCGAAGACCGCAGAGACTCCAAAGCGCTGCCATTCGGCAGAACTCCCGAGCCTGCGTCAAGAACCCGGAGTACCAATGGGGCGGAGGCGCGGCGTGACCAGGTACTCACCACGAACGTGGGGCTGCATTTACCTGCCGGACTTGCCTTCGAGGACTGGGAGCGGGCCGGACGCCAGCTCTCCGGACTGCTCAATTCGTCGTCCTGGTGGCTGGGCGACTGGCTCATATACGGCAAGGACCACTATGCCGACCGCTATGAGCGCGGTATTCGCGCGGCCGGGCTGCAGTACCAGACACTGCGCAACTACGCCTGGATCTCCCGGCGGTTCGAGCTGCACCGGCGGCGGCCCGCGCTGAGCTTCCAGCACCACGCCGAGCTGGCGTCCCTGCCCGTCGACGAGCAGGACGTCTGGCTCGACCGCACCGAGCAGATGAAGTGGACCACCAAGCAGCTCCGCAACGCCCTCCGGGCCCAGCGGCAGGGCTCCCAGCAGGCCGTGGACGCCGAGGCGACGCGTCGGCTCGCGGTGCCCGACAACCGCCTGCAGTGGTGGCACAAGGCCGCGGCGCAGGCCGGCACCGAGCTGGCCGAGTGGGTGACGGCCACGCTCGACGCCGCCGCCGAGCAGGTGTTGCAGGAGACCGAGCGGCGGGTTTCCCTGGAGCGACCCGCGTAACCCTTGAATTCACTCCGAAAGGCCGTCGCAGTCGACTCCACGGCATCCCGTGTTTGCTCTGTCGACTAATGTTTCACTCACCGTCCCCCCGTTGTCCGGCCGACAGGACAACGGGGGGACTTCGGATTCCGCCGCAGAACAAGGTGGAAGACTGGCCGTGCCCGCCGAGAGCAGCCTACCCCGGTGACAGGGAACACGTCTCAATAATCGCTTGCCGCGCAGATTCGCGTATGGCATCGACGGATTCGCGTATGGCGGCGGCACCGCGTTCCATGCACCAATGGGTTCTGTCGATTCGCGCTGCGGCCCACAAGGCGGCGGCGGGCGAACATGACGGCCACCAACTACAGTTGAGCTAGGGAAGGGGACCGAGTGCGGCAGAGCAGTAACGCCGGTGGATCCGCGAAGAAGCGGACCGCACGGCCGCGGCACTACCTCATGTGCGAGCCGACGTTCTTTGACGTCTCTTATTCCATAAACCCGTGGATGGACCCCTCACGCCCCACTTCCACGGAACGTGGACTCTCCCAGTGGAAAACACTGCACGACCTGCTGGTCGAGCTGGGGCACAAGGTCGAGCTGGTCGAGCCCGTCGCCGGTCTGCCCGACATGGTGTACTCCGCCAACGGCGCGACGGTGGTGGACGGCCGGGCCCTGGTCGCCCGCTTCCGTTACGAGCAGCGCATGGAGGAGTCACCGGCGTATCTGGAGTGGTTCCGGCTGCACGGCTGGGACGCCGAGCAGGCCGCTCTGGTCAACGAGGGCGAGGGCGACTTCCTGTGCACGGGGGACGTCATCCTGGCGGGCTCGGGATTCCGCAGCGAGCCCAAGTCCCATGACGAGGTACAGGAGTTCTTCGGCAGGGAGGTGATCGGTCTGACGCTGGTCGACGACAGGTACTACCACCTCGACACCGCTCTCGCCGTGCTCGACGACGACGAGATCATGTACAACCCCGAGGCGTTCTCGCCGCAGAGCAGGGCGCTGCTCGAGGAGCGGTTCCCCGACGCCCTCCTGGCGGACGCGGCCGACGCCGCGGTGTTCGGCATGAACGCGGTGTCCGACGGCCGGCACGTGATCATTCCCGAGCAGGCGGAGCGACTGCCGCACCAGCTCAGGGAGCGCGGCTTCGAGCCCATCGGCATCGACATGACCGAACTGCTCAAGGGCGGCGGAAGCGCCAAGTGCTGCACCTTGGAACTGCGCGCGCGGGCCTGAGAAGAGGCCTGGGAAGAGGGCCTGAGGAGCACCGAGGAGAGGCCCCGGGAAGAGGCCTCGCCACGGGCCCGCGGAGGCGCTCGTACCCCCTCACGGAATACCGCCGTGAGGGGGGTGCGCGGCGCCTCCGCGGGCTGTCTCCGGCCCGCGCGGACGCCGGGCTCCGCCGCATCACCCGTATCGCTTCGTCACTGCTCCCCCACCCGTTAAGAAACAGCTAAGACCACGCACCAGATGTCGCATCCTGGAAGTGGCGCTGCTTATGATCATTTGCTTGCAACGCTCAGTGGCTACGGGGGAGTTATTGCGAGATGGATGCTGCATGTACGGCCTGGGACCGGGCCTCGTCGACTTCAAGTGACACTCCACTCGCCGGCAATTCAGAGGCCGCTCTGGATGCCTTCAGCAGAACGATCTTCCAGAGCTTGCGTCGGGCGGATCAACGCAAGTGGGCACACGCCTATCTGGCCGGACTGCTCGCCACTCCGGGCAAGAAGTCGGTGCGCAGACTCGCCGGTGCGATCTCCTCCGACCCCTCCGTCATCCACTCCCTGCGCCAGTTCATCAGCCTGAGCCCGTGGGACGCCGACGTGGTCATGGGAGAGCTCACCCGCTGGGTGGCGGATCACCGGCCCGAGCCCGTCTGGACCATCAGCCGGGCCATCCTGCCCAAGAGCGGCGACCGGTCGGTGGGCGTCCACCGCTACTTCGACCCGACATCGGGCCGCACCCTCAACTGTCAGCTGGCATTGGGGTCTTTCCTGCGCGTGGGCACCGCTCAGGTGCCCGTCGACTGGAGCCTGCACCTGTCGCCGTCCTGGACCGAGGACCGCGAGCGGCGCAGGGACGCGCGTATACCGGACTCCGAGGAGCATCTGCCGCTGTGGGCGCACGCGCTCCGGCTCGTGGACCGGCTGTCCTCCCGTACGGAGTCGTCGTCCGCTCTCGTCCTTGCCGACATGAGCGACGAGCCCGACGTGGAACACCTCCTGAACGGACTCAACAGACGCCGCCAGGACTTCGTCGTCGCGGTGCCGCCGCACCTTCCGGTGCTTCCCGTCGGCGACGGCACGCCGGGCACCACCGAACCCGTCGGCGCCAAGTCCCTTGTCAGCACGCAGAATCCGGAACTCACCGTCGTCACCCTGCCCGACGGACGACAGCGCCGCGCCCGGATCAGGACGTCGCTCGTTCATCTGCCGGGCTGCGGTCTCGGCCGCTGCCCGGGTCCGCTCTACCGGGTCTTCACCGAGGTGGACGCCGACCGCAATCCGGTGCCGATGTGGCTCACCGGCCGCATCCACAGCAGCCTCGCCCAACTCGCCTCGCTCACCGCCCTGAACGCCGAGACGCAGGCCGTGATCGGCTCCCTCAAAAGGGACTTCGGGCTCCTCGACTTCGAAGGGCGCTCGTACCCCGGCTGGTACCACCACATGACGCTGGTCTCCGCCGCGTGCGCCTACTGGTGCCTGAACGGACTGACAACGGTGTCGCCGTCCTTCGAAGGTCACGACGACAGGGCCCAGCGGGTGCCGTAGCGAAGAACCCGCCGATGGTGCCATGGGGTGCCATTCCAGGGGGAGTTGGCGCCGCACAGTATCCGCACGAGTCGGCGTGGGCTCCCCCGGAAGAACCATCGCCCCGTGTACCCTGTGGTGATGGATCGTCACATGGAGTTTCGACCTTCCTGGCACGGGCATCCCAAGGTGGCACCATTCAGACACCTTGCGGCACCGGGGAGTTGCATCCCGCAGCAGAGGGTGCCTCCCCCGGCGATTCCCTCCCGGCCAGTGCAGGAAAGACGGACGCGTACGGGACGCGCTGTCCACAACCACGCACCGGCGACCCCGGGGCGGTACGCGCACCCCCGCGGCGAAGGTGGATCTGTGCCGTTACCGGCCGCGGTCTCGACCAGACCGGCAGCCGAAGACCTCCCGGAGGCGGCCGGCCATGCCGACGTTCGACACTCCCGCACCTGTCTGTGTAGTGCTCAGCCTGGCGTTCGGCCAGGTCCGCGTCGTCGCGAGTGACCGCGCCGAGACGAGCGTCGAGGTGTATCCGCGCGACCGGTACGACCAGGCCGACATGCAGGCCGCCGAGCATCTGCACGTGGACTGCACCGACGGACGACTGGTCGTCGACGCGGCGGAGCCGTGCGGGAACGACGGCGCGGTCATCGTGATCATCCATGTGCCGACCGGATCGAGCCTGCGCGGCCAGGGCATGGCCGCGGACTTCCTCGGCGTGGGCGAGCTGGGCGCGTGCCAACTGCGCACGGGCATGGGGCACATCAGACTCGACCGGACCGGCAGTCTGCAGCTGACCGCCTCCCTGGGCACCGTCACGGTCGGCCACGCGACCGGCACCGTCGAGGCCACGGCGGACCGCGGCGACACCCATCTGGGGCAGGTCGAGGGCACGGTCACGGTCCACGCGAAGGGCGAGGGCGACATCACCGTGCGGGAAGCGCACGGCGCCGCCCGGCTGCACGCCGAGAAGGGGGACGTCCGGGTCAGCCGGGCGCACTCCTGCGTGGACGCCCGGACGAGCCACGGCGACATCCACGTCGGCGAGGTGGCGCGGGAATCGCTTGTCGCCGCCACCACGTTCGGCAGCATCCGGATCGGTGTGGCCAGGACCAGCGGCGCCCGGCTGTTCCTCGAATCCACCGCGGGCACCTGCTACACCTCACTCTCGCTCCTGGAAGCGTGCGAGCAGGCCGACGAGATCGTCCACATCCAGGCCCGCACCGGGATCGGCGACATCGTGGCGGAACATTCGGGCGCCGCCACGGAATGACGTGGACGGCGGCGCTCAAGTGCCGCCGGAATCCTGCTGGTTGATCCCTGTCCGTCTCGTCGACAGGACATGCGCCGGGGATGCGCCCGGCGCCGCGGCGAGCAGGTCCGCCCGCGATCCGCGGGCGGACCTGCCGGGCCCGAATCAATTCGGCTGGATTTCCCTTTCGATATCCAGCCCTGAACTCGCGGCGGATGAACCACAGTTGCCGCGTGACCTTCCCCCATGATGTGCTTGACCAGCCGTCTCGCGAACGTCAGAACAGATTCGCCGGCCACTTCTCATATGACGCCCGATGTTCCATTCGGCCTTATTCACGGCCGGTGAATCCGGTCCTGTCTTCCGCCACACAACCACGCAGCCAAGGGGGAACCATGCTGGTGCCGAAATTGTACGAGCCGTCCTCGCAGGAACAGATCAGAGCGGTGGTGAGCGGATATCCGCTCGCACTCCTGGTGACCAACGGCCCGCAGGTCCCCTTCGCCACCAACCTGCCCGTCGTCACGGCCGACGACTCCAACGACGCCGACCTGGTCGGCAGGACCCTGTTCGGCCACATGAACCGGACGAACGCGCACTGGTCGGCGCTCACCGACGGCATGGCGGGCAAGCTCGTCTTCAACGGGCCTGGGGCGTACGTCAGTCCCGTCGCGTACGAGACCAGTCCCGCCGCACCGACCTGGGACTTCGTCACGGTCCATCTGTACGGGCGGATACAGCCCCTCCCCGCGGGCGAGGACACGCTCGCCGTGGTCCGCCGCACCGCGGCCATGCTGGAGGACGAGTTCGGCCGGGGCTGGGACCAGACGGATTCGGTGGAGTACTTCCGTTCCATCGTGGCCGGAGTCGGCGCCTTCGAGTTCGTCGTGGCCAAGGCGGAAGCGATGTTCAAGCTGAGCCAGGAGAAGAGCCCCGAGATCCAGCAGCGGCTCATCGACAGGTTCGCCGACCGTGCGGGGCCGCACCGCGCGCTCGGCTGCACCATGCGCGACTTCGGCCTGGGCACCGCCGAGAACAACTGAGTCGTCGCCGGGAACACACGCGCGGGGTGCGGGGCCGCTGGTCGGCCCCGCACCCCGTCTTCGTGTTCGTCTTCTTTGTCTTCGTCTTCGCACGCGCAGTGCTTCGCACGCGCAGTGCCCATCAACCCGCCGAGAGCGGGCTGATGGGCACTGGTGCGACGCGTTCGTCCCGGCGGCCGGGTCAGGATCCCTGGGTCGCCGCCATCGCCTCGCGCAGGCTCTTGGGCCGCAGGTCCGTCCAGTTGTTCTCGACGTACTCCAGGGCGGCGGCGCGGTCGGCCTCCCCGAAGACGACCTTCCAGCCGTCGGGCACGTCGGCGAAGGCGGGCCAGAGCGAGTGCTGGTCCTCGTCGTTGACCAGCACGTAGAACTGGCCGTTCTCGTCGTCGAAGGGGTTGGTGCTCATGGTCGATTCCTTTCGGCGGGGTCAGCTCGTGCGGACGGGGGCGGCGGTGAGTCCGTCCGCGATCGATCGGGCGATCTCCCCGCTGCGGACGGCGATGTTCGACAGCAACGAGGACGACAGGCCGTGCGTGTGCTCCGTGCCGCCCTGGATGTAGATCCCGCAGCGCAGGTGCGGTGTCGTGGTGAGCCGGTAGTCGCGCTCCACGCGGTACCGCCCCTGCTCGTCACGGACGCAGTACTTCTCCAGGCCGCCCAGCGCGCCCGCCGGGTCCATGGGCTCGTAGCCGGTGGCGCAGACGACGGCGTCGACGTCGATGTCCGTGACCTGGTCGGTGGCCATCGAGTGCACCGTGACGCGGGTGTCGTCGGCGACGCGCTTCACGCCGGTGACCCGGGAGAGCCGCATGAACCTGATGCGTTCCTGTCCCCGCACCTCGTCGCCGTAGACGCGCTGGTAGAGGTCGCGGATGACCTCGTCGTCCACCACCGAGTAGTTGGTGTTCTTGTGGTACTGCCAGAGCACGTCCTTCGAGTCGTCCATGCCGTAGTAGTAGTCGTCCACCGCGGCCGGGTCGAAGACCTGGTTGGCGAACGGGGTGTTGTCGGCGATGGGGTACCCGTAGGCCGGCAGGACGGCCGTGACGGTCGCGTCGGGGACGGAGTCGTAGAGGAAGCGGACGATCTCCGCGGCGCTCTGTCCCGTGCCGACCACGGCGATCCGCTTCAGGCCGCGCTTGTCCCAGCCGCGGAACCGCTCCAGGAACTCCGAGCTGTGGCAGACGCGTTCGTCGCGCTCGACGCCGATCGGCATCTTCGGGACGAGGCCGGTCGAGATGACCACGTTGCGCGCGGACACGTAGGCGGGCGTGCCGTGCACCGGGTCGGTCCCGGTCCTGATCCGGACGTGCTCGGCCGGGCGGTCCGTGTCGGCCTCGTGCGGCAGGGTGACCTCGGTGACCTGGGAGTCGTACTGGACCCGGTGCGAGAAACGCGAGGCCACCCACTCCAGGTAGTCGTGGAACTCCCTGCGGGTGGGAAAGAAGTCGTGATTGTTGATGAATTGGGGCAAGCGGCCCCGCTCGTGCAGATACGAGACGAAGCTGTACGGCGAAGTGGGGTTGCGGAACGTCACCAGGTCCTTCACGAACGAGACCTGCATCTTCGCGGCGGGAAGCAGCATGTTCCTGTGCCATGAGAACGAGGAATTCCGCTCGAAGAACGCCGCCGCAGGCGGCTCACCAGTTTCGTCCGATCGCAGTTCGTCCAGAGCGATGGCGAGAGACAGGTTGGATGGCCCGAATCCTATGCCCACCACGTCGTAGATCGGGGATCCCTCTTTATCCATGCTTATCTCCATGGCTAGTGCCCAAGATTGCGGTTGATGACTTCGCAGACCTCGACCTGCATGCGCAGGGGGCAGGAGCGCCCCGGACGGCCATCTTCACGACAGGCGGCGTCAATATATCGACCCACCGCTAATTGCTGAACAGCAAGCCGACCATCGACCGGAAGCGCGTACGTCAGGCCCTCCCCCACCTGGATTGGCGGCACCGGTGTCCTGTGGACAGGACAGCGATCGGGCCGCTTCGTGAAGAAGGGACGGTCACGACGCAGAGCATAAGACAAATTGTCGGCGCCGGTGCCCGTCCGGTACGGTCGAATCCCGATCGCCGGGACATGCGATTGTCCTGCCATTTCCACCCTCCAGAAAAACCAATCACGATGCCGTCGTGGTCAACAATCACGATGCCGTCGTGGTCAATCCGGCAACCGGCAGAGAGGAGGCGTCGTGACGGTCGAGGTATCGGGCGCGAACGATCTTTTCAGCGACCGTTATATGCAGGATCCCTACCGTGTGTTCGCCGAGCTTCGCGGGGTGGGTCCGATACACCGCGCGCATATTCCGAGCGGCATTCCGGTCTGGGTCGTCACGGGCCGTGCGGAGGTGTCCGCCGCGCTCGCCGACACCCGGCTGAGCAAGGACTCGGCCCGGCTGCGGGCCGTCATCGACCGCGCGATGGCGGCGCGGCTCGACGGGTCGCAGGTGGCCGAGACGGTCGCCACCGACATGCTCAACAGCGATCCGCCGGAGCACACCAGGCTGCGGAAGCTGGTGGTCAGGGGGTTCAGCGCGCGCCGCGTCGAACGGCTGCGGCCCCTCGTCGAGGAGCTCACCGACGAGTTGCTCGACGCCATGGCCGCGCGGGCCGCGGGCGGGACGGTCGACTTCGTCGACGCCTTCGCCTTCTCGCTGCCGATCACCGTCATCTGCGAACTGCTCGGCATCCCCCGAGCCGACCGGCGCTCGTTCCGCGCCTGGTCCACCGTCATCGTGGGCGCCTCGTCCCGGGACGAACTGCGCAGGGCCACCACGGCCATGGGCGGCTATCTCGTCCAGATGATGGCGGCCAAGCGGTCGGCGCCCGCCGACGATCTGCTCTCCGATCTGGTCGAGGCGAGCGACGCCGGTGACCGGCTGAGTCCGCTGGAGCTGGTCTCGATGGCCAGCCTCCTGCTGATCGCCGGGCACGAGACGACGGTGAACCTGCTCGGCAGCTCGCTGCTCGCGCTGCTCCAGCACCCGGACCAGTTCGCGAAGCTGCGGGCGCGGCCGGAGCTCATCGACGCGACGGTGGAGGAGGTGCTGCGGTACAACTCCCCCGCGCCCGTCACCACTTGGCGGTACGCGAAGGAGCCGATGACGGTCGGCGACGCCCGGATCGCGGCGAACGACATCGTGCTGCTTGCCCTGGGCGCGGCGAACCACGACGGGCACATCCCCGACCCGGACGCCTTCGACATCGAACGGCAGAACACCGGCCACCTCAGCTTCGGCCACGGCATCCATTTCTGCGTGGGTGCCGCCCTGGCCCGGATGGAGGCGCAGGTCGCGCTCGGCCGACTGGTCGAGCGCTTCCCCGGCATCGCGCTCGCGGTCCCCGCCGACGCGCTGCGCTGGCGCCCGAGCGTGGTCATGCACGGTCTCGCGGCCCTGCCCGTGCGCCTCGGGCCGCGGGACGCGGGGCCGCGACAACCCACGACGCGCGCCGTACCGGACTCCGGTGCGGCCGAGACAGAGGCGAGGCAGAGATGAACGAGGGGCACAGGGACCAGGTCAAGGAGCTCGTCTGCGAACTCCTTGAGCTGGATCAGTCCGAGGTCACGGACACCAGCAGGTTCGTCGACGAGCACGAGGCCGACTCGATGATGCTGATCGAGATCCTCGCCGGGCTCGAGAAGCGCTTCAACGTGGTGATCGACCAGTCCGACGTGCCGCGCATGGTCAACATGCGGGGCGTGTACGAGGTACTCGAGGCGACGCCCGGCTGGTAGCCGTCGGCCTACTGAGGGGAGCACCCATGGCAACGCAAGGGGTGGTGGACCGTTCGCACGCCGGGCGGCGGCGGGTGGTCGTCACCGGCGTCGGCGTGCTGTCCAGCATCGGCATCGGGGCCACGGACTTCGCCGACGCGCTCCGGGAGGGGCGCAGCGGGGTCCGGCCGATCAGCGTGTTCGACACCGAGGGTTTCGACCACGACAACGGATGCGAGGTCGTCGGCTTCTCCCCGGAGAAGTGGATCCACAACCTCGACGTCGACCAGCTCGGCAAGGCCACCCAGTTCTCGGTCGCGGCCGCCCGGATGGCCGTCGAGGACGCGGGACTCGACGTACAGGAGGTGCGGGACGAACCCGTCCTCGTCTCCGTGGGCACCACGGACGGCGAGGCGTACGACCTGGACCGGCTCGTGGCGACCGAGATCGAGCACGGGCCCGAGGCGTTCGACCCCGTCGCGGTGCGGCGGGTGCCCGCGGTCCGGCTGTCCACCGCCGTGGCCCAGGAGCTCGGGCTGCGCCAGGCGGAGGCGTTCACCATCGCCACCGCGTGCTCGGCGGGCAACTACGCGATCGGCACCGGGCTCGACGCGATCCGCTCGGGCGAGGTGGACCTGGCGCTGTGCGGCGGCGCGGATGCCATGTGCCGCAAGACGTTCGCCGGTTTCTACCGGTTGGGCACCATCGCGCCGGACCGCTGCCGGCCGTTCGACGTCGACCGCAAGGGGATCCTCACCGGCGAGGGCGCCGGTCTCCTGGTCCTGGAGGAGCTGGGTTCGGCGCTGCGCCGCGGCGCCAGGATCTATGCCGAGATCCTCGGGTGCGGGCTGAGCTGCGACGCCTTCCACCCGGTCGCGCCGAACCAGTCGGGCGTCGCCCGGTGCATCGATCTCGCGCTGCGCGACGCCGGTGTCACGCCCGACCAGGTCGACCTGATCTCGGCCCATGGCACGGGCACGAAGCAGAACGACGTCACCGAGACCATGGCCATCCGCGAGGTGTACGGCGAACGGCCGCCCCGCACCGTGTCGTTGAAGTCGATGCTGGGTCACTCCATGGGCGCGGCCAGCGCCCTGGCGGCCATCGGGTGCGCGCTCGCGATCACCAAGGGGTTCATCCCGCCCACCATCAACCACGGCCGGACCGACCCGGAGTGCGCGATCGACTGCGTGCCCAACGAGTCGGTCGAGGCGGATCTGCGGATCGTGCAGAACAACGGAATGGCCTTCGGCGGCAACAACGCCGTGGTGGTCCTCGGCAGGTACCAGTAAGGAATCGTCGTATGGGCATCGTCATCACGGAGTGGGACGCCGTGTCCCCGTTCGGTACGGGCAGGGACGCCTTCACCGAGGGCCTCTGGTCCGGTGCGAGACCGTCCACCGCGCCGGATCCCGCACCGGATCCCGCGCGCGGTCCCGCACCGGACCCGCGCGCCTGCCTGGTGCCCGGCTTCTCGCCGAAGCAGGCGCTCGGCGCCAAGGGGACCCGGGCCATGGACCGGGTCACGGCGCTGGCCGCGGTCGCCGTCGGGCGGCTGCTCGAAGGGGCCGGGGCCGATCCGGCGCCGGACGCCCCCGAGCAGACCGGACTCGTGCTGGGCACGGCCAACGGCAGCCTGCAGAGCATGACCGACTTCACCCGCGACTCGCTGGAAGGGGCGCGGCCGTTCTACGTCGACCCGGGGCGCATGCCGAACACGGTGATGAACTGCGCCGCCGGGCAGAGCGCGATCCGGTACGGGCTGCGGGGCCCCAACGCCACGGTCGCGGGCGGCCGTGCCGCGGGGCTGCTCGCCATGAGCTACCAGCGGCGGCTGCTGTCCCGGGGCAGGGCGCGGCGGGTGGTGTGCGGCGCCGCCGAGGAGTATTCGGTGGCCCGCTCCTGGCTGGAGCACCACGCCCGTCCCGAGGGCACCGAGCCGGTGCTGCTCGGCGAGGGGTGCGCGGTGGTGCTCGGCGACGGCGCGCCGGCCGGTCCCGCGCTCGCCGAACTGCTCGCGGTGCGCAGCCAGGTCTACCTCGGCGACGATCCGTCCGAGGCGGTGCGCCAGGTCGTGCTCCGCACCCTGGCCGCGGCGGGGGTCGCGCCCGGCGAGGTCTGGGCGGTGTCGCCGAGCCGGCCGCCGGGGCCCGCGGGCGACCGCGAAGAGGCGTCCCTCGCGGGGCTGTTCGACCCGGCGGCGCTCGACCGGCTGCCGCCGCTGCCGTTCGGCGACACCGGGGCCGCGTCCGCCGCCTTCCAGCTCGTGTCGGTGCTCAGCGCGCTCGACCGGCTGCCCGCGGCCGCGGGCGGGGCCGCCGTCGTCAGCTCCGTCGACCGCGAAGGCACCGTTGCCTGCGCCGTGCTGCGCCTGGGCGAGCCGCGTTCGGCGGCCCGCCGTTCACGGGACTGACGTCCACGAGACCGAGGGGAACAGATGGCTGACGACAGCCGCGGGGTGGCGCTGGTCAGCGGCGGCTCCCGTGGGATCGGCCGCGCCACCGTGCTGCGGCTGGCCCAGGAGGGCTTCGACACGAGTTTCTGCTACCGCTCCGACGAGTCGGCGGCGCGTGAAGTCGTGGACCTGGCGACCGAGTCGGGGGTGCGCTGCCTGGCCGTACGGGCCGATGTGGCCGACGGGGAGTCGGTGCGGGCCTGGATCGCCCGGACCGAGGCGGAGCTGGGGCCCGTCGAGGTGGCGGTGACCTGTGCGGGGGTGACCCGGGACCAGCCGCTCGCGATGATGACCGACGAGCAGTGGAACGGTGTCATCGAGACCAATCTGACCGGGGTGTTCGAGGTCTGCAGGGCCGCCGTGTTCGCCATGATGAAGCGGCGCCGTGGCACGGTCGTCACGCTGTCCTCGGTCGCCGGGGTGCACGGCAACCCCTCGCAGACGAACTACTCCGCGTCCAAGGCCGGGATCATCGGGTTCTCCAAGGCGCTGGCCAAGGAGGTCGGCCGGTTCGGGATCCGGGTGAACACGGTCGCGCCGGGACTCATCGACACGGACATGATCCAGTCGATGCCGGAGCGCGCGCGGAAGAAGCTGCTCACCGCGGTGCCGTTGGGCCGGTTCGGCCGTGCCGACGAGGTCGCCGACCTCATCGCGTACCTCGCCTCCGACCGTGCCGCGTACGTCACGGCGTCCGTCTTCGAGATCCACGGCGGAATCACCCTCTGAGCGCAACGCAAGGGAAACGGAGCGAGATGGAACCCGGTGCCACGCACAGCGCCTCACTGCCTCTCACCGCGGCGCAACGGGAGATCTGGCTCGCGCAGCAGTCGGCCCCCGCGAACCCGGTCTACAACATCGGCGGCTACATCGAGATCCGCGGTCCCGTGCGGCCCGAGACGCTGGAGGCCGCACTGCGGTGCGTGGTCGACGAGACCGACGCGCTGCGGCTGCGGTTCGTCGAGGAGAACGGCGAGCCGCGGCAGGTCCTCGGGGAACAGCCGGACTGGTCACTGCGGTTCGTCGACGTGAGCACGGCGCCCGATCCGCGGGCGACGGCCCTGGAGTGGATGCGCGCCGAGCTGCGCGAGCCGCGTGCGCTCGACCGGGCGCCGCTGTTCTCGTTCGCGCTGTTCCGCGAGGCGCCCGACCGGTTCCTCTGGTACTACGCGAACCACCATCTGCTCCTGGACGCCTACAGCGTCGGCCTCGTGGTGCGCCGTGTCGCCGAGCTGTACCCGGCGCTCGACGCCGGGGAGCCGGTGCCGCCGCGCACCTTCGGCGCGCTCGCCGAACTCCTCGACGACGAGCGGGAGTACCGGGATTCGGCGGCGTTCGGGCGGTGCAAGGACTTCTGGCTCGACCGGATGGGCGACGCCCCCGAGGTGGTGCGGCTCGGGGAGCCGCCCGCCGCGCTGCCCTCCGACTTCCTGCGCGAGACGCGACAGCTCACGGCCGCGGAGCTGCGCGGCACCGCGGCCGGGGACCAGCCGGTGGCGTCGGGTGCTCCGGCCCACCTCGTGGCCGCCGCCGCGGCCTATCTGCACCGGATGACCGGGGCGTCGGACGTCGTCGTCGGGCTCGCGGTCGGCGGGCGGGACAGCCGTCGGCTGCGGCGGATCCCGGGGATGTTGGCCCAGGCGGTGCCGCTGCGCCTGACGGTCACGCCCCGGACGACCGTGGCCGAGCTGCGCGCGCAGGCGGCGGAGCGGATCCTCGAAGGGCTGCGGTACCAGCGGTACGGCAGCGGGGAGCTGGGCCGCACCCTCCAACGGGGCACCGGCGAACGGGAGTTGTTCGGCACGGTGGTCAACGTGATGTCCTTCCCGCGCCGTCTGCGGTCCGGCGGCCTGGAGTGGCACATCCACGGCCTGTCCAACGGCCCGGTGGCCGACTTCGGCGTGGCGGCCGAGGATGTCGGCGACGGCGAGGGACACCTGCTGCACTTCGACGCCAACCCGGCCCTGTACGGGCGTCCCGAGCTGGTCGCCCACCGCGACCGGCTGCTCCGGCTGCTGCGCCAAGTGGTCGACGCCGACGCCGCGTTGCCGGTCGTCGGCCTCGAACTGACCACCCGGGCCGAGCGCGACCGTCTGCTTGAGCTGGCCACCGGGCCCGACGGCGAGGACTCCCCCGCCGTCACGGTGCCCGAGCTCCTCGCGCCGTGGGCCGCCGCCGACGCCCCGGCCGTGCACTGCGGTACGACGACGGTCGGTTACCGGGAGCTGCACGCCCGCGCCAACCGGCTTGCCCGGCTCCTGATCGGTCGCGGGGTCGGGCCCGAGCGGTTGGTGGCGGTGGCGCTGCCGCCGTCGGTGGACCTGATCGTGGCGCTGCTCGCGGTGCTCAAGGCCGGGGGTGCCTTCCTGCCGCTCGACGTCGACCATCCCGTACAGCGGCTGCGGTTCCTGCTCGGGGACGCCGCGCCGCATCTCGTACTGACCGGCCGTGAGCACGCCTCACTCCTCGACGGCTCGGACGTGCCCGCCGTCGTGCTCGACGAGGCGCGGGTCACCGAAACGTGTGCGGCGCTGCCCGACCACGAGGTGGCCGACGCCGAACGGGACCGGCCCCTGCACCCGGCGCACCCCGCGTATCTGATCTATACCTCGGGCTCGACCGGCACCCCGAAGGGAGTGCTCGTCACCCACGCGGGCGTGCCGGACCTGGCCCGGAACCAGCGCGAGACGCTGGGGGTCGGCCCGGGCAGCCGGGTGCTGCAGGCGGCGTCGGTGGGTTTCGACGCGATGTTCTGGGAGCTGTGCCAGGCGCTGACGTCGGGGGCGGCCCTCGTCCTCCCTGCGCCCGGTCTGCCCCGCGTCGACGCCCTCGTCGAGGCGCTGGCCGCCGAACCGCCGGTGACCCATGTGACGTTGACGCCCGCGGTCCTCGCGAGCATCCCGTACGACACGGTCCGCCCGGGCACCACGGTGGTCGTCGCCGGTGAGTCGGTCTCCGGCGCGCTGGTGGCGGGCTGGTCGCCGGGGCGCACCCTCATCAACGCCTACGGGCCGACCGAGTACACCGTCTGTGCCACCGCGAGCACCGCGCTGCACGGCACCGAAGCGTCCGCGGAGGCCCCGCCGATCGGTACGCCGATCCGTGGCGCGCGGGCGCACGTCCTCGCACCGGACCTGCCGTCGGCGCCCGTCGGGGTGCCGGGCGAGCTGTATCTGGCGGGCCCCGGGGTGGCTCGCGGCTACCGGGACCAACCGGCCCTGACCGCCCAGCGGTTCGTGGCGAATCCCTTCGGCCCGCCGGGCTCGCGCATGTACCGCACCGGGGACCTGGCGCGCTGGAACGACGACGGCACCCTGCAGTTCGTGGGCCGCGCGGACGACCAGGTGAAGGTGCGGGGGTTCCGGGTCGAGCTCGCCGAGGTGGAGGCGGCCGTCGCGGCACAGCCCGAGGTCGGCGCCGCGGTGGTGGTCCTGCGCGAGGACAGGACCGGCGACCGGCGGCTCGCCGCCTATGTGGTCCCCGGGACCGCGCAGACCGTCGACCCGGTGGCGCTGCGCCGCTCGCTCGCCGCGCGGCTGCCGCAGCACATGGTGCCGGCGGCCGTGGTGGTGCTCGAAGCGCTGCCCCTGACCGGCAACGGCAAGCTCGACCGGAGTGCGCTGCCCGCCCCCGACCCGACCGGTGCGGGCGGCGGGCGGCCGCCCCGCTCGCTGGCCGAGCAGACCCTCTGCGAACTCGTCGCCGAGGTGCTCGGGGTGCCCGCCGTCGGTGTCGACGACGACTTCTTCGACCTCGGCGGCCACTCGCTCCTCGCCACCCGCCTGGTGGGCCGCGTCCGTGAGGAGTTCGGCACCGAGCTGTCGGTGCGGCACGTCTTCGAGTCGCCCACCGTGGCGGGGCTCGCGGTCCGGCTCGCCGCGGGCGGGCAGGGCGGTGCCGACCGTGCCGCCCACGACCCGCTGCCCGACCCGGCCGACCTCGCGGAGCTCGGCCCCGTGCTCGCCGAACATCCCGACGTCGCCCGGGCCGCGGTCGCGCTCACCGAAGGACGCCTGGTCGGCTATGCCGTGCCCGCGCCCGAACGCCGTATCGACGAGGGGGCGTTGCGGGCGTATCTGGCCGGTGCCGCGTACCTCGGCGGAGCCCTGCGCGAGCGTGCCGTGCCGACCGCGGTGGTCGTCCTCGACGAGCTGCCGTCGACCGCCGCGGGTGCCCTCGACCGGGAGGCGCTGCCCGCGCCCCGCGTCGGCCCCGACCCGGGGGGGCGTGGCCCCCGTTCGCCCCGCGAGGAGCTGCTGTGCCAGCTGTTCGCCGAGGCGCTCGTGCTGCCTTCGGTGGGCATCGACGATTCGTTCTTCGACCTCGGCGGGCACTCGCTGCTCGCGGCCCACCTGGTCGGCCGGGTGCGGGAGGTGCTGGGTGCCGAACTGTCCGTCCGTGACGTGTTCGAGGCGCCGACCGTGGCCGGGCTCGGCGAGCGGGTGGGCGTGGGCAGCGGGCGCGACGCGCTGAGCGTGCTGCTGCCGCTGCGGACCAGGGGCGACCGGGCCCCGCTGTTCTGCGTCCATCCCGCCGTCGGCCTCAGCTGGTGCTACGCCGGGCTGCTGCACGGCCTCGGCACCGGGCATCCCGTCCACGGGCTGCAGGCGCGCGGCCTCGACGGCCGCGACGCGCTGCCGACGACCGTGCGGGAGATGGCCGCCGACTATCTGGAGCAGATCCTGAAGGTGCAACCGAACGGCCCCTACCATCTGGTGGGTTGGTCCTTCGGCGGGCATGTCGCGCACGCCATCGCCACCCTGCTGCAGGCCCGCGGCGAGCGCGTGGAGCTGCTCGCGGTCCTCGACAGCTATCCGGGCGCCGGTACGAAGGACGGGCGTGCGCCGCGGGAGGCGGAGATGCTCGCCGAGCTCGTGCACTTCGTCGGCGGCGGTCCCGGCACCCCGGACGGGGCGCTGGACCGGGCCGGGGTCGCGGGTCAACTGGGCGTCGACGGCGGGCCGTTGGCCGCGCTCGACGCGGCGGCCCTGGCCGCGGTCGTGGAGGTCTTCCTCAACAACGCCCGGCTGATGCGCAGGCCGCCCGAGGCGGCGTTCGACGGGGATCTGCTGCTGTTCCGTGCGACGAAGGGCCGCCACAGGACGGCCTCGGCGGACCGAGACGCCTGGCGGCCCTACGTCACCGGGCTGATCGAGGTGCACGAAATCGCCTGCGAGCACCGCGAGATGGCCCTGCCGGGCCCGCTCGCTCAGCTCGCCGCGGTCATCCGGCCTCGGGTGCGGGCCCGCTGACCACGGGCTCCGGCTCCGGCTCCTGCCAGTACATGCTGTCGGCCGACACGGTCAGCCGGTCGGGCCGTGTCCGCCAGCCCGCCTCGATGGTGCGCAGCAGCCGCTGGTGGTTGTCGCCGTCCAGCTGGAGGTGGTTGGCGTCCGGGTGGTTGCCGGAGGTGAACTCCGCGGTGCGGCCCTCCCAGAAGGCCCGCATCGCGGCGTCCTCGTCGGGCCCGCGCACCCGCTTGCGCGGTGCCGCGTCCGGCCCGCCGCCCAGCGACGTGTACTCGCCCGCGCCCAGGCCCGCGGTGAGGTAGCTGAACGAGTCGGCCTCGGAGACGGTGCTGCCGGTGAGCTTCTTCGCGGTCCAGAAGTACGAGGTCTCGTCCTGGTGGGTGTCGTAGACCGCCTGGAGGAACTCGTAGTACAGGTTGTACTCGCGGCGGTGACGGAACTCGGACTCGGCGAACGCCCGCTGTTCGTCGACGCGTCCGGACAGCACGCTGTTGATCGACCGGGCCGCCAACAGGCCGCTGTACGTGGCCAGATAGACGCCGGTGGAGAACAGCGGGTCCACGAAGCAGGCGGCGTCGCCGACGAGCGTCATGCCGGGCCGCCAGAAGCGGGTGTTGCTGTACGAGTAGTCCTTGCGCACCCGTACCTCTCCGTAGGGGCCCTCGGTCACCCGGCGTGCGTCGCTGAGGAAGTCGCTGATCATCGGCGACTCGCTGATGAACTGTTTGAGCGTGGCCTCCCGGTCGTTCTGGATCTTGTCGGCCATCTCGGCGGGCACGACGGCGCCCACGCTGGTGAGTTCGTCGGTCAGCGGGATGTACCAGAACCAGCCGCCGCCGAACGCCGCGCACGTGATGTTGCCCTTGCGGGGCGGGGCCATCCGCTTGCCGCCCTCGAAGTATCCGAACACGGCGATGTTGCGGAAGTACTCGGCGAGTTCGCGGGTGCCGCCGACGTGCTTGCGGATGCGGCTCGTGTTGCCGGACGCGTCGACGACGAACTTGGCGGTGACGGTGTGCTCGACCCCGTCGGCGTCGGTGTAGCGCACGCCGCGTATCCGCTCCTCGTCGGAGATGACGTCGCGTACGCCGCACTGCTCCCGGACCTCCACGCCGACCCGCCGGGCGTTGTCCAGCAGGATCTTGTCGAACTTCATGCGCTCGACCTGGAACGCGTGGCGTCCCCGGTGGGTGTCGGTCGCGAAGGTGAAGGACCACGGGTCCGGGCTCGCGCCCCACAGGAAGGTGCCGCCGGTCTTGGTCTGGAAGCCGGCCGCCTCCACCTCGTCGGCCACGCCGAGCAGCCCGCAGATCCACTCCGTGGTCGACGGCAGCAGGGACTCGCCGATCTGGTACCGGGGGAAGGACTCCTTCTCCAGGAGCAGCACCCGGCCGCCCTGCATGGCGACGAACGAGGCGACGGTCGAGCCCGCGGGCCCGCCGCCGACCACGACGACGTCGACGTCCGTGGACTCACTGACCGGTTGGTTCATGGTGGTCTCCGTTCTGGTGGGAGGTCAGGCCGCGGCGGTCGCGCCCGGCTCCGGGACGAGGCGTACCGGCAGTGACTGCATGCCGGACAGGATGCTGGAGTAGATCGGCTGCGCCGGGCCGAGTTGCTCGATGTCGGCCACCAGACGGCGCAGCCCGTCGAGCACCGCCTCGACCTCGAGCCGCGCCAGGTAGTGGCCGAGGCAGAAGTGCGAGCCGAGCGCGAAGGTGAGGTGCTTGTTCGGGGACCGGTTGAGGTCGAAGCGGTCCGGGTTCGCGAAGACCTCGCCGTCGAAGTTCGCGGAGGAGATCCATACGCTGACGGCGTCGCCGGGGGCGAACCGCCGGCCGTTGACCGTCACGTCGGCGGTCACCGTGCGGCCGCCGTGCAGGGAGGGGTGGGTCCAGCGCAGCACCTCGTCCACGGCGGTCGTCATGTCCGCCTCGCCCTTCTTGAGGGCCGCCCACTGGTCGGGGTGGTTGATGAGGGCGAGCAGCCCGCCGGTGATGGCGTGCCGCCCCGTCTCGTCGCCGCCGATCATCAGGCCGTAGCAGTTGGCCATCAGCTCGGCGTCGGACAGGTTCTCGCCCTCGATCCGGCTGCTGGCGAGGAGGCTCACCACGTCGTCGTGCTTGCCGTCCCTGCGGGTGGTGGCCAGGTCGGAGAAGTACAGCAGGATCTCGTTCTTCGCGGTCCAGCTGTCCTCGTACGGGGCGTCGGCGTAGTCGGAACTCCAGGCGTGCGAGGTCAGATCGAGCAGGTGCCTGCGGTCCTCGCGGGGGATCGCGAGGAGGTCGCAGATGGCGCCCAGCGGCACGTTCCCGGACACGTCCCGGGCGAAGTCGCAGGGTCCCTTCTCGATCGCCTCGATCAGCAGCCGGTCCACCGTCACGCGCAGCGCCTGCTTGATCTCGTCCAGCATCCGGGGCGAGAAGGCCCGCATGAGGATGTTGCGGACCTGGGTGTGCCGGATGCCGTCGGTCACCGCCAGCATGGTGCCGGACGCCGAGTCGCCGCCGGTGAGGATGGTGGCCAGGGCGTTGCCGCCCTCCGTGGTGAACTGGCCCTTGCCCCGGTAGACGGTCATCGCGTCGGCGTACCGGCTCACGACCCAGAAGCCGGGGCGTGAGTCGCGGGGGGTGTGCCAGTAGACGGGCCGGTGGGTGCGCAGATGGCGCCACACCTCGCTGAGGTCGTTCTCGGCGTGCAGCCGTGCGTCGGCGAGGTCGATGTCGTCGATGTCGTCGGGGGAGATCACTGGTCGGTCGTTCACACGTCGCTCCTTCCGTACTGCCTGTCCGGCGGGGTCACCGGGTGGGCCTCGCCACCGCGGCGAGCGCCTCGATCGTCGGGTTGTCGATCAGCTCGCGCGGCGAGATCGAAAGCCCTGCCCGGCGGGCCTCACGGATCAGCACGATGGTGAGCATGCTGTTGCCGCCGAGCTTGAAGAAGTCGCTGTCGATGTCCACCGCGGCCAGCCCGAGCACCTTTGCGAAGGACTCGGCGAGTGCGGTCTCGGTCGGGGTGCGCGGCGGCCTGCCCGCCGTGGCGGGGGCCGTCTTCGGCGCGGGGAGCGCGGCCCGGTCGAGCTTGCCGCTGGGGGTCAGCGGGAGGTCGTCGAGCGTCACGAAGGCGGCGGGCACCATGGCGGGCGCCAGGTGGCGCTCGACGTGCAGGCGCACGTCGTCGGGGTCGGGTGCGGTCTCGCCCGCGGACACCAGGTACGCCACGATCCGCGGGGCGCCGGGCTCGTCCTCCCGGACGACGGCGACCGCGCGGTCGACGCCGGGGTGGCCGGTCACCGCCGCGGCCACCTCGCCCAGTTCGACGCGGTGGCCGCGGATCTTCACCTGGTCGTCGGCGCGGCCGTGGAAGGCCAGCGTGCCGTCCTGTCGCCAGGACATCAGGTCCCCGGTCCGGTACATCCGCTCGCCGGGAGCGAACGGGTTGGCCACGAACCGCTCGGCGGTCAGGCCGGGCCGCCGCAGATAGCCGCGGGCCAGGCCGGTGCCCGCGATGCAGAGTTCGCCGACGACGCCGGGCGGCACCGGCCGCAGTCCGTCCGCGAGCACATAGACCGAGCGGCCCTCGATCGGTCTGCCCACCGGCGGCGCCGACTCGCCCGACAGCGGCTCGCTCATGGTCGCGCACACGGTGGCCTCGGTCGGGCCGTACGCGTTGATCGTGCGGCGGTTGCCCGACCAGGTCGCGGCGAGTTCGGCCGGGCATGCCTCGCCCGCCATCACCAGGGTGCGCAGGCCCGGCAGCCGGGGCTCGTCGAGGCTGGCCACGGCCACCGGCGGCAGCACAGCGTGGCTGACCCGCTCGCCGACGAGCACCCGTTCCAGTTCCTCGCCGACGAGCGGCCCCGCGGGCGGGACGACGAGGGTCGCGCCGACGGTGAAGGCGGCCACCAGTTCGGTGACCGAGGCGTCGAAGCTGGGCGAGGCGAACTGCAGGACGCGGCTGTCGGGGCCGACCGCCATGCGCTCCGTCTTCGCCGCCGCGAGCGAGGCGAGTCCCGCGTGGGTGACCACGACCCCCTTGGGGCGGCCGGTGGTGCCCGAGGTGTAGATGACGTACGCCATGTGGGCCGGAGGGCACGGCGGGTGCGCGTCCCCGGAGTCGGCGGCGGCGTCGAGTTCCGCGGCGGTCCCGGGGTCGTCGAGGACGATGCGCTCGGGGCCGGTACCGGCCGGTGGCGCCGACCGGGTGGTCGTCACGAGCAGCGCGGGCCGTGCGTCGGTGAGCATGAACGCGATGCGGTCGGCCGGGTAGTCGGGGTCCACGGGCAGATAGGCGGCGCCCGCCCGGCCGGCCGCGACGATCGCGACGACCATCTCCGCGGAGCGGGGCAGCGCGAGCGCGACGATGTCCTCGGGGCCGCAGCCGCGGCGCCGCAGCAGGTGGGCGAGGCGGTCGGCGCGGCGGTCCAGCTGGGCGTAGGTGAGCGCGTCGCCGTCGCCGACCAGCGCGATGCGGTGCGGGTTGTCGGCGGCCTGCCGCCGCACCACGTCGGCGAGCGAGGCGGGGGGCGTCTCGTCGCCGGTGTCGTTCCAGTCGGTGAGGACCCGGCGGTGCTCCTCGTCGGTCAGGAGTCCGATCGCGCCGAGCGGGCGGTCCGGGTCGTCGGCGAACCCTTCGAGGAGCCGGACGAGGAGGCTCGCGGGCAGTCCGGTGCCGGTACCGGCCGGTGCGGTCAGGGACAGCCGTGTCCTTCGGCCGGGACGCACGGTGCAGCGGACCGGGGCCCCGCCGGTGTGCGGGCCCGCCGGGTCCGTGGCGGCCACCTCGACCGCCGTGTCGAACAGCTCGTACACCGTCTGACTCGAAGGAGCCTCGAGTCCGGCGAGAGGGGACCACTCGTCGGCCAGCAGGACCGCCGTCGCGGCGAAGGAGGTGTCCGCCCGGTACCGGACGCGGACGGGCAGCCGGGGCCCGCCGAAGACCACGTGTTCGCTGCCGGTCAGCAGGCTCAGCACCGCGCCCCAGGCGGCCCGTACGACCGTTTCCAGGGAGAGTCCGCGCGTGCCGCAGTGCGCGGCGATGCGGGCGCTGGTCGCCTCGGACAGCTCCCGTTCGGTGCTCGCCGCTCCCCCGCTGCCGGGGTCCGCGGCCGTCGCGAGTGCCGGTACCAGCAGGGTCGGTTCCTCCGCCGCGGCCAGGTAGTCGCGCCAGGCCGCGTCGGCCGGAGGGGTGTCCCGCCCGGCGGCATACGTGGTGGGCAGGGTCATCTCAGCTCTCCATTCCGTTGGGGACCGGCAGCCGCGCGGCGTCCTCGGCCTCCGCGCGCAGCCGCGCCCGGTCGGGCTTGCCGAAACCGAGCACCGGCAGCTCCGCGCGGAACGTGACGTCGGCGGGGGCCTGGTTCGGCGACAGGGCCGTGGCGACGTGCTCGCGCAGGTCGTCGGCGGTGACGCGGTGGCCGTCGCGGGCGACCACCACGGCGTGGACGCGCTCCTTGCGGTCGGCGTCCGCGACGCCGAACACCACCGCGTGCGCCACCGCGGGGTGCGCCGCGAGCGCCTTCTCCACGGCCGCCGGGTACACCTTGATTCCGTTGGTCTTGATGACGTCCGCGAGCCGGCCGCGCAGATGCAGATAGCCGCGTTCGTCGAGGTGGCCGACGTCGCCGGTGTGCAGCCAGCCGTCGCGCAGGGTCCGCGCGGTCAGCTCCGGGTCGTCCCAGTAACCGGCCATCGACAGCGGTGTGTGGACGCAGACTTCGCCGACCTCGCCGGTGGGCAGCTCGCGGTCGTGCGGGTCCCGGATGCTCACCTTCACCAGCTCGACCGGCCGGCCGACGGTGGTCAGCAGCTCCGGCTGCGCGTGGTCCTGGGCGGTCAGCCTGCACATCAGGCCGATCTCGCTGTTGCCGTAGATCTGGCAGAGCACCGGGCCGAAGACCTTGACGGCCTCGGCGAGCCGTTCGGCGGCGGCCGGGCTGCCGGTGTACATGAGGTCCCGCAGGCTGGACAGGTCCGCGGCGGCGACGTCCGGATGGTCCTTGAGGGCGTACACCTGCGGGGCGGAGAGCATCATGCGGGTGATCCGGTGCCTGCCGACCGCGCGCAGCACGGCCGCGGCGTCGAATCCCGGGTGCAGTACGACGGTTCCGCCCGCCACCAGCACGTTGTCGGAGGTGAACGCGGACGTGTGCGTCAACGGCGCGGTGACGAGCAGTGTCTGCCTGCGCGCCTCGGCGGCCATCCGCGCGATGATGGCGTTCTTCACCTCGAACGACCAGCAGACGCCCTTGGGCCGTCCCGTCGAGCCGCTGGTGAAGGTGACGACGGCGAGGTCGCCCTGGGCGGCGTCGGCCAGGTCGAAGGCGTCGGGCGGGAGTTCGCTCAGGTCGACGACGTCGGGGCCGAGGTCGCCGAGGCCCGCGACGAGCACGGGGCGTTCGGAGCGGGTGCGCAACGCGCGGGCCCGGTCGGCGTTCTCCGCGTCGATCGCGAAGACCGTCGCCCTGGTGCTCCGCACGATGTCGAGCTGGTCGCCGAGCCGCAGCACGTCGCCGGGGTTGACCGCGTTCACCGTGCCGACGTGCACCGCGACGGCGCCGACGAGGCCCGCGGCGTACCGCAGGACGAGTGTGGCGGGGGTGTTGTTGACCGTCATCACCGCGACCACGTCGCCGACGCCGACGCCGTGGGCGCGCAGCCCTGCGGCGGCCGAGCGGACCGCGTCGGCCAGTTCGCCGGCGTGCGTCGGGATGTCCTGGTGGACGAGGCGGATCCGGTGCTCGTCGAGGTACAGCGACTCGAGGATCTGCCGGACGTAGTGGTCGTTGCCGGGCATGACGCGCTCCCATTCGGTGTACGGCTGCAGAGCTGGGCGCACCGCCGCGCGGTCGCGGGGCGGGCTACGGGGATCCGTCGTGCGGTCTGACGCGGTGCCCGCGCCGCACAGGGGGCAGCGTGGGGGCCGGCTTCCGCGGCGGGGGAAAGGCAGAGAGTGTCGGATCGACGGTCGAGGCGGAACCATCGCGCCTCGGGACCTCGATGGACATCGCCGAGTCTAGGCAGCCGCGCGCGGCCGGGTCCAGAGCGACGGGCCCCACGGACGTTCGTTGCGCGTGCACCGCATCCGCCGTCAACTGACGCTGGTCGTCCGCTTGTTGGAGCCTCTCGGACGGCCCCGGCTTCTTCGGGCGTTCGACCTGCGGTGCCGCTAGGCTCCCCGGCACCGAACGGTTCCCGCGCCTTGAAGGGAGGCGGATGTGACCGGAGTTGCCGTCCTTGCCGGAGCAGGCTTGGTCGCAGGTGACGCGATCGTGGAGCGGCTTGCCGACGACGGGTTCGATCTCGCGGTGCTCGGCCCGTCGCCGGATGCCGGTGCCGCGGCGGTGGAGCGTGCGCGCCGGGCGGGCCGGCGTGCGGTGTGTGTGCCGCTGCGGGCCCGCGACGCCGATTCCGTACGGCAGGCGGTGGCCCGCGTCGACGAGCAACTCGGCCCGCCCGCCGTGCTGTTGAACGTCGTCGACGCGCTGGTGAGCGGCCCGCTGCGCGAGGTGCCCGACTGGGACGACCGGGTGGGCGGGCCGCTGCGGGAGGCGTTCCTGATCAGCCAGGCGGTGTTCGACCCGATGATCCGGGAGGGGCACGGGCGCATCGTGACCGTGGCCCAGGTGCGCGGCGCCCCCGGCCGGCAGGAGAACGCCACGGTCCGGGAGGGCCTCGAAGGGTTCACCCGGACCCTTGCGCTGGAGGCCGACGCGTTCGGCATCACCGCCAATCTCGTCGTCGCGGGGCTCGGCGTCCGCGCGCCGGTCGCGGCGGAGATCCTGCCGCCCGCGCCGGGTGCGCCCGGCCTTGAGGGGCCGCCGCCCACGGCCGGCCGGCTCGCGGCCACGGTGGCGTTCCTCGCCAGTGACGCGGCCGCCGTCGTGTCGGGGCAGATCATCCATGTCGCGGCCCCCGAAGGGGCGTTCTGAGGCGGGGTCAGCCCCGGTGGCGGTCGGCCCCCGCGAACTGCGCCGCGTGCAGCCGTGCGTAGGCGCCACCGGCCGCCCGCAGCTGGTCGTGGGTGCCCTGTTCGAGGATGCGTCCCTCCTCCATGACGAGGATCAGGTCGGCGTCGCGGATCGTGGAGAGCCGGTGGGCGATGACGAAGCTGGTCCGCCCGCTGCGCAAGGTGTTCGTCGCGCGCTGGATCAGGACTTCGGTGCGGGTGTCCACCGAGCTGGTCGCCTCGTCCAGGATCAGGATGCTGGGCCGTACGAGGAACGCCCGCGCGATGGTGATGAGTTGCCGCTCGCCCGCACTGAGGTTGCCGCCCTCCTCGTCCAGCATCGTCCGGTACCCGTCGGGCATGGCGCGCACGAAGTGGTCGACGTGTGCGGCGCGGGCGGCCGCCTCGATCTGTTCGGGTGTGGGGCGGTCGGCGCCGTACCCGATGTTGTCGGCGACGGTCCCCCGGAACAGCCAGGTGTCCTGGAGCACCATGCCGATGTCGCGCCGCACGTCCTCGCGGGGCATCGTCGCGATGTCCACGCCGTCCATGGTGATCCGGCCCCCCGTGCTGTCGTAGAAGCGCATGAGGAGGTTGACCAGGGTCGTCTTCCCCGCGCCCGTGGGGCCGACGATGGCGATGGTCTGGCCCGGCTCCGCGGTGAACGAGAGGTGCTCGATGAGCGGTTCGTCCGGGGCGTACCGGAAGGAGACGTCGTCGAAGACGATCCGGCCGCGTACGGGTCCCGGCCTGGCCGGTGGCGCCGGGTCGGGCGGCTGCTCCTCGGTGTCGAGCAGCTGGAAGATGCGCTCCGCGGACGCGATGCCGGACTGCAGGAGGTTGCTCATGGTCGCCACCTGGGTGATGGGCTGGCCCAGTTGGCGCGAGTACTGGATGAAGGCCTGGACGCTGCCGAGGGTGACCATGCCCGCGGTGGCGAACAGGCCGCCGCACACCGCGACGAGCACGAAGTTGAGGTTGGCGAGGAACAGCATGGTGGGCTGGATGACCCCGGAGACGAACTGGGCGCGGAAGCCGGCCTGGCGCAGTTCGCGGTTGTCGCGGTCGAACTCCCGCCGCACCTCGTCCTGGAGGCCGAAGACGCGTACCACCGTGTGGCCCGCGTACGTCTCCTCGATGTGCCCGTTGAGCCGTCCCGTGGTGCCCCACTGGCGGACGAAGTGGGGCCGCGCCCTGCGGCCGATCCTGGCGCTTGCGACCAGGCACAGCGGGATGGTGGTCAGCGCGACGAGGGCGAGCAGCCACGACACCCAGAACATCATCGCGACCACGCCGACGATGGTGAGGACCGACGTGAGCAGCTGGCTGAGCGTCTGCTGCAGTGTCTGGGTGAGGTTGTCCATGTCGTTGGTGGCGCGGCTGAGCACGTCTCCGCGCGACTGCCGGTCGAAGTAGCTCAGCGGCAGCCGGGACAGCTTCGCCTCGACCTCCTCGCGCAGCCGGAAGGCGATCCGCTGCACCACCCGGGCGGTGCACCGCGCCTGCACGAAGCCGAACATCGCGGAGAACACGTACAGGAGCAGGGCGAGGAGCAGCACCCGGCCCAGCTGGTCGAAGTCGATGCCGTCGCCGGGCACCACGGGCAGCGCGGACACGACGTCCGCGAGCCGGTCGTGCCCGGTCGCCCGCAGATGGGCGACGGCCTCCGACTTGCTGGTGCCCGGCCTCAGTTGGCCGCCGACGTGCCCGGTGACGATGACGTCGGTGGCCTTGCCGAGCGTGCGCGGTCCGAGCACGGCGAGGCCGACGCTGACCACGGCGCAGCCCGCGGTCGCGGCGATGAGGCGGCGGTCCGGGCGCAGGGTGCGGGCCAGGCGGCGGGCCGAGCCGCGCAGGTCGAGGGCCGCGGACGACGGCGGCCCGCCGCCCATCGCCCGCCCGGCCCCGACCGCGCCCGCCAGGGGCTGGCGCCTGCTGGGGGTGGGCTGTGTCATGTCACGCGGCTTCCTGGTCGTCCGGCTGGGACAGGGCGATTTCCTGGTACGTGGCGTTGTGCGCGAGCAGTTCGGTGTGTGTGCCGGTGCCGACGACGCGTCCCTTGTCGAGTACGACGATGTGGTCCGCGTCCCGGATGGTGCTGACCCGCTGGGCGACGACGAGCACGGTCGCCCCGGCCGTCTCGGCGGCCAGCGCGGCCCGCAGCGCCGCCTCGGTGGCGTGGTCGAGCGCGGAGAACGAGTCGTCGAACAGATAGATCGCGGGTCTGCGGATGAGCGCCCTGGCCATGGCGAGGCGCTGGCGCTGTCCGCCGGAGAGGTTCGAGCCGCCCTGGGCGACGGTGGCCGCGAGGCCCTGCGGGAGCCGTTCGACGAACTCCCGTGCCTGCGCGACCTCCAGGGCCCGCCACATCTCGGCCTCGGTGGCGTCGTGCTTGCCGTGGCGGAGGTTGTCGGCGACGGTGCCGGAGAACAGGAAGGCCCGCTGCGGCACGTATCCGACCTGCGCCTGAAGCACCTCGGGCGCCAGTTCCCGTACGTCGACGCCGCCGACCCTGACGGTGCCCGCGCTCGCCTCCATGAGCCGCGGCACCAGGTTGAGCAGGGTCGTCTTGCCGCTGCCGGTGCCGCCGACGATCGCCGTGGTGGTGCCGGGGCGGGCGATGAGGTCGACGCCCTGGAGGACGGCCGACTCGGCGCCGGGATAGCGGAACTCGGCCGCGGCCAGGTCGACTTCACCGGCGCGGGGCAGCGCGGTACTGCCGTGGTCGGGGGCCCGCAGCGTCGGCTCGGTGCCGAGCACGTCCTGGATGCGTTCGGCGCACACCGCGGCCCTCGGGATCATGGTGAACATGAAGGTGGCCGACAGGATCGACATGAGGATCTGCATCAGGTACGAGAGGTAGGCGGGCAGCGCGCCGACCGCCATCGGCCCCGCGTCGATCCGGTGCCCGCCGAACCACAGGACGGCGACGCTGGACAGGTAGATGACCAGCATCAGGATGGGGAACATGACGGCCATGAGCCGGCTGACGCGCAGCGACACGTCGGTGAGTTCTTCGTTGGCCTCGGTGAACCTGCGGCGCTCGCGGTCGTCGCGGACGAACGCGCGGATGACCCGGACCCCGGTGATCTGCTCGCGCAGGATGCCGTTGGTGCGGTCGAGCCGGGTCTGCGCCAGCCGGTTCAGGGGGAGCATCCGGCCGAGCAGGAAGCCGACGACGAGGACGAGCACCGGGATGATGACCGCGAAGAGCCCGGACAGCGGCCCGTCCAGGCGCAGCGCCATGACGACGCCGCCGACGCACACGATCGGCGCGGGCACCAGCAGGGTGCCGGTGAGCAGCGTCAGGAGCTGGACCTGCTGGACGTCGTTGGTGGTGCGGTTGAACAGGGACGCCGTGCCGAATCTGCCGACCTCGCGTACGGAGAAGGACAGGACCCGGTCGAAGACGGCGGCCCGCAGGTCGTGGCCGAGCGCCGTGCCGACCCGGGAGCTGAGGTAGACCGCTGTGATCGAGCAGCAGATCTGGACGAGGGCGATGCCCGCCATCACCCCGCCGGTCCGCAGGATGTATCCGGTGTCGCCGGTGAGGACGCCGTGGTCGATGAGGTCGGCGTTGAGGTTGGGCAGTTCGAGGGCGGCGAGGGCCTGCGCGATCTGCAGGAGGACGACGAGGGCGAGGGAGCGCCGGTAGGGCCGCAGTCGCTGCCGGAGTAAGGGGAGCAGCATCAGCGGCGCACCTTTCCGTTCGGCCGCTCCGGCCGCCGTGCCGGTTCCGCCGTGCGCTCGCCCTTGAGCACGCCGTCCAGGAGCAGCGTGGCGATCTCGCTGGTGCCGAGCGCCTCGCCGAGGCCGAAGGTGCCGCGGGTGGTGGCGAACACCATGGCGACCACCAGTTGGGCGACCGCGGCGGGCGGGCGGCTCAGGATCCCGCGGTCGGGCTCGACCACCTCGGCGACGGTCGCGACGAGCCGTTGCCGGTAGCGCGCCACCTCCGCCATGAACGGTTCCTTGACCTCGGCGGGTGCGGACTGGCCACGCAGCGCGACCACGAGCGGTTCGGTCGCGACGAGTTGGTCGGCGATGATGCCGATCACCGCGGCCAGCCGCTCCCGCAGTGCGAGGCCCGGATCGATCGCCTGGATCGCGGTCACGATGGGCGTGGGCTCGAAGCTGCTCAGCACGGTGGCGTGGATGAGCGACTGCTTGTCCGGGAACACCGAGAAGATCGTGCCCTCGGCGATGCCCGCGGCCCTGGCGATCTGCTGCGTGGTCACCGGGACGCCGTGCTCCAGGAGGAGCGGGAGGGTGGCGGCGATGATGGCGGCGCGCCGCTCCTCGGGTTCGAGGGAGGGTGCGCGGCGCCGTCGTCGGCGTCCCTGAGTCGTGTCGTCGGTCACCCGCGCAGCGTAATGAGTGAGCGCTCACTTGAACAAGTGGGAGGCATTACGATCGGCCGCGTCCTGTCGACCGGACGGAAGGCACCCGATGATCCCCACGCCACCCGACCTGCTCACCGAACTCACCGATCTGTACCAGGACTTGCACCGCCATCCCGAGCTGTCCTTCGCGGAGCACCGCACGGCCGCCCTGGTCGCGGCGCGGCTGCGCGCGCTCGGCTGCGACACGTTCGAAGGGGTGGGCGGCACCGGCGTGGTCGGCGTCCTGGAGCGGGGCGAGGGACCGACCGTGCTGCTGCGCGCCGACATGGACGCGCTGCCCGTCACGGAGAAGACCGGCCTGCCGTACGCGTCGGCGCACGACGGGGTCGCCCACGCCTGCGGCCACGATCTGCACACCACCTGGCTGATCGGCGCCGCGACCCTGATGGCCCGTCACCACACCGACTGGGCAGGCAGGTTGCTGCTGGTGTTCCAGCCCGCGGAGGAGACGGGCCGCGGCGCCCGCGCAATGCTCGACGACGGCCTGTACAAGCGGTTCGGCACCCCGGCGGTCGCGTTCGGCCAGCACGTGGGCCCGGGCCCCGCGGGCCAGATAGGCCACCGCCACGGGGTGGCCATGGCTGCCGGTGACGCCATCCGGATCCGGCTGCACGGCAAGGGCGGGCACGGCTCGCGCCCGGAGGCGACCGTGGACCCGGTGGTGATGGCCGCGGCGACGGTGCTGCGCCTGCAGACCGTGGTGTCACGGGAGATGGCGGCGAGCGATCCGGTGGTGCTGACCGTCGGGTCCTTGCACGCGGGCACCAAGGAGAACATCATTCCCGACGAGGCCGAACTGGGCCTGTCCCTGCGGTCCTTGGACCCCGCAGTGCGCGAGCGGGCCCTCGCGGCGATCGAGCGGATCGTCCGCGGCGAGGCGGCGGCGTCCGGGGCGCCGGAGCCGGACATCGACCTGCTGTACGGCTTTCCGGCGCTGGTCAACGACGCGCGGACCGTCGACGCCGTGCTCGCGGCGTTCGCGGCGCACTTCGCCCCGGAACGGCTGGTCCCCGCGCCGGTGATACCGGCGAGCGAGGACTTCGGGCTGCTGACCGACGGCGGCCGCATCCCCTCCGCGTACTGGTTCGTGCGCGGGACCGATCCGGCCGCCTACGCGCGGGCGCAGGCCGCGGGCCGGGTCGCGGAGAGCGTGCCGACCAACCACTCGCCGTACTTCGCGCCCGTGCTCGATCCGACGCTGGCGACGGGCGTGGAGACGCTGGTCGGCGCCGCGCTCGCCTGGCTCGGCGGCCGGTAGGCCGGGGGCGCGCCGGGGAGGGCGCGGCCCCGCGCTCTCTCACGTCTCGCGCAGCGCCTTCGCCAGTACGCCGTCGCCGGTCAGCTCGATGCGGCCGGACCGTACGCCCTCCCCCACGGTGAACTCGCCCCGGCTCAGGGCCACGCAGGTGTCGGCGTCCAGGGCGATGCGTGCGTCGGGCTCGGCGGGGGCGGGGCCTTCGCCGTAGGCCTCGGCTCCGGTGCGGGCCCCGCCGCCCGCGGCGCGCACATGGAACCGGCCCTCGTCGAGCCGGACTTCGACCACGCCCTCGACCTCGGCCGCCTCCAGGGACCTGAGCAGCGGCAGCGCGAACCAGTGGGCGCGGACCGCGTCCGTGGGCCTGCGCTCGTCCAGGGCGGGGGCGCCCCAGGCCGCGATGGCCTGCAGGACGGGCAGCAACTCCCGTCCCCTTTCGGTGAGTTCGTAGACGTACGCGGCCGACGGCGGGGCCAGCCTGCGGCGGGTGGACAGGCCCTGCTGCTCCATGTCCTTCAGGCGCGAGGCGAGGACGTCGGTGCTGACGCCGGGCAGGTCGGCGTGCAGGTCGGTGTAGCGGCGGGGGCCCGCGAGGAGTTCCCGGACGATCAGCAGGGTCCAGCGGTCGCCGACGGCGTCCAGGCCACGGGCGGCTGCGCAGTACTGGTCGTAGCTTCGGCGGGACCGCGACTGCGGCCGGGGCTGAGGTGGCATGCGACATAGTCTATGCAAGTTGTTGGACTTTCCAAGCGGAGGCTTGGTAAAACCAAGTAACACACGTCACGGGAGGCGCAGCGCATGGAGTTCCGGCAGTCGAGCAAGCTCAGCGAGGTCTGTTACGAGATCCGGGGCCCGGTCATCGAGCACGCCAACGCCCTGGAGGAGGCGGGCCACAGCGTCCTGCGCCTCAACACCGGCAACCCCGCGCTGTTCGGCTTCGAGGCGCCCGAGGAGATCGTCCAGGACATGATCCGGATGCTCCCGAACGCGCACGGCTACACGGACTCGCGCGGCATCCTCTCCGCGCGCCGGGCCGTCGCCCAGCGCTACCAGGCGCTCGGCCTGGACGACGTCTCCGTAGACGACGTCTTTCTCGGCAACGGCGTCTCCGAACTGGTCACCATGGCCGTGCAGGCCCTCCTGGAGGACGGCGACGAAGTCCTCATCCCCGCCCCCGACTTCCCCCTGTGGACCGCCGTGACGACCCTCTCCGGAGGCAAGGCCGTCCACTACGTGTGCGACGAGTCCGCGGACTGGTACCCCGACCTCGACGACATGGCCTCGAAGATCACCGACCGCACCAAGGCCGTCGTGATCATCAACCCGAACAACCCCACGGGCGCGGTCTACCCGAAGGAGATCCTGGAGGGCATCCTCGATCTCGCCCGGCGGCACGGCCTGATGGTCTTCGCCGACGAGATCTACGACCAGATCCTGTACGACGACGCCGTGCATCACAGCGTCGCCGCCCTCGCCCCCGACCTCGTGGTCCTCACCTTCTGCGGCCTCTCCAAGACGCACCGGGTGGCCGGTTTCCGGTCCGGCTGGCTGGTCGTGACCGGCCCGCAGCAGCACGCCAAGAACTACCTGGAGGGCCTGACGATGCTCGCCTCCATGCGGCTGTGCCCCAACGCCCCCGCCCAGTACGCCATCCAGGCCGCGCTCGGCGGCCGCCAGTCCATCCATGAACTCACCGCGCCCGGCGGCCGGTTGCACGAACAGCGCGACCGGGCCTGGGAGAAGCTGAACGAGATCCCCGGCGTCTCCTGCGTCAAGCCCAAGGGCGCCCTGTACGCCTTCCCGCGCCTGGACCCGAAGGTCCACCCGATCCACGACGACGAGAAGTTCGTCCTCGACCTCCTCCTCCAGGAGAAGATCCAGGTAGTCCAGGGCACCGGCTTCAACTGGGCGCGCCCCGACCACTTCCGCATCCTGACCCTCCCCTACGCTGACGACCTGGACGCGGCGATCAGCCGCATCGGCCGCTTCCTCAGCAGCTACCGCCAGTGACCCAGAGCCCCGGGAGTGCCGTGCCGCCCTGCACCACCTGCACCGTGCCCGTCCACACGCAGTTCGCCTCGCCGGAACTCGTCGGACCCATCGTGTACGAAGACTTCGACCGGGCCGCGGACCCGGCCTGGCGCACCTCGGGTGCGGTCACGCTCGACGACTACGCCCGCTGGTGCGGCCACCTGTGCGGACTGACGTGCTTCCGCATGGCGCTCGGCCCGTCCTCGCCGTCCCTGTTCCAACTCCGGGACGGCGCGCTGAAGTACGGCGCGTACACGGAGGAGAGCGGCGTGATCCGGGGAATGATTTACGCCCCCTTCGCCGCGTACGCCCGCGAGGAGTTCGGCGTCGACGCCGCCGTGCACCGGCACCTCTCCGTCGAGGAGATCGGCGCGCTGCTCGACGAGGGACGGCAGGTCATCGCCTCCGTGCACTACGAGATCCGCCGCCCGCACCGCCCCGCGCCGGGCCGGGGCGGCCACCTCGTCCTGCTCACGGGACGCACGCCCGACGGGCGCCTGCACTTCCACAATCCGTCGGGGATCGACGCGGGGACCCGCACCGCGGCGCTGGCCGCCGACGAGTTCGAGCCGTTCTTCGCCGGACGTGGAGTGTCACTGCGCTGACAGCCGGTCACCCCGCCTGCCAGGATGGCGCCATGATGCGTGGAGGCAGGGTCGCCGTCGTCGGCGGCAGCATCGCAGGGTGTGCCGCGGCGCTGGCCGCGCACCGCGGGGGTGCGGACGAGATCACCGTGTACGAGCGCGCCACGGGCGACCTGGCGGACCGCGGCGTGGGACTCGCCGTGCACAACTCCCGTTACGCGGAGCTGGAGTCGGCCGGGTACATGGACGCGGGCATGCCGTGGGTGCAGATAGTGCGCCGCCGCTGGTACGTGCGCGACGACGCCGAACCCACCGGACTCGGCCGCGAGATCGCCACGATGCCCTTCCCGTTCCGTACCTACAACTGGGGCCCGTTGTGGCGTGAGTTGCGCGGCCGCGTGCCGGAGTCCGCGGTCTTCCGCTCCGGCACGACCGTCGAGGCACTGCACCCGGGCCCCGACGGCACCCGGGTCGACACCGCCGCGGGCAGCGACCACTTCGACCTGGTCATCGGCGCGGACGGCTACCGCTCCGCGACCCGCGCTGCCGCGTTCGGCGACGTACGCCCCGCCTACGCCGGATACCTCGCCTGGCGCGGCGCGTTCCCCGAGGCCCGCCTGGACGATCCGGAGCTGTGGGCCGAGGACGACTGCGTGTACGCCGTCTTCCCCGGCGGCCACGTCATCATCTACCGCATCCCGGACGGCGCGGGCGGCCACCGCGTCAACTGGGTCCTGTACACCGCGCCGCCCGCCGACCTCGACCTCGGGCTGGGCCTCGACCTGCGGCTCACCGGACCCACCAGCCTGCCGCCCGGCGGCCTCACCGAGGCGCTCACCGCCCATCTCGGGTACGTCGCCGATGTGCTCCTGCCGCCGTACTGGGGCGCGCTGCTGCGCACGACGGCGCCCGCCGAGCTGTTCCTCCAGCCCATGTACGACTTCACGGCGCCCCGCTGCACCGCGGACCGCGTGCTGCTGGTGGGCGACGCGGCCGCGGTCGCCCGGCCGCACACCGGCGCGGGCGCGGTCAAGGCGCTGCAGGACGCGACGGTCCTGGAGTCCGCGCTGGCCACGGCGGACACCTGGGAGGACGCCCTGGACACGTACGACACCGACCGCACGCTCTCCGGTCGCTCGATGGTGGACCTGGGGAGGCGCCTCGGCGGTGCACTCGTCCAGGCGACGCCGGACTGGCGGGCCATGGACCAGTCGGCGCTCGAGGCGTGGTGGAAGCAGGCGGACGGCGCGGGGGCGTTCGGCGGGCGGCAGCTCAAGCGGTGACCGCCCGCGCGGTTCTGACGACGTTTCGGGGCCCGAAGTCAAGTTTGGGGGAAGCACGCCGGGATCAATAGGATCCGGCGATGATCACAAGACAACGGCCGGCGGCCTGGGCCTTCGCCCTGCTCGCGGCCCTGACCGCCGGGCTCGTCACGGCAGGCCCCGCGGCCGCCGGTGACGGCGACGAACCGGCCAAGCCCTCCCCCAAGGTCGAGCTCGTCCTCGACGTCAGCGGCTCCATGCGGGCCCGCGACATCGACGGCAAGTCCCGGATGGCCGCGGCGAAGCAGGCCTTCAACGAGGTCCTCGACGCGACCCCGGACGAGGTGGCGCTCGGCATACGCACCCTCGGCGCCAACTACCGCGGCGACGACCGCAGGACGGGCTGCAAGGACACCGAGCTGCTCTACCCCGTGGAGCAGCTCGACACGTCGGGCCGCACCGACGCGAAGACCGCGGTGGCGACCCTCGCGCCGACCGGCTGGACCCCGATCGGCCCGACGCTGCTCAAGGCCGCGGACGACCTCACCCGCGACGACGACGCCGAGCGCAGCCGCCGCATCGTGCTGATCTCCGACGGCGAGGACACCTGCCAGCCGCTCGACCCGTGCGTGGTGGCCCGCGACATCTCCGCCAAGGGCATCAACCTCACCATCGACACCCTGGGCCTGGTGCCGGACGCCAAGACCCGCGACCAGCTGAGCTGCATCGCCGAGGCGACCGGCGGAACGTACACCTCGATCCGGCACACCGATGAACTCTCGGGCCGTGTCAAGCAGTTGGTGGACCGTGCGGCCGACCCGGTGGTCACGCCGGTCGAGACGAAGGGCGCGGCGGAGTGCTCCGCGGCGCCGGAGCTGAAGTCGGGCCTGTACACCGACCGCGAGAAGTTCGGCGAGCACCGCTGGTACCGCGTGGACGTGCCCGCGGGCAAGGAGCTGCGCGCCTCCGTGAGCGTGGCGGCCGACCGTGCCGTCAACCAGGACTACGGCGTGCTGCTGCGGGCCGAGACGCCGAACGGCCGCGAGATCGTCCGCGGCCAGGAGTCCGGCGACGGGCGCACCGACGTGATCTCGACGGGGCTCCGCCATCCGACGCCGGAGGCGGACGACGACGAGGACGACACCTCCAGGACCGTCTGTCTGCGCATCAGCAACTCCTTCTCCGCGCCCGCTTCGGTGAAGACGACGCCGGGCCTGCCGGTCGAGCTGGCCGTGGACCTGGTGGATTCCCCCGACGAGGCGTCCGACGTGGCGTTCTTCGGGCTCGGCCACGGCTGGTGGCTGCTCGGCCTGCTCGCCCTCACCGGCTTCGTCGCCGGTCTGGTCTGGGGCTGGGTCTCCCGCTGGCGCTTCGCGGTCTGGAGGACCAACTGATGCGTACGACACGTGTGTTGAGGCGGTGCGCCGCCGCGACCGGCGCCGCGCTGCTGATCCTCGCGGGGGCCGCCGGAGCGGCGTACGCCGACGGTGACGAGAAGGGCGACGCGCCGACCGAGGCCGGTACCTCCTTCCGTACCGCCACCGCGATCCGCCCCGACCAGGAGGCCACCGCGGAGGCGTCCACGGGTGACTACCTGTACTGGGCGTTCCCCGTGGACACCGGGCAGCGGGCCACCGTGCACGCCACGGTGAAGCTGCCGGAGGCGGCCGCACGGCACGCCGCGTCCACCTGGCAGGTCGACGTGTACGACGGGCTCAGGCGCCGTCAGGCGTGCCGCCTCGGCACGCCGACGAAGACCGCGGCGCAGGACACCGCGTCGGTCTCGCTGTCCTGCTCGCTGCGCACGGTCAGGGCCTGGTCGGAGCAGTGGGCCAACGACCCGCTGCCCGGCACGTACTACCTGCGGCTCACGGTCACCGACCTCAAGGCGGACGACCTGGGCCTCCCGGTGAGCGTCCGGACGAAGGTCACCACGACCGACGCGGGCGGCGCGCAGGCCGTGGACGGCTCGCTCGGCGAACCGCTGGTGCCGGGCGCGGGCTCCGCCGACAAGCAGCGCACCGCCGCCGCCACCGAGCCGGAGGACGGCTGGGCGGGCGGCTGGTGGTCGTCGCGCTGGCTGTGGACGGCGGGCGGCGGCGTCCTCGCGGCGCTCGCGGGCGTCGGCGGCTACGCCCTGACGCGCGGCTCGGGACGGCCCGCCCGGGTGCCTCAGGGACTGTGAGGCGGCCCCCCGCACGCGGGTGACCTGCACCGCGTGGCAGTCTCGGGGGTGGCGGGACCGGACGGTTCCGCCACCCCCACGAGAACAGGATGTGCGCGACCATGGGCGATCTGCTCCTCGTCCGGCACGGCGAGACGCCGTGGGCCCTCTCCGGGCAGCACACCAGCTGGACGGACGTCCCGCTCACGGACAACGGCAGGGAGCAGGCGCGCCACCTCGCGCCGCTCGTCGGCACGTACCGGATCGGTGCCGCGTTCACGAGCCCGCGGGTGCGGGCGCGGGAGACCGCGGAGCTGGCCGGGTTCAGGAACGCGCGGGTCGACCCGGATCTGAGCGAGTGGGAGTACGGCGCGTACGAGGGCCTCACCACCGTCGAGATCCAGCGCACGCACCCCGACTGGTACCTCTTCACGGACGGGGTGGCCCCGGGACCGCCCGAGCACCCCGGCGAGACGCCCGACCAGGTCGGTGAGCGCGCCGACCGGATGCTGGCCAAGGTCGACGCGGCGCTCGCCGAGAACGAGGGCAGCGTGGTCCTCTTCGCGCACGGCCACTTCCTGCGCGTCCTCACGGCCCGCAGGCTCGGCCTGCCCACCTCGGGCGGCTCGATGTTCCTGCTGGCCACGGGCACGGTGAGCCGGTTGAGCACCGAGCACGGCAGACCGGTGGTGGCGGGCTGGAACCTGCGTCCCGCCGGGCCCGCGAACTGACGGGGAATCCGCGGATTCTGGGGATTCGAGGCATTCGACAGGCGCGATCTTGATCATCAAGACTGCGCTCATGCGATACGGCGTGAACCTCCTCAACTTCGGCGCGGGCACGACCCCCGAATCCCTCGTACGACAGGCCACCGACGCCCGCGACCTCGGCCTGGAGTTCGCGATGATCTCCGACCACATCGCGGTGACGCCGGACGTCCACGCGGTCTATCCGGCGCCGTTCTACGACCAGTTCGTGCTCGCCGCGCACCTCGCGGGCCGTGTGCCGGGGCTGCGGCTCGGCACGACCATCACCGTCATCCCGTACCGGCATCCGCTGCAGACCGCCCGCATGGCCGCCAACATCGACCGGCTGAACGAGGCCGGGTTCATCCTGGGCGCCGGGGTGGGCTGGTCCGCCGCCGAGTACGAGGTGCTCGGCGTGCCCTTCCGCGAGCGCGGCGCGATCACCGACGAGTACCTCGCGGCGATACGCGCCGCGTGGAGCGAGGACCCGACGTCCTTCCAGGGCACGTACGTCGCGTACGAAGACGTCCGCACCGCCCCGGCCCCCGCGACCCGCCCCCACCTGCCCGTGTGGGTGGGCGGCAACTCCCCCGCCGCGCAGGTGCGGGCCGCGCGTCTCGGCGAGGGCTGGCACCCGTTCATGCCGACCCTTGCGGCGCTGCGCGAGGCGCTCCCCCGCATCGCGGAGGCCGCCGCCGCAGCGGGCCGCCCCGTGCCGGATCTCGTGCCGCGCCTGCAGATCCGGCTCGGGCAGCAGCCGGACACCGCGGAACGCCCGCTCGGGCACGGCAGCGCCGACCAGGTCCGCGGTGACCTGGAGACCCTCGGGGAACTCGGCGCCACCGACGTACTCCTGGACACGTATCCCGGCACCCCCGAGGAGCGGACGGACGCCGACGCGGACCGGCGGGTCCTTGAGCTCGTGATGTCGACGGCACCCTGATGTCAGTGCCGCAGGACACCATCGGTACCAGGTGACGGGACCGGCCAGGGAAGGGGTGCGTGTGCGATGAGACCGCCGACTGCCGTCCAGCGACGGATCATCGAGGCGGCGGACCCGGCGACCGGGCGGCTGTCCGGCACCGAGACCCAGCTCACGGGCCTGGTGCGGGCGCGCCTCGCCTTCCGCCATCCCCGGCCGCCGCACGCGTACTTCCTGACGCCCGCGGGTCATCGCGTACGCGAGGAGGGTGTACGCGATGAGGGCACCGCGCCCCCGACCCCCGAGCCGCCACCCTCCCCCTCGCCCGCGCCCTCCGGAGTCTTCGCCGCCCGCACCGGCACCGAGCCGACGCCACCCGGCGCCCAGGGCCCCGCCCGCGCGCGGGAGGTCCGCACCGCCTGGGAGGGCCTCGTCGAGCTGCGCCGCATGACCAACACCGACGGCTCCCGCGACCGCCCCTGCGCCTGGGAGCGGAGCCACTTGGTCCAGGCGGCGGCACTCGCCCTGGAAGCCACCGGCTGCCTCCCCGCAGGCCCCGGCACCGACGGCTACCGCGTCACCCCCACCCCCCAACCCGAGGCAGTAGCCGTACACGCCCCGACCCCGGCCTCCCTCCACACCTGCGCCACCGCCCTCAACGAGGCAGGCTGGCAAACCAGCCAACACAAACCCCCACGCACCAACACCCCCTACCTCCTGGCGTCCCCGCGCCGAACGTAAGCCCCTTCAGGGGCGCGGGGAACTGCGCAACAAACCACGACGCCCCCGCAGAAAGGACCACACCAAGACGGACCACCCAGGGGCGCGGGGAACTGCGCAACAAGCCACGACGCACCCGCACCGACACACCACCCCCACCGGAATGCCCCACCCCACCGATGAGTTGAACGCACAGGGCACACCCCGTGCCCCGTGCGACCCAACCCCGTCGAAGGGAACCCCGTGGCAGACCCGTATTCCGTGAGCATCGGCGTCCGTGGCTACGAGACGGATTCGCAGGGCCATCTCAACCAGGCCGTGTACCTCCAGTACGCCGAGCACGCCCGCTGGTCCCTGCTGCGCGAAGCCGGCATCGAGCAGACCGACCTGCTGGACAAGGGCGTGGGCCCGGTCGCCCTGGAGAACACGCTCCGCTACCGCAGCGAGCTGCGCGCGGGCGACGAGATCACGGTGACCTGCCTGTTCGTGTGGGGCGAGCGCAAGACCTTCCGCACCGAGCAGACGATAGCCAAGGCGGACGGCACGCTGGCCGCGACGGTCACGGGGGTCGCCGGTCTCCTGCACCTCAAGGAGCGGCGGATGGTGTCGGATCCGCTCGACTACTTCCGCGCACTGGCGTCCGACCCGGGCCTGCTGGGCCTCTAGCCGTCAGGCGCCCCACCCATCCCTCACCCAGCCGTGTACATGACATCGTTACCCAACCGACCCACGACGTTCACACGCGGATACGTACATCCGTGCCACTCTCCCGGTTGTTGATTGGTCAACTCGCGTAGACCGCGCGCTCATTGGGCGGGCGCGCGGCGCGCGAGGACTCCGGGAAAGGACACACCCCACATGCCCGTCCCGCGCGTACGCCGCTGGCAACCCCTGGCCCTGACCGCCGCCGCGGTCCTCGTCGGCATCACCGTGCCGGCCACCGCCACGGCCACCACCTCCCCCACACCGGCCCCGGCACCCGCAGCCGTCGGCGCCTACGACGACACGTACTACCAGGATGCGCTCGGCAAGACAGGTCCCGAGCTCAAGTCCGCGCTGCACACCATCATCAGCGACCAGACCAAGCTCTCGTACGACCAGGTCTGGGACGCCCTCAAGAGCACCGACGAGGACCCCGCCAACGCCTCCAACGTGATCCTGCTCTACTCCGGCACCTCGCGGAGCAAGAGCAGCAGCGGCGGCGACCAGGGCGACTGGAACCGCGAGCACGTCTGGGCCAAGTCCCACGGGGACTTCGGCACGGCCACCGGCCCCGGCACCGACATCCACCACCTGCGCCCCGAGGACGTCACGGTCAACAGCATCCGGGGCAACAAGGACTTCGACAACGGCGGCAGCGCGGTCGAAGGAGCCCCCGGCAGCCTCACCGACGACGACTCCTTCGAGCCCCGCGACGCCGTCAAGGGCGATGTGGCCCGCATGATCCTCTACATGGCCGTGCGCTACGACGGCGAGGACGGCTTCCCCGACCTGGAGCCCAACGACCAGGTGGACAACGGCAGTGCGCCCGCCATCGGCCGCCTCTCCGTCCTGAAGCAGTGGAGCGACGAGGACCCGCCGGACGCGTTCGAGAAGAACCGCAACCAGGTCATATTCGACAAGTTCCAGCACAACAGGAACCCGTTCATCGACCACCCGGAGTGGGTGGAAGAGGTCTGGTGAACCACCCGGTCGAACCGGGTACGGCACCCGCGGCCCGCGACTCCGTCAGGGCCGCGGGTGCCGCCCGCCCGCACGGCCGTAATTCGCTTGCCCAGCAACCTGGTTGACGCCACACTGCGCCCATCATGAACACTGCTCCCGGGGACCCGTCCGGCACGCCAGGGGGCCTGTGGTCCCGCAACTTCACGCTCTTCTTCGCCGCCCGCGGCGTCGCCAGGCTCGGCGACATGATGGCACCGGTGGCGCTGGCCACCGGTCTCGTCCTGAGCGGCTACGGGGCCGGGGTCGTGGGAGCCGTACTGGCCAGCATGACGGCCTGCTTCGCCGGGTTCGTCATCTTCGGCGGGGTGATCGCCGACCGGGTGAACAACCGGGTCCTCATGATCGGGGCGGACCTGGTGCGCGTCGGCGTGCAGGCCGTCATGGCCTGCCTCTTCTTCACCGGCCACATCGTCGTCTGGCAGATCTGCGTGCTGTCCGCCGTCAACGGCATCTGCGCCGCGCTCTTCCAGCCGGGACTGCCCACCCTCATCCCGCGGATCGCCGCGGACGTACAGGGCGCGAACGGGGCCATCCGCACCATCGAGTCCCTGATGACCATGGCGGGCCCCGCGGTGGCCGGAGCGCTGGTCGGCCTCACCGAGCCGGGCGGGGTCTTCGTCGCGTACGCCTGCACGTACTTGGCGAGCGCGATCTGCCTCGCCCTGCTACGCCTCCCGGCACCGGACCACCGGTCCGTGAAATCCCGAGGCAACTCCTTCCGATCCGACCTGTCCCAAGGCTGGCAGGAGTTCCGCTCCCGGACCTGGCTCTGGGGCGTCATCGTGATCTGGATGGTCCTCATGATCGCGTCCTGGGGGCCGATGGTCCCGCTGATCGCGACCCAGGTCGTCTCCGAACACGGCCCCCGCACGCTCGGCCTCGTCAACTCGGCCATGGGCGCGGGCATGGTGGTCGGCGCGCTCGTCGCCATGCGGGTACGGCCGGTGCGCCCCCTGCGGGCCGGTTCCGCCGCGCTCCTCCTGTACTGGCTGCAACCGGCGTCGGTGGCCCTCGACCTCCCCGTCCCCCTGATCGCCACCGGCCTCGCCGCCGCCGGCGCGGCCAACGCCTTCTGGGGCGTCATGTGGACGACCAGCATCCTCACCCAGGTCCCGACCGACGTACGAAGCCGCGTCCACGCCTACGACGTGGCAGGCTCCGTAGCCATGCTCCCCGTCGGCCAGGCCCTCGCCGGCCCCGCCTCGGAAATCTTCGGCATACGCCAAGTCCTGGCCTTCAACGCGGTAATCGCCCTAGGCGTGGCCCTGGCCCTCCTCTCCGTACCCGCCATCCGCAACCTCCGCAAGGCGGACAGCCGAGGCGTGACCGACTCCTCCACGACCGCGGTCGCGGAATCGGCGGGGAAGGGGGCGGGTTGAGGGTCAACCGGCTCCGCTGCCGTCGAACTCCTCGACCCAGGCATCGAAGTCCTCCTTCCCGTGCAGATACTGCCCCGGCGCCGCCAAGAGGTCCGCACCGGAGAGCCGGTCGACGGCGGTCCAGATCCGCCCTTCACACAGCTGCGGAACATCGCTCTCCCTCACGCGCAGCGCCCACGCGGAAACCTCCTCGGGCGTGACCGCACCGTCGGCCAGCGCGCGCAGGCGGGACCGCGTCGCCTCCTCCACGTCTTCATCCACTGTCGTCGCCCCTCAGGAAGCCCGGGCCTCGGACCTCCGTGTGCCAACTCTCGGCCTTGGCGAGATATGGTCCGCTCACTTCGTCGGAACCGGCGACGTAGGCGAGCCAGCGGAGTTCGTCGCAGGCGAAGAAGGCTTCGCCCCAGGTGTCGGCCCAGATCCGGAGCTTGCCGTCCGGTGAGTGTGTCAGGTCCCACCACGCCCAGCCCCGGCTCTCCGAATCGGGGTCGAACTCGTGGAGCCAGCCCTGGAGTTCCCAGGATCCGCCCCGGATCGCCGCGGCGTAGCGCTCTCGGCCCCGTCGCGCGAACTCCGGTGCCCGGGCGAAGAGCGGGCCGCTCACCGTGGCGAACCACCCCGGGACGGAGTCCGCGGGCAGGTCCTCCTCGGCGAAGTCCGCGGAGAGGGCAACGCCCAGCGCGGCATCGAGCACGGACCTCAAGCGGGCGGCGTACGCCTCGGTGGGGACGGTCGGCCTGACCTCGAACCAGCTCAGCACCGGCGGCGCGCCCTGAGCCCGGGGCCGCCGTGCGACGCGCCCCCTCTCCCGCTCGATGTCCTCGACCTCGTGCAGCATGCCGCCGGTCTCCTCTCGGGGGTGGAAGTCGTCGGTCTACCAGTCGACGACCCATTGGCTCTCGCGGAAGAAGCCCTCCAGCGATGCGTGGTCCTCGACCCAGTGGTCGCCGCAGCCGTGCTCGAACTGCCGGTCATGGGCCAGCAGGATCAGGTAGCTGGGCGGGGAGTCGGGAAGTTCCTGGATCTTGACGTACTTTCCCGCGTCGTCCCCGGAACGGATCCGTCCGGCCTTCTCGACCTCGATCACCGAACCTCCGAAGCGTGCATGAGCCCGTGCCGGGTCAGTCGTCGCCCGGGACCGCCGCGAGGAACGCGTCGATCTCCTGGCGGACGTAGCGTGAGACGTCGGTCAGGGTGGCCACGGTCTCCTTGAGTTCGTGGGCGAGTTGTGGGGCGGCGGCCCAGGCGGCGGGCTTTCTGGTGACGACCGCGTACAGCAGGTCGTCGTCGAACCAGCCGCCCTCCGCCTGCTTCGGCGCGGTGTCCCGCAGGATCTCCACCGCCAGCGGCAGCAGCCAGGGCAGCCCCACGTCCTGCCCGATCAGCCGCGCGAGCTCATGCGGCTCCAGGGTGCCGACGGGGCGGCGCCGCAGCTCGTACACGTTCCTGACCATGGGGGTCGTGTCCACGGGAGGGTCCGGCCAGCGCCGGCCCTCCAGTTCGTCGAGGGTGCGGCCGCGGTCGAGCGGCGCCTTCGGAGCCGGCATCTTCCTCGGTCTCCTACGGCCTGCGCTCGAGCGCGTCGAGGTCGGCCAGGCTTTCACGGACCTGTGCCTGAAGCTGCTCATTCGTCATGTCGTCCGCATCGCGCAGGCCAGGATCGATGACGTAGTCGTCGAGCGCGTAGAAGACCTGGTCGAGGATCCTGGAGAAGGGTTCCCGCAAGCGCTCTCGCAGGTGCAGGGATTGCCGTCGGGCGTCCAGCCATGCCACGGCGAATTCCTCGCCACCGATGTCGTCCGCCGCGAACGACTCCATGAGTGCCATCTGTTGCGCGGTGGCCGACCCTTCGGCGACATCACTCTTCGAGGCCCACGCCACCTGAACGGGCCGGGCCTGCGCCGCCACCGCGAGAACGGCCGGGTGGCTGCGCCCGACCCGTTTCGCGTATCGGGAGAAGTCGACGGTCGCCTGGTCGACCCCTTCGGGGATGCCGCCCCGGAGGAAGTCTCCCTCGCCGGCGATCAGCGCGTATCCCTGGTCGGTGACGAGAAGTGCCCCGGCGAGATCGGGCAGCACGATCAGGAACTCCCCATCGTTCCAGGGGGTTTCCCGAAGGATGCTCTCCTGGGTCGCCGCGATCTCGATCCCCGGTTCCGCGACACCAGCCTCCTCCACACGGCATGCGATGACGTGATCGTGGCCCGCCTGTGCGGCGCCGGAGCTCACTCGTCGGGCCAGATGCTTGTCCATCCCGGAGGGGGAAGGCACCGGCACCACGCTCTTGTCACTCGCGGCGAGCCACTCGCGCCGGAAGGATCCCGTGCCGGAGACGACGTCCCGCACCCCTCTGCCGCTGTCTCTGCCCATTCTTGAATTCCCTTCCTTGCTCACCAGAGGAACCCTCGCTGCACGATGTCGGAGAACTGGTTCTTGTTGAGTTGGAAGGCAGACCAGAACTTGCCGTCGGAGCGGAGCATGACCATCTTCAGTGACTGCGGGTCGATGAAGCCGACGGCTTGCCCCTGCTTGCGGTAGTTGTACCGGAAGATCTTGGTCCCTGGAGCGGTCATGTGCTCCTGCATGGACTTCTGGAAGGCCTTGAGGTTGGCTCCGTTGAGGTTTCCCGGATTGTCGAGGAAGTCCTTCGCGTGAGAGTGGAACTTCTTGCTCATCACTTTTTGGCTTGAGAAGTCGGCCTTGTCCGACCAGCCTCCCTTGGCGCAGGGAGCCAGCCCCAGAGGATCTGTCCAGCTGTGCGGGTTGTCGACATAGCCGTTGGGGTTGTCGGACGGGGCGAGGCCCAGAGGGTCGGGGCTGAGGTAGCGGCTGGTCTCGGGATCGTAGGTACGGAAGTAGTTGTAGTGGAGCCCGGTTTCCGGGTCGAAGTACTGGCCCGGGAAACGCAACGGTGTGTACGCGGCGCCCCTCGCCTCCCCTGTGGTGGTGCCCCACAGGGTGGTACGGCTGTGCCAGGCGATGTCCCCTTGTTCGTCGATCAGTTCACTGGGCGTGCCGACCAGATCGGTGACGATCGCGAAGAAGCGGGAGTCGATCTCTTCCTGGGAGGCGTCGTCGGCCCCGATGCGTTCGGTCTGCGCGACAGGGTGCAGGTCCTGGTGGTCCCAGGTGAGGGTGACGGGGCTCGGCAGCTCGTCGGCAGTGGTGGTCTGTTCGCAGAGTGTCGCGCCGTCCCAGCTGAACTCGACCTGCTCGACCACCGAGACGCCGTCCGCCGCCAGCCGCTGCTTGGCGATGCGCCGGCCCAGGGGATCGTAGAGGTAACGCCAGTGGGTGCCGTCGGGAGTGATGACCGAGGCGAGCCGGTCCTCGGCGTCCCACGCGTAACGCCAGGTGTCCGGCTTTCGGGACAGTCGGGTCTTCTGCCGCAGCACGATCCGGCCCAGCGCGTCGTGCTCGTAGCGGACGGCTCCGGCCCGAGTGATGCGGGTGCCCTCGTACGTGCGGGTGCCGGTGGCTTCCGCACCCGGTTCGGCGACGGGCCAGGACGCCTGTGTCTGGTTGCCCACCGCATCGTAGGCGTAGCTCTCGGACCACGCCTCTGCCCGGACCGCCGTGACGCGCCCGGCCGGGTCCACGTCGAAGTGACGGGTGCCGTGCAGGTCGTCGTCGAGCCCGACCAGGTTGCCGTCCGCGCGGTAGTCGTACGCGCGCCGTCGGACCGCTCGTCCGCCCCCACCCGTGACCGACTGGAGGGTCAGGCGACCGCGGGCGTCGTAGGTGCTGGACACGCCGATGTCGGCGCCGATCCGCCGGATCGTCTCCTGGCCCGACGGGTCGTACTCGAAGGCGATCGTGCGGCCGGCCGTGTCGAGCGCGGCGAGGTTGCCGGCGGCGTCGTACGTGTAGCCGCTGGTGGCGCCGCTCGGCGTGGTGCGGCTGATGCGACGGCCCAGCGCGTCGTAACGGTAGGAAGTGGTCCGGCCGTTGACCGATTCCGACAGCAGGCGGCCGTTGAGGTCATGCCGGAAGTCGACCCGTGCTTGCGGGGCGACGGCTCGCGTCAGCTGTCCTGCCGCGTCGTACGCGAAAGTCGTGCTGATGCCGTCGACGGTCTGGCGCACGATCTGCCCCAGCTCGTCGTAGGCGAAGTGGGTGTCGCGGCCGAGCGCGTTCGAGCGGGAGACCAGCCGGTCCGCGGCGTCGTGACGGTAACGGAGCGCGCGCCCGTCGAAGTCCGTCTCACTGCGCAGGCGTCCGGCAGGGTCGTACTCGTAGTCCCAGGTCAGGCCCTGCGGGTTCGTGACCCGAGTGAGTCGCAGTTCGCTGTCGTGCGTGAAGGTGTGGCGGACGCCGTCGGGCCCCGTGCGGGCGGCGAGCAGGTCGAAGGGGGCGTACTCGTAGCGGGAGACCGCCCCCATCGCATCGGTGTGGGTGGTGCAGTTGCCTTCGCCGTCGTAGGTCCACGACTCGCTGCTGCCATCGGGGGTGACGCGGAGCGTGAGGTTCCCCTCGACGGTCCACTCCATCCGGGTCACATTGCCCAGTGGATCGGTGCACGTGACGGGGCGTCCGAACGCGTCTCGCCCGTATCGCGTCGTCGCGCCCAGCGGATCGGTGATGCTTTCGGGGAGTCCGGCCGGGTTGCAGCGCACGCGGGTGGTGTGGCCGAGCGCGTCCGTGACCGTGGTCAGATGACCGGTCCTGTTGTAGGCGGATCGGGTCACGGCTCCGGCCGGGTCTGTGACTCCGGTGAGATTGCCGCGCTCGTCGTACTCCCGGCGCCACAGGATCCGGTCCCCTTCGGTGACCGTCGTCGGCAACCCCAGTTCGTTGTACGTGGCGGTCGTGGCGAGGCCGTCCGGGCGGGTGACCGATGCGACCCGGCCCTGCTCGTCGTAGCGGTAGCGGGTGGCGTTCCCCACCGCATCCACCACCCCCGTGAGCCGCAGTTCCTCGTCCCACTCCTGGGTCGTGACGTGCCCGAGGGGGTCGGTCTCGCGGGTGAGGCGGAATGCCTGGTTGTGTTCGTAGACGCGGACGTGCCCGAGGGAGTCCGTCACGCGGGTGGTGCGGGTCGCGTCGTCGTAGGTGAGGGTGGAGGCGAGGGCGTGGGCTGTGCCGTCGGTGGTGGTGACGCGGCCTTGGGGGTCGTAGGTGTAGCGGTAGGTGGTGCCGTTGCGGTCGGTCCAGGAGGTGATGCGGCCTTCGGCGTCGTAGGTGTAACGCATGGGGAGGCCGGAGGAGTTGGTCTCTTCGGTGAGGTGGCCGGACTCGTCGTAGGTGAAGGTGACCAGGGGGGTGGTGGCGGGGTCCGTCGGGGATTCGAGGCGGAGGGCCGTGATGCGGGAGTCGGCCTCGTCGCGGTCCAGGGCGATGCGGTAGCCGCCGGAGTGGGTGACGGCGGCGGGGATGTCGCCTTCGGTGTACTCGATGGTGATGCGGTTGCCGTTGCGGTCCTGGAGGTACTGGAGCGGTACGTCGACCGCCTCGCCCGCGGCGGCGGGGACCGGGCTGTGGAAGACCTGGGTGATCCCGCTCTCGGGGTCGGTGACGCATATCGCGCCGTCGAAGTCGTCGGCCCAGGAGAGGGTGAGGCGCGAGCCGGGGGTGTCCGGGCGGACGGGCGTGTTGCTCTCCGGGTCGGGGACGGGGAAGCAGAGGCGGGCGCCGTCGGCGGCGGCGTAGATGAAGCCGTCGTCGTCGGCCTGGACGCGCTGGTCGAGGGTGGAGGCCCAGGACGGGCCGAACCAGCCGCCGTAGCGGTACGAGGAGAGGTGGGTGCGCTCCAGGAGGAGCGGGAGCACGCCGGGCAGGTTGACGTCGGTGCGCGGCAGCGCCATGTCGCCGGTGGCCACGTCGATCGGGTCGCGGACGAACTTCTTGAGGGCGTTGCGCACGGAGGCGGGCAGTTTGTCGAAGCCCGGGCGGAGCGAAAGACGTTCGAAGGAGGCGCAGTTGAGCTTCATGGCGCTGCGCAGTTTGGACAGGTCCTTGGGCTTGAGTTTGCCGAGTCCCTTGCCGAGCAGGGTGCCCAGGCTGCCGAGTCCCACGCCGAGGGCCGCGCCAAGGGCGAGGGTCTCGGCGAGTTTGCCGGGGTCCTTGAAGGTGGAGGGGTCCTTCAACAGGGTGTCCAGGGCGGCGAATTTGGCGCCTTCGCCCGCCATCTTGCCGACCCGCGCGATCGTCTTGATCTCCTTGAGGGCCTTGAGGGCCCTGCGCAGTCCGCGGATGACTTCGAGGACCGCGCGGATGGTGCGGGCCATCGCGGTGCCCGCGTGTTCGATGCGGCCGATGAGGGCCATGACCTTGGCGAAGCGGGCGCCCGCGGCCAGGCTGCTGACGACGGCGGAGGCGCCGCCGGTCAGGACGGACAGGGCGAGGCCCGCCATCTCGACCTCGATGATTTCGAGGATGATGACGTTGAGTTCGGTGAGGAGTTCGTGTGCCTCGTCGGCGTACTTGTCGAGCGCGTCGGCGCCGTCCCGCAGCGAGTCGGCCATCTTCGTGGCCTGCGAACGGGTCTTCTTGGCCCGCTTGTTGAAGGCGGTGGCGGTCTTGCCTTCCCAGGTCACGTCCCGCAGCGCGGCCTCGGCGTCCTTGACGGACGCGTCCACGGCCTTGGCGAGCGACCGCCATTTCTTGGCGATCTCGCGGACGCCGTCGGGGTCCACGGCGGGGTCGGTGATGCCGAGGAACTCCATCATGCTGGCCATGTTGTCGCCGGCCATGTGGTTGAACTTGTTGATGTAGTGCAGGGGGTTGAGGTCGACCATGGGGTTCAGCCCTGCTTCTTGCCGCGTGCGGCGGCTTCGAGCAGGACGTCGAGGACGTCGAACGCCTCGGACAGGTCGGTCATGAGTTTCGCCTCGCCGTGCCACTCGTCCACGAGGTCCTCGGCGACCTCGGCGAGCGTCTCCATGCCTTCGCGCACGTCGTCGGTGGCGCTCATGAGCGCGCCCAGGGCGCCGAGCGCCGACAGGTCGTGCGACGCGGTCTTGAAGTCGTGCAGCGGCTTTGCGATGTGATGCGGCGCTTTGCGCAGCAGCGGTGCCGCCTTCGCTATCGACTCCGAGTCCTTGCCCAGGTCCCCCATGGCCGTCCGTCCCCCGATACCTCACGTTGCAATGTGCACAAGCCAACGGCAGACAGTAGTCGCAACGGGTAAGCGGAACGCCGTCATTCAGTAATGGGATGGTAAAGGGGCGAGTGGGGCAGCACCGCGACCGCCTTGTCGAAGGCCGAGTCGCGGTTCTTCTCGAACTCCTCGTCGGTGAAGACGGGCGTACGCAGGTGCGGCGGGATGCCCGTGCCGTCGAAGGTGCGGCCCGTGCGGGTCAGGAACTCCTCGTTCGGGAGCCAGATGGCCATGCCGTTGGGGAGCTTGCGCTGCAGTACGTCGGAGAAGACGCCCTGCGTGGACTCCCCGATGCGGACCGTCCTGCCGGGGCGGTCCATGAGGGCCTGGGTGAAGGTCTCGCCCGCGCTGACCGTCGAGCCGCCGGTGAGGAGGGCGACCGGTCCTGCGTAGCGGGGGGTGTCCTTGGCGGGCCGTACGGGGACGGGCTGCGGGCGGGTGTACTGGGTGCGCTTGCGGTAGGCGAGGTACGGGGTGTCGGTGAGGCGCTCGGCGATGTGCAGGCCGAGGGCGTCGGAGCCGCCGCCGTTGACCCGCAGGTCGATGATGAGTCCCTTGAGGGAGGCCGTGCGCTCGCGGGTGAGGACGGTGTCCAGGGCCTTGTCGAGCTGGGCGAGCTGGGCGGCGTACGAGGGGTTCTTCGTGTCGTATCCGGCGAAGCCGGAGATGCGCAGATAGCCCTGTCCGCCGGGCAGATCCGCGTAGCTGATCCGGCCGCTCGCGAACTCCTGCGGCTGCTCGCCCTTGAGGTCGCGGCGCACGATGTGGTCCTTGACCTTGGCGTCGAGTTCCTTGCCGGGCACGGTCGTCCCCGGGCGGACCTGGTAGAACCTGTGGTCGCCGTCGATGACCATGACATGCGCGTCGTGCAGCGGCCGCACCATCTCGCTGAAGAGGGCGAAGAGTTCGTCCCTGGTCGTGTCGGCGTGCACCTTGGCCCGGTAGGTGTCGCGTACGGCGTGCCAGTCGATGCCCTTGGCGGCGAAGAAGGGGTAGTTCTCCTCGAAGGACTGCCAGAAGACGTCGAACGCTGTCACCGGGTCCTTGGGCAATGGGTGGTCGGGGTCGCAGGTTTCGGGGAGTTCCGCGATGCGCCGCAGCTCCCGGTCGCCCGCGGATCCGGACACGTGCAGGGATCCGCGCCGGGGCCCTTGGGGCGTGACGGTGAGGACCGTGCCGTCGGCGGCGCTGTACCGGCCCGGTGCCGTCCGCTTCGCGGAGCCGCCCTTCAGGCAGCTGATGTCCGTGGTCTGGTACTCGCGCAGCCGTCCGTCCTTGATGGTCAGGGCGGCGCCGTAGCCCTCCACGCGCCAGACGCCCTCGGCGGACGCCGGTGGCCGGGTCTGCTGCGTCGCCGCGGCGGGCGCCATGGCGCCGCCCGCGAGGGCCAGAGCCACGGCTGCCGTCGCGGCCTTGGAACTCCTGTGTCGCACGGTCTTCCTCTCCCTGTACGCGATCTGCGTCAGGCCATCCACGATCGCCGGGGAGCCGGGCCCGCACCATCGGGCGGGCCGGAAGATCGGCACGGGGGATATCCCCCGCACCCCCTCAGGCCTCCACAAGACCCCGCTTCTCGTCGTACGCCGCCCGTGACTCCGCGATCGTGACCCGGTGCCGCTCCGCCCAGCCGGTGAGCTGGAGGAGGGTGCCGTGCAGCTCGCGGGCCACGGGGGTGAGCTCGTACTCGACCTTGGGCGGGACCGTGGGGTGCACGGTGCGTTGCAGGAGGCCGTCGCGTTCCAGGTTGCGCAGGGTCAGGGTCAGCATGCGGCGGCTGATGCCGTCGATGGCGCGCTCCAGTTCGGTGAAGCGGATGGGGCCGTGCGTGGCGGCGATGATGATCGGGACGCTCCATTTGCCGACGACCCTGTCAATAACTTCGCGGACCGGGCACGCCTGCGCGTTCACGACCTGCGAGGTAACACCGGTGTTCCCCTGGGACATCAAAGTGCCTCCTTACTCCCCGCCCTCATGGGCATTCACGATGAGCCCCGTTACAAGTCGTGCACCTTTGCAGCTCACAGGCGCCAAGTACGGAGGTCGTCACCATGTCCCAGGCCGTGTCCGAGGTCAACACCCCAGCCCCGCCGGGGCGCTCGCCCCGCGGGGCCGCCTCGCCCTGGGCGTCGCTCGCCGTCCTCTCGTCCGGGGCCCTGATGACGATCATCGACGGCAATATCGTGACGGTCGCGATGCCCGCCATCCAGAGCGATCTGGGGTTCTCGGCGGCCGGGCTCGCCTGGGTGGTCAACGCCTATCTCATCGCCTTCGGCGGGCTGCTGCTGCTCGTCGGGCGGCTCGGGGATCTCGTCGGGCGCAAGCGGATGTTCGTGTCGGGGCTCGCGGTCTTCACCGCCGCGTCCGTGGTGTGCGGCGTCGCCACCGGTCAGGGGGTGCTGATCGCGGCCCGCGCCCTCCAGGGGGTGGGCGGCGCGATGACCTCGGCCGTGGTGCTCGGCATGCTGGTCGCCCTCTTCCCCGAGCCGCGTGAACAGGCCAGGGCCATCGCGGTGTTCAGCGCGGTCGGCGCGGCGGGCGGCGCGATCGGCACGTTCCTCGGCGGGGCACTGACCGAGACGCTGAGCTGGCACTGGATCTTCCTGATCAATCTGCCCATCGGGGTCGTCGCGCTGGTCGCCGCGGTGCGTGTGCTCGACTCGGACCGTGGGACGGGCCTCGGCGAAGGCGCCGACTATCCGGGGGCCGCGCTGATCACCGGCGCGCTGATGCTGACCGTGTACACGATCGTGAGCGCCGCCGGGCACGGCACGGCGACGACCGTCCTCCTCGCCGCCGCGTCGCTCCTCCTGTACGTCGCGTTCACCGTCCGGCAGGCGCGGGCGGCCCGGCCGCTGCTGCGGCTCCGGCTCTTCCGTTCCCGGGTCCTGACCGGCGCGAACGCCGTGCAGATGGCGATGATCGCCGGGATGTACGGCTTCCAGTACATCGGGGCGCTCTATCTCCAACGCGTCCTCGGTTACGGCGAGTTGATGACGGGCACGGCGTTCCTGCCCGCGCCCGTCGTGATCGGCACCCTGATGCTGGGCCTGTCCGCGAGGGTCATCGGCCGCTTCGGCGCCCACCGCACGCTCCTCGTGGGCCTCACCCTGATCACGGCGGGCCTCGCGCTGCTCGGGCGGCTGCCCGCGGAGGGGTCGTACGCCGTCGACGTGCTGCCCGGGATGCTGCTGCTCAGCGCCGGGTTCGCGGCCGCGATGCCCGCGGTGACGGGGCTCGCCATGAGCGGCGCGTCCGACGAGGACACCGGGCTCGCCTCCGGGCTCTTCAACACCACGCAGGTGGTGGGCGGTTCGCTCGGCATCGCGGTGCTCACGACCCTGGCGGCGAGCCGCACCGAGTCCCTGACCGGGCACGGGACGGGCGCGCTCGCCGCCACCGCCGACGGCTACCGGCTGGCCTTCCTGGTCGCCGCGGGCATCGCGGCGGCGGGCCTGGCGCTCGCGGCGACCGTCCTGCGCCCCGGCGGCCCGCGGCGTTGACGTACGGGCCCGTGCGGCGTCAGTCGTCCAGGGCGTCCCGCACCTTCCCGAGGTCGACGAACTTGAAGTTCGTGGCGGGGCGTTCGCCGTCGCCGGGGGCGTCGTGACCGTCCTGGACGACCAGGAGGCCGTGCGGGTACTCCGGTCCGAGCGGCGCGTTCAGCGCGGCCGCGCCGTCGCACTCCTCGGAGCCGTCGAGCGCGCCGCCCGCGGGGGTGACGCGGAAGCCGCCCTCGTACTCGTTGTGGTCGCCCGGCTCGCGGTCGTACGCGGCGAAGGTGTTGTCGCCCTGGCTGGAGGCGAGGAGGTGGCCGTCGCCGTCGGACTCCTCGATCAGGGTGAGGCCCTCCACGTCGGCGGTGATCCGCCGGCCGCCGTAGCCGGGGTCGGCGCCCGGGGTGCACTCCTCCGTCTCCTCGTCGTAGACGCCGGGGACGCCGTACTCCCGCACCTTGTCGACGAGCCGGGGCTCGCCGGTCAGGTCGGCGCGCAGCCGCCAGATGCCGACGTCCTCCTGTCCCGCGTAGAGAGTGCCGTCGGCCGGGTCGACCACCATGCCCTCGACCTGCGGGAGTTCACCGGGTTCGGCGCAGGGTGTCCACGAGGTGCCGTTCGGCAGCCGGAACGAGGACGGCAGGTCGAGCGTGCGGACCTTGCGGTACGTGACCTTGCCGCCCTGTCCCGGGACCAGTTCGAGGAGCGCGACGCTGGTGCGTTCGCGGCGGCTGACCAGGGCGTACGAGCGGCCGCTCGCCCTGTCCCGCCAGGTCGCGAGGCCGTACGCGGTGCGCTGCTCGTCGATCTCGTCCTGGTCGGCGGAGAACACGGGCGGGGCGGCGGGGTCGGTCACGTCGGTGAGCGGGCCGCCGGGGCGGTCGCGGTCGATGCGGTAGAAGCGGAGCCGGTCGTTGCCGCGGTCGCTGGTGACGGCGAGATCGGCCGCGCCGTCGGAGAGCTTGAGGCCGGATATCAGGTCGACGTTGTTGAAGCGGCCCGGTGCGTCGTCGGGCCCTTCGGCGGGCGGGGCGGCGATCGACTGGACGGGGCGCGCGTCGAGGTCGTAGGCGCGCAGGCCGCCCTCCTTGGCCGTGGCGATCACCAGGCTGCGCTCCGGGTGCGCGGCGTCGCGCCAGATCGCGGGGTCGTCCGCGTCGGCGTTGCCGCCCGCGTCGTCGTCGTGCAGGACGGGCGTCTCGGCGCGCGGGGCGACGCCCGGCAGGGGGTCGGCGGCGGCCGTGGCGGTCGTGGCCGCGACCGCCGCGAGGACGGTGGTCAGGGCGAGGGCGACCGAGCCGATCGCTCGACGTGTCGGACAGTGTCTGGTCACGCGGTGTCTCCTCGTTCCGGGACGGACGGATCGTGCGTGAGACTGGGGCCTGTCCGTGTCCGCCCGGCGTACGTCGCGCGTCCGGATTCACCTCGCCCGGATGTACACGGGGTGAACCGACGCCTCGCGCACCAACGCCCTTGCGCGTCACTGGCGTTGAGGCAGGGGCAGATGAGCCCAAACCGTCTTGCCGACCTCCCGCCCGCCCACGCCCCACTCGACGGCGAGCGCCGCCACGATCACGAGCCCACGGCCCGACTCCCCTTCGGGCTCGGGGAGTTCAGGTTCCTCGGGTGGCCTGAGTTCGCCACGGGTGTCGGTGACCTCGATACGAAGCGTGTCCGCGAGGAGCGTCAGGCCCAGCTCGAAGTCGCGGCCCGGCACGCGCCCGTGGGTGACGGCGTTCGCGGCCAGCTCGCCGACGATCGCCTCCGCGGCGTCCGAGAGTTCGGTGTCGTACGCGATGCCCCAGCCGTCCAGGTGGAACCTGGCCAGCCTTCTCGCCAGGCGGGCGCCTCGCGGGGTGGCGCTCAGGCGCTGCGTGAAGGTGCGGAGGGCGGAGGGGCTGGCGGGTCGGGATTGAATCGGCATGCGGCAACGGTGGCCGCGCACCCGGAATGCCACCAGGCACGAAACTCGTACGCTCCGTAATTGTACGAGTGCGAACGGTGGACAGTACGGGTAACCCAACGTGACCATGGGCGAGTTGGCGGGGACCGATATGCGAGCGTCAGGGGATACCCGTGATGTCGTCAAGTACGTCGAGCAGTAACGAGCCAGAACCGACCGAAGGGCTCAAGGCCTTCGGCGCGGTCCTGAAGAGCTTCCGCAAGCGCGCCGGGTACACACAGGAGTCCCTGTCCCCGGAGATCGGATACTCCGCCCACTTCATCGCCTCGATCGAACAGGGCAGGCGCTTTCCGCCGACGCGGTTCGTGGACCGGAGCGAGGCGGCGCTGGACGCGTTCGGCACGTTGCGGCTCGCCGTGAACCAGCTGTCCCGGCAGCGCGGGCTCGCCTCATGGTTCCGGCGGTGGGCCCACCTCGAACAGGAGGCGGTAGCGCTCTCCACGTACGAATGCCGGTTGATCCCGGGGCTGTTGCAGACCGAGGCGTATGCGCGGACGCTGTTCGTCAACCGCCTTCCACCGCTGGACGACGAACAGATCGAGGCGCGGCTGGCGGCGCGGGTCGAGCGACAACGAATCCTCACGGAACGGCCGAACACGGCCTTCAGCTTCATCCTTGAGGAACATTTGTTCCTGCGCGGCATGGGCGGGCATGAAGTCACTATGGAACTCATCGACCATGTCCTCGAGCTGTCGAAGCGGCGGAACATCGAGATTCAGATCATGCCGGTGGCGCGGGAGAGTCATGCGGGTCTCGATGGCCCCATGCAGCTGCTGGAGACGCCGGAGAACAAGTGGTTCGCCTACACCGAGGGGCAGGAGAGTGGCCAGTTCCACGCCGACCCGAAAGTGGTCAGCATGCTCCAGATGCGGTATGCCAGGATGCGCGCACAGGCTCTCTCATTCGAAGATTCGGTGAGCCTGCTCAAGCGGATGCGAGGAGCGCAATGAGCACCCCCGAACTGGCCTGGTTCAAGAGCAGCTACAGCAGCGGAAGCTCCGGCGACTGCCTCGAAGTCGCCCTCGCCTGGCGCAAGTCGAGCTACAGCAGCGGGGGCGGCGGCGACTGCGTCGAGTTCGCCCCCTGCCCCACCACCATCCACGTCCGCGACTCCAAGCGCCCCGAGGGCCCCAGACTCGCGCTGGAGCCCCGCACCTGGGCGGAGTTCGTGTCGTACGCCGCCCAGGCGCGGGGTCACGGTCGATAGGGGGAGTGACGTCAGCGCGCGTACAGCTGGCTCTTCGGCACGATCTGCTGCTCCTGGCCGGGGCTGGACCAGAGCAGTTTCAGGTGGGCCTCGCCCGTCCGCTCCGCGTACTCGACCTTGATCGAGTGCCGCTTGCCCGCGGTGAGGGCGACCTGCGCCTTGTCGATCCTCGGCTCGTGCGGCGTCCAGGAGTCGATGACGAGCTTGCCGTCGAGCCAGACGCGGACCATGTCGTCCGAGACGGTCGTCAGCGTGTACGTCTCGGAGCGGCGCGGCTCGATCGCACCGCTCCAGCGGACGCTGAAGTTGTCGGCGGGGACCGACGCGTCGGGTGAACCGGTGTACTTCCAGGCGTGGTTGAGGGTGGGGTCGGTGCGGGTGATCTTCGGGGTGCCTTCGAGCTTCGCGTTGTCGAAGATTTCCTGCTTGAGGCCCTTGCCGCGGCCGGGGCGTGCCGTGGGTCCGGGGTCGACCGTCAGCTCGACCACGGTCGCGATGTCGTTCGTCGCGGCGCCCGACGGCGTGATGTCGTAGCCGTCACCGGCCTTGGTGACGGTCACCTTCTGGTCGCTGCCGAGGACGCGGGCCGACTTCACGGCGAAGTCGGTGCGGGCCTTGAGGTGCAGGGCGCCGCCCGCCGATGGCCACTGCGTGACGGCCGCGTACAGCTTGTCGCCCTTGCGGCTCACATGGCCCCAGGCCGGCTCGTCGACGAGGCCGCCGTAGCGGGCGCCGAAGACCGCGTCGCCCTGGCCCGCCGTGCGCAGCCAGTCGCCCATCTGCTTGAGGCGGTCGACGGAGGGTGCCGGGACGCGGCCGCGGGAGTCGGGGCCGACGTTCAGGAGGTAGTTGCCGCTGCGGGACGTGGTGGAGAGGAGGTTGCGGGTCAGGGTCTGGGCGGACTTCCAGTTCTCGTCGTAACGGGCGTACCCCCAATGGCCGTTGAGGGTCATGCAGGACTCCCAGAGCTGGCCGTCGACCGGGGCGCCCGGGATCTCCTGCTCGGGGGTGCCGTAGTCGCCGTCGACGACGCGGCGCTTGCCGACGCGGTTGTTGATGACCAGATCCGGGTTCAGCCCCCGCAGATAGGACTCCAGGCGTTCGCCGTCCTTGGCCGTCCAGGGGTTGTGGGGGTTGTCGGTGTCCCACTCGCCGTCGAACCAGAGGAGCGCCGGGTCGTAGGTGTCGACCAGCTCCTTCAGCTGGGCGTACATGCGCTTCTCGTACTGGGGGAAGGTGGCCGGGTCGGGGAAGTCCTTGTCGTGCCAGTCCCAGATCGAGTAGTAGAAGCCGAGCTTGATGCCCGCGTCGTCGGAGGCCTTCTTCAGCTCGGCGAGGATGTCGCGGTTCTTGTCGAAGGACGAATGGTCGCGCAGGTTCCAGTCGTTGACCTTCGTCGGCCACATCGCGTAGCCCTCGTGGTGCTTGGACGTGATGACGATGTAGCGCATCCCGGCGTCCTTGGCCGCCTTGACGACGGCCTTCGCGTCGAAGTCCGCGGGGTTGAAACCCTGCGCCTGCTTCTCGTACGCGTCCATGGGGATGTCGCACTGCCGCTTGATCCACTCGGCGTCGCGGCAGACGGTGCCGTCGGGGCGCCGGTACTCGCCCTCCAGGTTCGAGTACGCGCCGAAGTGGATGAACATGCCGAAGCGGTCCTGGCGGAACCAGTTGGTGCGGTCGGCGGTGAAGGGATCGTCCGACGCGTGGTCGGTCCCCGGGCCCGTGGCCTTCGGCTGCCGGGGAGCCGGGGGCCCGTTCGGGGCCGCGGTCGCGCTCGACATGGCCGCCGTGCCCACGAGGGCGGTGGCGAGGAGCAGGACGATTCCAGTGGCTCTGTGGCGCATGGGGCGGCTCCCGGGGTTCCCTAGGTGGAGGGGTCGCTCGGGAACGTAGGGAGGAATAGATCGGATGTCAATGGGGTCAACTGGCCCGATCTGGCGACCAGTTGACCCCATCACACCGCTATCGATCCGATGACTGAGACGCCTCCGCGGCTTCCGTGACCCGGGCTCCGGGGCGGCGTATCGCCCGCCCCGGCGCCCGCCCCCGCATCCCTCTTCCCCTTTCCCTCACCCCCCCCGGGGGGTCGGGCTCCGGGGGCCGGGGGGGGCCCTCCCCCCCCCCCCGCCCCCCGCCCCCGCATCCGTCAAGGCGTCAGGCCTCAGTTGAAGACGAGGATGTCCGTGCGCATCGGGATCGGGCTGTTCCAACCGATGTTGATCTTGAAGATGACGGCCCCGTTGCCGGGAGCGACGCTCGACACCTGGAACGGGGCCGCGCCGACGAACCTGTTGCCGTTGCCGTCGATCTCGGACGCCGTGATGACGACGGTCGAGTTCGGGTTGATCACACCCCAGGAGATCGTAAGGTCCCACGTCCCGTTCCCCGGGCCCCACGTCACCCAGCCCCGCCAGGCCTCACCGAGATTCCCGCCGACCGCCTCGGCCTTGCCGTCGCGGGCCACCTCCTGCACGGCCCCCGCGATCCGGGGCGTGACGGCATTGGCCGCATTGACTGTGCTCATTGCTGTTCTCCGATTCGCGCTCGCGATGAATGAATGGCACACCAACTGACCTCATCAATAGGTGAGTTGGGCCGCAATCTCCGTTCGGAATGCGGCTTGACCAGTGTTCCTCGCGAACGGCCGAACCCCCACGTTCCGGTCCACCCAGCGGAACGGGCACCGCGGCACGCCTTCTCAGAGCCGTCGGGTGCGGGGCAGGCGCGCCAGGTTCTCGCCGACCATCCGGGCCGCGCGCCGTGCCGCGTCGGCCGTGGCGGCGGACGGCAGACGGTGCCCGACGAAACACACGCCGATGGCCGCGACGGCCCGGCCTGACGGGGCGTAGACCGGTACCGCGAGACAGGTCACGGCGCCCGGTTCCTCGTCGTAGTGCAGGTCCACACCGCGCTCGCGCACCTTGCTCAGGCGGCGGGCCCACTCGGCGGGGGAGAACTCCGGCGGCGGCGCGACGGGCGGTCTGGACGCGGAGATGACGACGTCGGCCGCGTTGCCGGACGGCAGGATCAGGCCCGGCATGTGCGGGACGACCTCGTCCGCGGGTCCCGGCACCCCGCTCACGATCACCATGCGTCTGCCGACGGCAGCCGGAGCCGCCAGGGCCACGCTCGCCCCGGTCGCCGCCGACAGACGCCGCAGAGGCTGCACGGCGGCCCTGCCGAGCGGATGATGGGTGCCCCACGACCGCGCCAGATGGGCCACCGCGGCGCCGATGCGGTAGCGGCCCGACTGGCGCTCCACCGCGCCGAGCGCCGCGAGCTGGTCCAGCAGGCGGTGCGCGGTGGCCTTGGGCAGTCCGGTGCCGGCCGCGAGGTCGGTGAGCCCCGCGTCGCCCGCTCTCGCCAGCTCTTCCAGGAGCAGGAACGCCCCTTGCAGTACGCCACGGCCGACCGGGGCCGCGGCCCTGTCCTCGGGCGGCGGCGTCCGTCCACGCTTCATGATGTCCCCCGTTCCCCGTTCCCCGTACGCCGTTTCCGGCGGCCCGTGAGGGTGGCGGGCCCGTGAGGGTGACAGGCCCGTCCACCAGTCTGCCGTGCGGTCCGGCCCAGGCGTGACACGGGAGCAAGCAGGGGAAGAGACCTCTCGGAATGCACCGCGCACCCGCACCGCACCGCATCCCCACCGACTCACGGAGTCCCTATGCCTCTCCCCCGCCGCACCTTCCTCACCGGCCTTGCCGGTACGGCAGGTGTCGCCGCCGTGGCCTGTTCCGGCACCACCGCCGACGGCGTCCCCCGCGACGGCACCACCGCCGACGGCACGCCCGCCCCGCGCCGGGACGCCGCGGCCGACGCGGCCCGGCGACTGCTGCCCCGCCACTGGGACCAGCTCACCTTCCGTACGATCCCGCGCACCGGGCAGCGGGACGCCTTCCGCGTCACCGGACGCACCGGCCGCATCACCGTCGCTGGCACCGGACCCGCCACCCAACTGGCCGGTCTGCGCCACTACTTGAAGCACACCGCGCACGCCAACATCACCTGGGCGGGCAGCCAGACCGACCTCCCCGACCGGCTCCCCGCGCCCGCCACCGTCCTCACCGGGGAGGCGGGCGTCGCCCACCGCTTCGTACTGAACGACACCAACGACGGCTACACCGGCGCCTACCACGACTGGCGGTACTGGGAGCGCGAGATCGACGTGCTCGCGCTGCACGGCTACAACGAAGTCCTCGTGTACGTCGGCGCCGACGCCGTGTACCACCGCGCCTTCCAGGAGTTCGGATACACGGACGAGGAACTGCGCGCCTGGATCCCGGGCCCCGCCCACCAGCCGTGGTGGCTGCTGCAGAACATGGCGGCGTTCCCGCACCCCGTGTCGCGGCAGCTGCTCGACGCCCGCGCCCGCCTGGGCCGCCGCGTCTGCGACCGGCTCCGCGAGCTGGGCATGACCCCGGTCCTGCCCGGCTACTACGGCACCGTCCCGCCCCGCTTCACCGACAAGAACCCCGGCGCGCGAACGGTCCCGCAGGGCGACTGGGTGGGCTTCGCCCGGCCCGACTGGCTGGATCCGCGCACCGGCCATTTCGCGCGCGCGGCCGCCGCGTTCTACCGCGCACAGGACGATCTCCTCGGCCCGTCCACGATGTACAAGATGGACCTCCTGCACGAGGGCGGAAAGCCCGGCGACGTACCCGTCGGCGAGGCCGCGCGCGGCGTCGAGAAGGCGCTGCGGACCGCGCACCCCGGCGCCACCTGGGTGATCCTCGGCTGGCAGCACAATCCGCCGAAGGCCCTCACCGACGCCGTCGACAAACAGCGGATGCTCGTCGTCGACGGCCTCTCCGACCGCTTCCCGGACATCACCGACCGCGAGTCCGACTGGGGCTCCACGCCCTACACCTTCGGCTCCATCTGGAACTTCGGCGGACACACCGTCCTCGGCGCCAACACCCCCGACTGGGCCGCCCTCTACGAGAAGTGGCGCACCAAGGACGGCAGCACGCTGCGCGGCATCTCCCTCATGCCAGAGGCCGCCGACAACAACCCGGCCGCGTTCGAGCTGTTCTCCGAACTGGCGTGGCGCACCGGCGAGTCGGACCTGACCAACTGGTTCTCCGAGTGGTCCCACGCGCGGTACGGAGCACCGGACCGGCACGCCATGGCCGCATGGGACATCCTGCGCCGCACCGCCTACGGCACCACCCGCGCCGACGAATGGGCCGAGGGCGCCGACGGCCTGTTCGGGGCGCGGCCCGACCTCGCGGCGGCATCGGCGGCGGCCTGGTCCCCGAAGAAACTGCGCTACGACCCCGCCGACTTCGAGCCCGCACTCGGCGAACTCCTCGCCGTACGCCGCGACCTGCGCGATTCATCCGCCTACCGCCGCGACCTCCTCGACGTCGCCCGGCAGGCACTCTCAAACCGCAGCCGCGTCCTGCTCCCCCGCATCAAGGAGGCGTACGACGCCGGGGACACCGCCCACTTCGACCGCCTGACCCGCGACTGGCTCGACCTGATGGCCCTGCTCGACCGCCTCGTGGCCACCGACTCCCGCCACCTGCTCGGCCGCTGGGTCGCGGACGCCCGCGCCTGGGGCGCCGACCCGCAGGAACGCGACCGGCTCGCCTACGACCAGCTCTCCCTGCTCACCACCTGGGGCCCCCGCCCCGGCGCGAACGCGGGCCTCCACGACTACGCCAACCGCGAATGGGCGGACCTCGTCGGCGGCCTCTACCGCCTCCGCTGGACCCGCTACTTCAAGGAACTCCGCTCGGCGCTCACGGAGGGCAGAGAGCCCAGAGAGATCGACTGGTTCGAGCTGGAGGACGCTTGGACCCGAGACCCGGGCCCTTTGAGAACACACCCGACGGGCGACGTACACAGGTTGGCAACTCAGGTACGAGCCACCTTGTCTGCCCCGTAGGGGGCTAGGGGCGCGGGGAACTGCGCGACCAGCCACACCCCACCCGCACCCGAAAGAAGAGCTGCGCCCCCCACCCGGGGGGGGCAAGGGGCGCAGCCCCGAGCTCACCCGCGCGGACACTCCTTCCACGCCAGGTGGTACACGGTACTGATGTCCCCATCGGTCGAGTCCATCGTCATAAAGCTCGCCTTCGCCGGATCCGACGTCCCCGCGTCGACCCGCAACTCGGTGTTGATGTTGAAGTTGCGCCGCTTGCCGCACGGCGCCCACACCAGCTGGGCCCAGTCCGTCGAGTCCGTGGCCTGCCAGTTGTCGTTGTAGGTGCCCTTGTACTCGTGGCTGATCGCGGCCGTCTGGGGCGAGCCCTGGAAGTAGTACGACGCCTTCTCCGTGCCCTTGGCGCCGGGCTGCAGCGACGCGTACCCGCGGTAGTCCGCGCTCGCGATCGCGTAGGTGAAGCCCTGCGGGACGTGCACGACGAGGTTGAGCTGGCAGTTCTTGCGGAAGGCGGTGGGGTCGGAGCCCGCGCCCGCCCGGGCGAGATAGTCGCTGTAGGTGACCGTGAAGGCCGTGTTGTCCTCGGAGACGGCGACGGCGGCGGTACCGGCGGGGCAACCGGATCCGTTCACCGTGGCGATCTCGATGACGATCTTGTCCGGGGGCGTCGGGATGCTCGCGGACGTGTCCTGCGCGGGGAGCGTCGAGCCGAACAGCGCCGCGACGGCGCCGGTCAGCAGCAGTGCACCAGCCATGGTTCTCCGTTCCATTACTGATGTGGGGAGTTGGAGAAGTGCTGTAGCGCGATGAGCGGGCTGCAGGCGCCTGCAGGAACGGATTGCGTCGAGCGAGGGGGATCGTACGGACCAATGGGTCCGGTGGACAGGGCGATGTCCGGCCATTCGGCGTCGGCAACTCCGCGTGTCTTGACGGGTATACGACATGCCGAATCTCTGGTAGGAAACCTTCCTAACAGAACGCGGACCCATGAACTCCCCTTAGCACTTCCTCGAACCTGCTCGAACTCGCTTCGAACTCCCCGTCAAGGAGGCCCTCGTGGAGACCCCCCACATACGCCCGCGCACCACCGGCCACGCCACCTCGCGCCGCACCCTGCTCGCCTTCATCGGCGCCGCCGCCGTGGCAGGACCGCTCCTCGCCACCCAGACGGCCACCGCGACCCAGACCTCGGGCACGGTCGCCGCGGCCGGGCTCGACGACCCGGCGAAGAAGGAGATCGCGATGCGGATCGTCTGCAGCGCGGAGAACTCCTCGCTCGAATGGAAGAAGTGGTACCGCTACTGCGAGGACATCGACGACGGACGCGGCTACACCGCCGGGATCATCGGCTTCTGTTCCGGCACCGGCGACATGCTCGACCTCGTCGAGCTCTACACCAAGCGCAAGCCGAACAACATCCTCGCCAAGTATCTGCCCGCGCTGCGCAGGGTCGACGGCACCGACTCGCACGAAGGCCTCGACCCGACGTTCAAGCCCGACTGGGAGCGGGCCGCCGACACGGACGCCGAGTTCCGCAAGGCGCAGGACGACGAGCGCGACCGCGTCTACTTCAACCCGGCCGTCCAGCAGGGCAAGGCCGACGGCATCGGCGTGCTCGGGCAGTTCGCGTACTACGACGCGATCGTCATGCACGGCGACGGCAGCGACTCCACCAGCTTCCGCAACATCCGCAAGCGCGCGCTGCGTTCGGCCAAGCCGCCGGCCCAGGGCGGCGACGAGGTGAAGTACCTCAACGCCTTCCTCGACGCCCGCGTCTGGGCGATGAAGCAGGAGGAGGCCCACGAGGACACCAGCCGGGTCGACACCGCGCAGCGGGTCTTCCTGAAGAAGGGCAACCTCAACCTCGACACGCCGCTGGACTGGAAGGTGTACGGGGACCCGTACCACATCGGCTAGGCACTCCGCGGGGAACTGCGGGTCCACGGCCGCGGGTACGTCGTGGCCGGTCGCGCGGTTCCCCGCGCCCCTTCGGGGCGCACACCTCTTGCCTCTGACAGGTTGAAATGGGTACGGTCCCCGCCAACTCCCTGTCTACGCGCGTCATCCTGCACCGAGGTGAGAGATCCATGATTCTCCGTACGACCGTGCTCGCGGCCGCCACCGCGGCCCTCCTCACCTCGGGCGGCGCCACGGCCCCCGTCGCCGTGGCGGACGGCGGCTGGCAGCGTGCCGGTGACGACATCACCTCCGGCATCAGCGGCCTCGCCCTCACCGGTCGCGCGGACGGCGCCACGCACGCACTCGTCGTACGCGACAACAAGAAGCCCGGCCAGAACCGCGTCGCCGATCTCACCTACCGCCCCGGCCGGTCCGCGACCGTCGAACCGCTCGCCTGGTCCGGCGGCGGCGAGCCGATCGACCTGGAGGCGATAGAGGCGGTGCCCGGCACCACCGGCGAATACCTCGCGCTCGCCAGCCGCGGCCTCGTCTACCACCTGAAGACGACCGGCTCCGAAGCCGAGGTCCTCGACGTCTCGCCGCTCCCCGCGATCGCCGACGGCGACGACTACGAGAGCTTCGCGCTGACCTCCCGCCACGGCAGGCTCGCGGCCGTCTGGGCCGACCGGGGCGCGGGCAAGGACCGTCCCGCGACGCTGCACGCGGCGCCGTTCTCCTTCAACAAGTACGGCGAGGCGGACTTCGGCCCCGTCACCACGGCCCGCTACCGCGCGCCCTACCCGTCGGGCAACGTCCGGCACGTCTCGGACATCACCGTCACGGAATCGGGCCGCCTGCTCATCGGCTCGGCCTCGGACTCGGGCGACGACGGCCCCTTCGCCTCGGCGGTCAGCGACGCGGGCCGCCTGTCCGTGAACCGCTCCGGCACGGTACGGCTCACCGTCGACAAGTCCCCCGACGTCCTGCGGAAGTTCAAGGGGCACAAGATCGAGGCTGTGGAGTGCGTGCCGGATACGCGGACGGCGCTGCTCGGGACCGACGACGAGAACGCGGGCGGTTCGGTCCGGGCGTCGGGGCTCTGCTGACCGCAGGCGACCTCAACGTCGCGCGGGCAGCAGCAGCTCGCGCCGCTCCTCGTCCGTGAGGGCGCGGAAGACGCGGGAGCGGGCGAGCGCGAGCAGCTCGTCGAGGTCCATGGCGGGGTTCCAGAGGCGGACCGTGCGGTCGCGGGAGACCGTGGCGAGCCGGGTGCCGTCCGGCGACCAGGCCAGGTCGTTCACCTGGTCGTCGTGGATGCCGACGACAGCGAGCTCGCGCCCTTCGTCCGGGTCCCACAGGCGTACGGTCCCGTCCCAGGAACCGGTGGCGAGCCGGGTGCCGTCCGGCGACCAGCCGAGCCCCTGCACACGCTCCTCGTGGCCGGTCAGGCACGCCAGTTCGGCGCCGGTGCCCGGGTCCCACACGCGGACCGTGCGGTCGCGCGAACCGGTCGCGACGCGGCGCCCGTCCGGCGACCAGGCCACGCTGACCGTGTAGTCCGTGTGGCCTTCGAGCAGGGTCAGGCGGGTGCCTGTCGTGACGTCCCAGACGCAGGCCGATGACCTGGTCAGGGAGGTGAGGAGGCGGCTTCCTCCGGGCGACCAGGCGGGGCGGGCGAGCCATTGGCGGTCGCCTTCGAGGGTCAGGAGGTGCGTGCCGTCGCGGGCGTCGCGAAGGCGGGTGCCGCCGTCGTTCTCGGTGGTGACGAGGCAGGTGCCGTCCGGTGACCAGGCCACGGAGGTGAACGCCCGGCCCGGTGCGGGGAGTTCCAGCATCGGCGACATGTCCCGGCTGTCGTGGACGGTCATCATCCCGGTGCGGGTGACGGCGGCAAGCCGGGTGCCGTCGGGCGACCAGGCCGCGTCGGCCGCTTCGCCGTTCTGCCGCAGCCGGGCGATGGCGCCGTGCGGCGCCGGGCCTTGGACGAGCACCTCGTCACCCAGGCCGCAGGTGGCGATGCGGGCGCCGTCCGGCGACCAGCTGAGACTGTGCCGCGCACCACCCGGGAACAGCCGCGTCCCCACCGAGGTGCCGGTCGTGGTCATGTCCCACACGGACACGGTCCCGTCGCGGGAGGCGGTGGCGATGCGATCGCCCTGCCACGCGATGTCGTTGACGCAGTCACCGTGGCCGCTCAGGGCAAGCCTCTCGTTCGTGAGCACGTTCCACACATGAACGGTCTTCTCGTTGTCGCCCACCGCGATGTGGACGTCGTCAGGTGACCAGGTCACGCAGGGCAGCGGCACGACGAGCTCGCGCTGCGCCTGCGTGTCGTCGCTCCAGACCCCTCTTTCCAACGAGGAGACGGCGACCGTGCCCGCCTCGGAGACCGAAGCGAGGCGCCCTCCCTGGTGCGACCAGGCCACATCGGCGGCGGTCAGCCGGTGCCGGAGCGAGCCGGGACCCGGTTCCCCGGTCGCCATGCCCCAGACCCACACCCACCCGCCGTCCGCCGCACCCGCGAGCCACCTCCCGTCCCTGGACCAGTCGACCCGCCACACCTGCCGCTCCTCGTCCAAGGGCGGCGAAAGGACCATCACCTCGGCGCACGTCCCGGCGTCCCAGACCCGCAACCCGTCCAGCGACACCATCGCGATCCGCGCACTGTCGTGCGACCATGCGGCGCTCCCGCCCCAACTCCCGGGCAGCACACCGCACTCGGCCCAGCTCGCCGTGTCCCAGATGACGCCACGGCAGTCCCGGAACCCGGCGACGAGGCGCCGCCCGTCGGGCGACCAGGCCACCGTGAGAGCACTGTCGTCCTCGCCGCCCTCGCCGCCCTCCCGCACGAGCACGGTCAGCGGCTCCCGCCCCACGCCACCGGGCTCCGTCGCCCAGATCCGCACTCTCCCGTCCTCGTACGCGGCCGCGAGCCGTTCCCCGTCCGGCGACCAGGACAGGGCGCGCACATTGCCCCCGTTCCCCCGGAACACGGCGCACCGCCGCGCGGACCTGAGCCCGACCTGCAGAGCCCGCTGCGCGACCGACGTCGGCGCGCACTCGTCGATCGCGGCCAGCGCGGCCAGCAGCGCCAACTCCGGGTCACGGTCCGCCGTTTCGATGGCCCGCCGCGCCACGGCGTCCGCGACCTGCACCAGGGCAGCACTGTCGCGTCGTACCGAAGCCGCGAGGAAGTCGTCGATCAGGGCGGTCCCCCCGAGCACGTCGGGCGCCTGCGCCAGCCACCCCCGCACGGCCGCGAGCCGCTCCCCGCCCAGGAGATACGCCGCGCGCCGCCCGGAGTGCTCCCAGTCCTGCGCAAGACGCTCCAACTCCGTACGCCACCGCAGCACTTCGGCGGCCTCCGCCACCGCCTCCCGCAGCGGCGCCCACTGCCGGAACAGCGCCTCATGGCACACGTCGATGACGTCGCCGTCACCCGTGAGCAGCCGCCCCTCGACGAAGGCGTCGGCCACGGCGCGCTCGCGCGGCGCGAGGTCGGCGCGGCGCACCCGGCGGCGGGTGGGCGCGCCATGCTCACCGTGTTCCAGGGTGACGAACTTCAGCAGTACGGCAAGGACGGGAGCGCTCGCGTCGGCCGCGCGGAGACCGGCCGCGATCCGGTCCGCCTGCTCCGCCAACGCCCCTGCCACACCGCCCAGTTGAAGGTAGTCCGCCTCGGCCATCGAACCCTCGGTCCCGGACCGCAGGAACAGCGCCTGCAAGGTGTACGCGAGGAGGGGCAGGGCGTCGCCGCCGCCCGTGTCGTCGACCATGCGGGCGACCAGGCCCGGCGGGAAGGCCAGGCCCGCCGCCCGGGCGGGCCGCTCGATGACGTCGAAGAGTTCGGCACGGCCGAGCACCCCGAGGAGCAGGGGATGCCGGACGAGGTCCGCGTGTCCGGATTCCAGGAGATCGGTGAGGAAGTCCGAGCGCAGGGTGGCCACGATCCACAGGTGCGGATCGGCCGCCAGCGCGCCGCCGACCCGCGTCAGGAACTCCTCGCGGTCCCGCTCGCCGGAGAGCGTGAACAGCTCCTCCAGCTGGTCGACGACCACGAGCACCGGGGCGCCCCGCCCCGCACGCAGACGTCCGGCGTCGGCAAGGCGGGCGGCCAGGGCCGGCACCGGCTCCGCGCCGGGCGCGAACGGCGGCACCACCGACCAGCGTTCGCGCCCCTTCGCAAGGGCGGGCAGCAGCCCGGCCGCGACCAGCGAGGACTTGCCGCTCCCCGAAGGCCCGATGACGACGGCGACCCGGTCCCGCACGCCCCCGGCCCCCGCGCCCCTCAGCCGCCCCACCAGCTCCCTGACCTCCCGGTCCCGCCCGAAGAACACCCCGGCGTCGGCTTCCGTGAAGGCCTCAAGTCCCGGGTAGGGAGGCTGACTCGAGTCCCACGCGGGGCGGGCCGTGACCGGCCGGTCGAGCAGGTGCAGCCACCAGGTGCAGCCGATCAGGAGCAGCACGACGACGCCGAGCAGCGGCAGTGATCTGTCGCGCAGGAAACGCAACGGCCCGAAGTCGTCGGACGTGCCGCTCGTCGCGTAGTTGAGGACGATGCCGAGGAGCGTGGTGCCGATGAGCACGAGCACGTTCACGGCGAGCTTCAGCCCGCGCCGCTCCATCCGGCCCCTCCCCGCGCCGCCCCACGACACTCCCGGCAGCAGTATCGCGCCTCCGGCTCAGTGCGTCACCGCGGGCTCCGGCTGGTCGGCGGTGGCCGGACTCGGCTTCGTACCCAGGTGGTTGAAGACCAGGTTCAGGGAGACCGCGAGGATGCACCCCGTGAAGATGCCGGAGCCGAGGACGATCTGGGCCCAGTCGGGGAAGGCGGCGTAGAAGCCGTCGGAGAGGGCGGGGGCGAGGCCGGCGCCGAGGGTGATGACGACGATCAGGGCGTTGTCGCCGCGGTGCAGGTCGGCCTGGAGCAGGGTCTGGATGCCGCTGACCGCGATGGAGCCGAAGAGGAAGAGGCTGACGGCGGCGAGGACCGGCATGGGGACGACCGAGATCAGCGCGGCCGCGGCCGGGCTGAGGCCGATGAGGACGAGGATCGCGCCGCTGAGCGCGACGACGAAGCGGCTGCGCACCTTGGAGATGACGACCAGGCCGATGTTCTGCGCGAAGGCGCTGGCGTGGAAGGCGTTGAAGAGCGGGCTGAGCGCGGAGCCGAGGGCGTCGGCGCGCAGCCCGCGGGCGATGGTCTTCTCGTCGACGTCCTTCTCGACGATCTTGCCGAGGGCGATCATGTCGGCGGTCGACTCGGTGAGGATCACCAGCATCACGACGCACATGGAGATGATCGCGGGGAGGTTGAACTCCGGGGCGCCGAAGTGGAGCGGAGAGGGGATGCCGACCGGGTCGGCGCCGTCCAGCTCGGAGAAGTCGGCGAGGCCCATCGGTATCGCGAGCAGCGTGCCGAAGATCATCGCGAAGAGCATGCTGATCTGCTTGAGGAAGCCGCGCGTGAAGCGCTGGAGCAGGAGCATCACGAGGACGGTGGCGCCCGCGAGGCCGATGCTCCTGGGTTCCGGGGTGCCCGTCGGTGAGTCGTCGACGATCCAGTCGTACGCGACCGGGATGAGCGAGACGCCGATCAGGGTGATGACCGAGCCCGTGACGACCGGCGGGAAGAAGCGGACCAGGCGCGAGAAGTACGAACTGACCAGGAAACCGAAGAGACTTGAGACGATGATCGCGCCGAAGACGACCGGCATGCCCGCCTCGACGCCGCCCTGCGTCGAGATGATCGTCAGCATCACGCCGACGCCCGCGAACGAGACGCCGTCGCAGCTGACCTGCGGAGCTGTCCAACGCCCCACGGGATGCAGTACGTTGCCTCTCCCACGCGGGAGTCCTCGAAGGCACAGATCCGGCATCGCCGGTGGACCCGGTTTCATACGGGACGCTTGACCGCGTAGGTGCGGGGCGCAGTCAATCGCCTCCGTTCCACCGTGGTGGAGCTGGACGCAAACGGCGTGTCACAGCCAGTGGCGTTCGTTGTGCAAGCTGGTCGGTGAACCGACCAGCAGTTGACAACTCATGGGTGGCTCTTCTGCCATTACGTGATGCTGGACGTCGGCCCCGTTCCGTGGAGTTCACGCGACACGGAACAGGGCCAGCATCACCGCATGGAAAGTAACTTCCGCCGTACGGTCGACGGCGCCACGACGCTACGTCAGCGCACCCCGGCAGCGGAAGACGTCGTACGAGGCAGGACGGGCTGCCTTCCGGACCTTCCAGTTCTGCCCTCGCACACCTCGCGCCGCCCCCCGTACAACGCGTATGCAGGTGAGGTCAGCATTCCGCCCATCGAAACGGCCCCCTGCATGCGTACGCACGACCCCGCCAAGACCCCGCACACCGGCCCCGCCGGGTCTCCCGCCCGCGCCCAGGCCGATGGCACGGGTCCCGCGGGCGCGTCCGCACAGCTGCTCCTGGCCCTGCAGCGCAGCGCCGGGAACGCCGCGGTGGTCAACGCGCTCAAGGAGCAGGACGCCGCCGTGCAGCGGTCCGCGGTGCCCGGCGTGCTGCGCACCGGCGGACGGCCGCTGGACGACGCCACCCGCACCGACATGGAAGCCCGGCTCGGCGCCGACTTCTCGGACGTGCGCATCCACACCGACAGCGCGGCCCGCGCCTCGGCGGCCGAGGTCGGGGCCCGCGCCTACACCTCCGGCAACCACGTCGTCGTCGGCGACGGCGGCGCGGACCGGCACACCCTCGCCCATGAGCTGACCCACGTCATCCAGCAGCGCCGCGGCCCCGTCGCGGGCACCGACAACGGCGACGGCCTGAAGGTCAGCGACCCCGGCGACCGGTTCGAGCGGGAGGCGGAGGACAACGCGCGCCGCGCCCTGTCGGGGACCGCCCCCGCGGTGACCGACGCACCGGCGCAGGCCGACACGGCGGCCGCCGCCCCGTCCGAGAGCGCTCCGATCCAACGGATCATGCGCCTCACCGACCGGGACAGGCGCACCTATCAGGACACCAGCGCCCCGGGCCCCGAGTACTCCTACCTCTACCACCTCAACTCCCGCCCGCTGTTCGTCCTGCACGGCGCGGTCGAGCAGTTCCAGGCGGCGGCCGCGAACGCGAGCACCCGGGAACTCCCGGACCTGCTGGGCGCCCTCGGCCCCGTCTTCGTCTACGACGCGGAGGCCAATCACCTGCGGCCCATCCAGCTGGACGGCCGGGAGGCGAAGGGGCTCGCCAACTTCGCGAGCCGCAATCGGCCCGCCATCTGGCAGACCGGCGGCGGCTCCCGTCTGCCCGACCCCGACGGCGTCCTCATCGCCCTCAACGTCTCGTCGCGGAACGAGGCCTTCGAACTCCTCGGCATCTCCGCCGAGGACCAGGCGGCGTTCGAGAAGGTGGAGTTCTACGGCGTCCACAGGGCCGAGATGTTCGAAGCCGCCTCCCAGGACATCGCCACGGCGACACAGAACGCCTACTCCTACGAGAGCCCCGACGGATCACGCAAGGTCGTCTACGGATCGCGGGTGACGCAGGCACGGTCGGACACCCACCGGATCCGCATCGGCGCGGAGTCCATCGGGGACGAGGGGTTCGACGCCCTGGACCCGGACAGCCCCGAGGGACAGCAGCTCACGGCCCAGTTCCAGGCGCTGCCCGCCGTGACCCCCGACACGGGCTGGGTGCCGGGAACGGGCATCCGGGCCGTCGACCGCGGCGCGGGCCAGGACGCCGCCATGGGCAACTGGAACGCCCTCGCGGCCGCCGCCTACGCGAACCGCTTCCTGGAGGGTTCGGCCCCCATGAACCAGAACTGGGAGTGGCTGCACGTGCGGGGCGCGCAACTCGGCGGACGGACCGAGGGCGGAAACCTCGTGCCCGGTCTCTACGCGGTGAACTCGGCGATGATCCCGTGGGAGAACATGATCGTCCAGTGGGCCGCGCAGGATCCGGAGCGGTTCTGGGCCCGTTTCACCGCGGACCCGGTCCCCGGCACGCCCTTCGCGAGCAACATCTCCCTGTACGTCAAGGCCGTGGACCACGCCCAACTCGGCACCCTGGAGGCGAAGGTCGCCTCCTTCGACCCGATGTCCGGCAAGGTGGTCGACAAGGTGGCGGGCGAGATCGTCAAGCGCAACGCCGACCAGCAGATCAGGGCGTAGCACCGGAAGTCGGCCCCGTTCCACGTGAGTTCATGAGGCAGGGAACGGGGCCCGACCGGCCCTTCGGCACGTCAGTGCACGGCGGCGGAGGACCCCGAGGGCGAGGAGTGCGTGCGCTGTTCGGCGATCGCCGAGCCTCCCTCCATCGGCGCCGTGACCTCGTCGTCGTCGCGGCCCCCGCCGATGTGGTTGAAGACCAGGTTCAGGAGCACGGCCGCCACACAGCCCGTCGAGATGCCCGAGTCGAGGATGATCTTCGCGGTCTCCGGGAACGCGTGGTAGAACTCCGGCGCCGCGATCGGGATCAGGCCGACGGCCAGCGAGACCGCCACGATCAGGACGTTGTTGTCCTTCTCCAGGTTCGCCTTGACCAGCGTCTGGATGCCGCTCGCCGCGACCGAACCGAAGAGCACCACACCCGCGCCGCCGAGCACCGGCCGCGGCACGACCGCGATCAGCGACGCCGCCATCGGGCACAGACCCATCAGGACGAGGAAGCCGCCGCCCGCCGCCACGACGTACCTGCTGCGGATCTTGGTCATCGCGACCAGGCCGATGTTCTGCGCGAAGGCACTGCACATGAAGCCGTTGAAGAGCGGGCTGACCGCCGAGCCGAGGGTGTCGGCGCGCAGGCCCGCCGCGATGGTCTTCTCGTCGGCGGGACGGTCCACGATCTCACCGAGCGCCAGCATGTCGGCGGTGGACTCGGTCATCGAGACCACCATGACGACACAGAGGGAGACGATCGCGGCCGCCGCGAACTGCGGGGCGCCGAAGTGGAACGGGGTCGGGAAGCCGACGACGTCCGCGTCGCCGACCGGGCCGAAGTCCGTGACGCCGAAGGGGATCGCGACGAGCGTGCCGATGACCAGGCCGAGCAGTACGGCGATCTGCTTCACGAAGCCGGTGGTGAAGCGGCGGAGCAGCAGCACGATGACGAGCGTGCTGCCCGCGAGTCCCAGGTTCTTCATCGAGCCGTAGTCGTCGGCCCCGGGGACCGGGCCCTGCGCCCAGCCGAAGGCGACGGGCATCAGCGAGATGCCGATCAGGGTGATGACCGTGCCGGTGACGACCGGCGGGAAGAAGCGGATCATCTTGGAGAAGAACGGGGCGGCGACGAAGCCGAGGACGCCCGCCACGATCACCGCGCCGAAGATGATCGGCAGCGCGTCGTCCTTGTCCTTCGTGGAGTCGACGACGGCGAGCATCGGCGCGACACCGGCGAAGGTCACGCCGTTCACGAAGGGCAGCCGGGCGCCGATCTTCCAGATCCCGAGGGTCTGCAGGAAGGTGGCGAGGCCCGCGGTGAAGAGACAGGCGCCGGTGAGGAAGGTGAGTTCCTTGGCGGGCAGTCCGATCGCCGCTCCCACGATCAGCGGCGGTGCGACGACACCCGCGTACATGGCGGCCACATGCTGCAGGCCGGTCGTCGCCATCTTCAGGGGCGGAAGCTTCTCGTCGACCGGGTGTACGGCCTGGTGGGATCCCTCGTCCGCGTCGGGATCCGGGGTGGTGCCTTGCTTGGTGAACCTGGGCTGAGTGGCCACTGTGGCTCCTCCGGTTGTTTTCCAGTCCCGGCCCGCGGCCGGCACTTTTCGCTTCTGGGAGGTGGTGCGTGGTGCAAGGACCTGCTCGATGTGAAGTTGTGGGTACTGCGCCCAGGTAGTACTGACCGCCCCGGGAACGCGAAGTGTTGGGCCGCGTTCCGGGGCGGCACTTGAGCAGCCCGCTCGGCTGCTCAAGTCCGGTCGAGGGCCGTCCCCCTCAACCGGAGTTCATGGGGTCAGCTCCCGGCGGCGATCCGCGCGAGACGCTGCGCCTCCTCCCGCGTGGAGCGGGCGATGGCGTCCTCGTCGGCGTGCAGCAGGCGGCCGTTCTCGACGACCGGCCTGCCGTTGACGAGGGAGAGGGTGACCGGGGCCGCCGCGCCGAAGACGATGGCGGTCACCGGGTCGGCGATCGAGGAGTGCCCGATGCCGTCGATCTTCCAGAGGACCAGGTCGGCGAGCTTGCCCGCCTCCAGGGAGCCGATCTGCGTGGCCCGGCCCAGGACTTGGGCGCCGCCGTACGTCCCCAGGCGCAGCGCCTGACGGGCATTCAGGGCGGCCTCGCGGTGCGCGCCGAGGCGGTTGATGAGCAGGGCGTTGCGCAGCTCGGTGTGGAGTTCACCGGACTCGTTGGAGGCGGTGCCGTCGACGCCGAGGCCGACCGGGACGCCCGCCTTGAGCATGTCGGGGACGCGGGCGATACCGGCCGCGAGGCGCGCGTTCGAGGACGGGCAGTGGGCAACTCCCGTGCCCGTACGGCCGAATGCCGCGATGTCGGAGTCGTTCATGTGGACGCAGTGCGCCATCCACACGTCCTCACCGAGCCATCCGGTGGACTCGAAGTAGTCGGTCGGGCCCATGCCGAACAGCTCGTGGCAGAACTTCTCCTCCTCGACCGTCTCGCTGCCGTGGGTGTGCAGTCGTACGCCCAGACGGCGCGCCAACTCGGCACCCTGGCGCATGAGTTCGGTGGATACGGAGAACGGCGAGCAGGGCGCGACCGCCACCTGCGTCATCGCGTCGAACGACGCGTCGTGGTGCTTCTTGACGGTCTCCTCGGTGGCGGCGAGCGCGCCTTCGAGGGTCTCGACGGCGAAGTCCGGCGGCAGGCCGCCGTCCTTCTCGCTGCGGTCCATGGAACCGCGGGCCAGCGTGAAGCGGACGCCCATCTCGGAGGCGGCACGGATGATCGAGCCCGACAGGTCGCCGGAGCCCTTCGGGAAGACGTAGTGGTGGTCCATGGCGGTGGTGACACCGCCGCGGGCCATCATGCCGAGGGAGCCCTGCGCGGCCGCGTACGTCATCTGCTCGTCGATGCGCGCCCACGTCGGGTACAGCGCCACCAGCCAGTTGAAGAGGTTGTGGTCGGTGGCGAGACCCCGGGTGATCCACTGGTAGAAGTGGTGGTGCGTGTTGACCAGGCCGGGCGTGGCGAGGTGGCCGGTGCCGTCGACGCGGCGCACCACGTTCTCCAGGCCCTCGGGCGCCTTGCCCGCGCCGATGGACTCGATCCTGTTGCCAGCGACGACGATGTACCCCGATGCGTACTCGGTGTCGTGGGCGTCGACCGTCGCGATGGCGACGTTCTCGATGACGATGCGGTCTGCCGAAGAAGGTGCCATGGTGCTTCCTTCACAGGTGAGTGGCGATGTGGGCACGGCATGACCCTAGGAGGATTTGAGTGCCGCGGCGGCTTCGGTGCTGCCGCGGGTGCCGAGATGGTGGAAGAACAGGTTGAGCGAGACCGCGACGAGCGCGCCCGCGCTGATGCCGGAGCCGAGCACGGTCTGGGCCCACGCGGGGAAGTCCGCGTAGAAGGTGGGCGCGGCGAGCGGGATGATGCCCGCTCCGAGCGACACGGCCACCAGGATGATGTTGGAGCTGTCGTCCAGGCCCGCCTCGGAGAGCGTACGGATGCCGCTGACCGCGATGGAGCCGAAGAGGACGATGCCCGCGCCGCCGAGCACCGGCATGGGGACCACGTTCACGACCGCGCCGAGCACCGGGAAGGCGCCGAGCACGATGAGCGCGCCACCGGCGACGGCCACGACATAGCGGCTGCGCACCCGGGTCAGCGAGACGACGCCGACGTTCTGCGCGAAGGCGGAGGTCGGGAAGCCGCCGAAGACGGGGCCCACCAGGGTCGCGATGCCGTCGGTGCGCAGACCGCGGGTGATGGTCTTCCCGTCGGTCCTGCGCTCGCAGATCTCACCGAGGGCCAGCATGCCTGCCGCCGACTCGGTCATCAGGACCAGCATCACGATGCAGAGCGAGAGGATCGCGGCGGGCTGGAAGACCGGCGCACCCGCGGCGAACGGCGTGGGCAGCGCGGCCAGCGGCGCCGTCTGCACGGAGGTGAAGTCGGCCATCCCGAACGGGATCGCGGCGAGCGTGCCGATGAACATGCCTGCCAGCAGGGCGACTTGCTTGACGAAGCCACGGCCGAAGCGCTGGAAGAGCAGGATCACGACGAGCGTGAAGGCGGCGAGCGCGAGGTACCTCATGTCGCCGAAGGTCGGGTCGGTCTCGTCGCCGCCCTGCGCCCACTTGACGGGCACCGGCATCAGCGTGACGCCGATGAGCGTGATGACGACGCCGGTGACCAGCGGCGGGAAGAAGCGGAGCAGTCGGCCGAAGAACGGTCCGACGGCGAGACAGAAGACGCCCGCGACCATCACCGCGCCGTAGATCGCGGGGAGTTGGTCGCCCTTGGCGTTGGTCTCGGCGATGGCGAGGATGGGCGCGATGCCCGCGGAGGAGGCGGCGTTCACGAACGGCAGGCGGTTGCCGACGAAGCCCTTGACGCCGAGGGTCTGCAGGATGGTGGCGAGACCGGCGATGAGGAGACCCGCGGCGATCAGCCGGGTCTGGGCCACGGTGTCCAGGCCGCACGCCTGGCCGATGATGAGCGGAGGGGTGACGACACCCGCGTACATGGCCGCGATGTGCTGGAGCGCGGCGGGGACGAGCCGCGAGGGATGGAGCTTCTCATCCACCGGATGACAGGCGGCGGTTGACGCGCCCTCAGCTATGTCCGATGGGGTGGAACACGGGCCTTCGGCTGCTGCCGGCCCCTTTGCAGGCTGTGCCATTGCGGATGTTCCCTCCGGTGTGGCGCGCCCCCGCCCACTGCGGTGGGGCGGGGGCGCGCATCCCGCGTCAGAGGTTGGTCATGTCGACCGGGATCTTCGGCTCGACGCCGTCCCGCAGGATCGTGGCCTCGATGAGGCCGTAGGGACGGTCGGCCGCGTAGTAGACGGCCCCGTCCTTGGCCTCGTTGTCGAGGCCGAAGGCGGAGAGGTCCTGGCGGAAGTGGTGCTTGTTGGGCGCGGAGAAGCGGATCTCGTCGATCTCGCTGCGGTTGTTGATGACCCGCGAACCCATCTGGTAGAGCGTCTGCTGCAGCGACAGCGAGTAGGTCTCCACGAAGGCGTGCAGGATGTGCTTCTTGGCCTGCTCGTACGACCGCTCCCAACTCGGCATGCGCTGCTCGTCGTTGGTCCAGTTGTGCCGCCACCAGGTGGACAGGGAGGTGGCGAGGATGCGGTCGTAGTCCTCTTGCAGGGTCGTGTACTTGTCCTTGATGTAGCCCCAGAACTCGGAGTTCGTGGAGTTCATCACGGTCAGGTCCTTGAGGCCCGAGAGGACCTCGAAGTTCTGGCCGTCGTAGGTGATCTGGGCGAGCCGCGTCTCCTGGCCCTTGCGGACGAAGGAGTGCTTGACCTCGTCGGCGCCGATGAACTTGGAGTTGCTGTCGGAGCCGCCGATGCGCTCCCAGGCGTACTCCTCGATGCGGATGCGCGCACGGTGGATCGAGGGCTGGCTGTCCACGAAGTGCCGGGCGAGGTGGATGCCGTACTGCTCGGCGGAGTCGATGCCGTATTCCTTGGCGAACGCGAAGCACGTGTTCTTCGTGGTGTCCGTCGGCAGGCAGTTGGCGTTCGAGCCGTTGTAGTGGACGTCGTCCAGATCGCCGGAGAGGGCGACCGAGACGTTCAGGTCCTTGATGTGATGGGTGTCGCCGTCCCGCGTGATCTTTACGACCCGGTTCTCAGCCTTGCCGTACTGGTTCTGTCCCAGAATGGTGGGCATGTCTGCTAGCTCCCTCGGTAAACGGAGTAGCCGAACGGGTTGAGCAGCAGCGGTACGTGGTAGTGCTCGCCCGGCGTGACGGCGAACGTGATCGCCACCTCCGGGAAGAACGCTTCGGTCGTGCCACTGTCCCGATTCGCGGGGGCGTCCTGCTGCGCCTCGGCTTGCTGGTTGTTCTTGCTCAGGAAGTACGCCTCGGTCTCGAAGTCGAGACGTACGTGGGTGGTGCCCTCCGGCAGGGCCGGGAGGTCCTTGCAGCGCCCGTCCGCGTCGGTCGCGCTGCCGCCGAGCGCCTTCCACTCCCTGCCCGAGCCGCTGCGGGCCGACAGGGAGATGGCGACGCCCTCGGCGGGGCGTCCGACGCTGGTGTCCAGGATGTGGGTGGACACCGATGCTGTGCTTTCTGCGGGTCCGGTGCTCATGCGTCGCTTCCTTCTTCTACGAGGCGGGTCAGGCGGATGCGGTTGATCTTGCCCAGTTCGGTGCGGACGATCTCGCGCTCCTCCTCCGCCCCGTTCTCGATCCGGACCTTCAACTGGCCGAGCATGAACTCGGCGGTGGCGCCGGTCGCGCAGATCAGGAAGACATGTCCGAACTTCTCCTGGTAGGCCAGGTTCAGTTCGAGCAGTTCGGCCTTGAGCTCCTCGGAGGCCCCGGCCATGCCGCGCTGTTCGCGGGCGGAGGTCGGGTCTCCCGGCTTCGGGCGACCGATCGGCGGGTGCCCCGCCATCGCCTCCGCCAGGTCGTCCGCGGTGAGCTCGGCCATGGCGGCGTCGCTGGCGGCGAAGAGGGCTTCGGCGGTGGCGTAGGGGCGCTGGGAGAGAAGCTTTCCTCCCCAGGCCGAAGAGGCGCATGCCTCGTGGAGGGCGGCGGTGGCCGCGGCCTCCTCCAAGGCGTTGAACCGGGCGATGCCCAGTGTCGTACTCGAAGTCACGGGAGCCTCCGTGGCCTTGTGCTGGACGGGCTGCGGAACAGCTAAGACCTTCAACAACACGGCGTCAACAGTTTGTTGAAATAACTTGAACAAAGAAGCCGCCACCCGACGACACGGGTGACGGCTCGGCTGCAAAGAGTAACTCGGGGACGACGTTCGATCAGTCGCCCTTCGCGGCATTCTCCCTGTTCAGGTAGTTGTAAACGGTAAAACGGCTGACGCCGAGCGCACTGGCCACCGTCTCGACACCGTGCCGTACGGAGAAGGCTCCTCGCGCCTCCAGTATCCGTACGACCTCCTGCTTGGCCTTGCGGTCCAGCTCGGCCAGCGGCATGCCCCGCTTGCGCTCCAGAGCGAGAAGAATGTGGTCCAGGGAGTCCGCGAGCTGCGGAAGCCGCACGGCCACCACGTCCACGCCCTCCCAGGCGAGGACGACGTCGTCGGCCCCTGCCTCGGCCGGCGGCATCATCTCGCCGCCCATGGCGTCCACCAGCGGCTTGACCGCGGTGACGAAGGGATCGTCCCCGAAGCTGGTCACTTATCCGCCTCCCCCGGCTTTCGCGGCTCCCCCGGTTCGCCGATCACATTGACCTGCAGCGAGACGCGGGTCGCCCCGGCCCCCAGGGACCGGCGCAGCATCGCGTCGACGGCGCCGAGCACCGCGTCGATGTCGCCCTCCGCCGTGTTGCCGAACGGACCTACGTCCACCGCGTCCAGCGGGGCCCCCTGGATGACCTCACGGGCGACGAGCGCATGCGCCGGGGCCTCGTCGAGGTCGAAGGGTTCGGTCGTGAACTCCACTCTCAATCGCACGCGGAACAACCTACTGCCGGTCCTCGATTTTTCGGCAGCCCCCTCTTGACAGCTTCGGCGGATCGCATGCACTCTTCCATCAAGCAGAAATGAACTTCCGCAATACGGAAGGAGCGCGGAAGCCCCATGGGATACTCCGACCAGCGCTTCAATGTGAACCTGTCGATCCTCTTCACCGAGCTCCCGCTCCTGGAGCGCCCCGCGGCCGCCGCGGCGGCGGGCTTCACGGCGATCGAGCTGTGGTGGCCCTGGGTCGACGCCCCCACCCCCGAGCAGTCCGAGCTCGACGCCCTGAAGCAGGCGATCGAGGACGCGGGCGTCCAGCTGGTGGGCCTGAACTTCTACGCGGGACAGCTGCCGGGCCCCGACCGCGGCGCCCTGTCGATCCCGGGCGAGGAGAGCGAGAAGTTCCGCGCGAACCTCTCGGTGGCGGCGGACTTCGCGAAGTCCCTCGGCTGCACCGCCCTGAACGCGCTGTACGGCAACCGCGTCGAGGGCGTGGACCCGGCCACCCAGGACGAACTCGCCCTGGAAAACCTGGTGTTGGCCGCCCGCGAGGCCGACCGCGTCGGCGCGATCCTGCTGATCGAGGCGCTGAACAAGCCGGAGTCGCCGCTCTGCCCGATCGTGAGCGCGCCCAAGGCGATCGAGACCGTCGACAAGGTGAACGCCGCGACCGGCCTCGGCAACGCGAAGTTCCTCATGGACCTCTACCACCTGTCCATGAACGGCGAGGACCTGCCGTCCGTCATCGCGGCCTACGCGGACAAGACCGGTCACGTGCAGATCGCGGACAACCCGGGCCGCGGCGCCCCCGGCACCGGCTCGCTCCCCCTTGAGGGCCTCCTCGACCAGCTCAAGAAGACGGGATACGAGGGGTGGGTCGGCCTGGAGTACAAGGCCGCTGACGCCGCCGCTTCCTTCGAGTGGCTTCCCCGCGAGGCCCGCGCCGCGCGCTGAGCGCCAACTCATCGACGTAGAACACGCTTTAGAGCCGTAAGAGAGGCACCCTCATGAGCAACCTTGCTGACTCCGCCCGCCCGGCGATTGCATGGATCGGCCTCGGCATCATGGGCTCCCCCATGTCCGAGAACCTGATCAAGGCTGGTTACTCCGTCACCGGCTTCACCCTGGAGCAGGACAAGCTGGACCGGCTCTCCGCCGCCGGCGGCACCGCCGCGAAGTCCATCGCCGAGGCCGTCAAGGACGCCGACGTCGTCGTGACGATGGTGCCCGCGTCGCCGCAGGTCGAGGCCATCGCGTACGGCCCCGACGGCATCCTGGAGAACGCGAAGTCCGGCGCGCTGATCGTCGACATGTCGTCGATCACCCCGCAGACCTCCGTGGACCTGGCCAAGGCCGCCAAGGAGAAGGGCCTGCGCGTCCTGGACGCCCCCGTCTCGGGCGGCGAGGCCGGTGCCATCGAGGCCGTGCTCTCCATCATGGTCGGCGGCGACCAGGCCGACTTCGACGAGGCCAAGCCGCTCTTCGACGCGCTCGGCAAGACCATCGTGCTGTGCGGACCGCACGGCTCCGGCCAGACCGTGAAGGCCGCCAACCAGCTGATCGTCGCCGTCAACATCCAGGCGTGCGCCGAGGCCGTGGTCTTCCTGGAGAAGTCCGGCGTGAACCTGCAGGCCGCGCTCGACGTCCTGAACGGGGGGCTTGCGGGCTCGACCGTCCTGACCCGCAAGAAGGACAACTTCCTGAACCGGGACTTCAAGCCCGGCTTCCGGATCGACCTGCACCACAAGGACATGGGCATCGTCACCGACGCCGCCCGCAACGTGGGCGCCGCCCTGCCGGTCGGCGCGGTCGTCGCCCAGCTCGTCGCCTCGCTGCGCGCGCAGGGTGACGGCGGCCTGGACCACTCCGCCCTGCTGCGCTCCGTCGAGCGTCTCTCGGGCGCCGAGCTCTAGCCACAGAGCTCCTCTCGAACTTCCGGGCCGTGGCGGCGCTGACACCTGTCCTGTCGCGCCCAGGCGTCGCCGCGGCCCGGAACACCCACCGCATCAAGGCCCACCCAAAAACTTCAACAAACTGTTGACGTAGCTGCTCAGGGCTCCATACGCTCCCGAACACCGTCAGCAGTTGAAGCAGTTCCGTACGGAAGGTCAACCTCGCCACCATGTCGAAGCGTGTGCTCACGACCGAGTCCGGCGCCCCCGTCGCCGACAATCAGAACTCCGCCACCGCCGGCGTCGGTGGTCCGATCCTGCTCCAGGACCAGCACCTCCTGGAGAAGCTGGCCCGCTTCAACCGCGAGCGCATCCCGGAGCGTGTCGTGCACGCCCGCGGCTCCGGCGCGTACGGCTACTTCGAGGTGACCGACGACGTCACCGGCTTCACCCACGCCGACTTCCTCAGCGAGATCGGCAAGCGCACCGAGGTCTTCCTGCGCTTCTCGACCGTGGCGGACAACCTGGGCGGCGCGGACGCGGTCCGCGACCCGCGCGGCTTCGCGCTGAAGTTCTACACCGAAGAGGGCAACTACGACCTCGTCGGCAACAACACCCCGGTGTTCTTCATCAAGGACCCCATCAAGTTCCCCGACTTCATCCACTCCCAGAAGCGCGACCCCTTCACGGGCAAGCAGGAGCCGGACAACGTCTGGGACTTCTGGGCGCACGCCCCCGAGGCGACGCACCAGGTCACCTGGCTGATGGGCGACCGCGGCATCCCCGCGTCGTACCGCCACATGAACGGCTACGGCTCGCACACCTACCAGTGGACGAACACGCAGGGCGAGGCCTTCTTCGTCAAGTACCACTTCAAGACGAACCAGGGCATCCGCTCCCTCTCCGCCGAGCAGGGCGCCGAGCTCGCGGGCAAGGACCCCAACTCGCACCAGACGGACCTCCTCCAGGCCATCGAGCGCGGCGTGAACCCGTCCTGGACGCTGCACGTGCAGATCATGCCCGCGGCGGACGCGGCCGACTACCGCTTCAACCCGTTCGACCTCACCAAGGTGTGGCCGCACAAGGACTACCCGCTGCAGCGCGTGGGCCGTCTGGTCCTGGACCGCAACCCCGACAACGTGTTCGCGGAGGTGGAACAGGCAGCCTTCTCCCCGAACAACTTCGTCCCCGGCATCGGTCCTTCCCCCGACAAGATGCTCCAGGGCCGCCTGTTCGCCTACGCGGACGCGCACCGCTACCGCCTCGGCGTCAACCACACCCAGCTCGCGGTGAACGCCCCCAAGGCGACGAAGGCCGACAACTACGGCCGCGACGGCCTGATGGCATCCAACGCGTACGGCCGCGACCGCAAGAACTACGAGCCCAACTCGTACGACGGTCCCGCCGAGACCGGCAAGGCCCTCTCCGCCCCGCTCGCCGTCAACGGCCACACGGGCACGCACGAGGCCCCCGCCCACACCAAGGACGACGACTTCTTCCAGGCGGGCGAGCTGTACCGCCTGATGTCGGAGGACGAGAAGTCCCGCCTCGTGGCGAACATCGCCGGCGGCCTCTCCCAGGTCTCCCGCGACGACGTCATCGAGAAGAACCTCGCCCACTTCCACGCCGCCGACGCCGACTACGGCAAGCGCGTCGAGGAGGCCGTCCGCGCCCTGCGCGAGGACTGACTCCCAGGCTTCGCCGGTGAATTGACGGGAGGTCAGCTCACCGGCGATGAGCCCGCACCGTCGTCACGGACCCGGATGAGGGGTGGTACGTGACGCACGCGGGCAGACACGGTCCGCGGCGGCTCTGCGAGCCAGTGCGGTGGTCATGGTCCGACGGACTCCTTCTCGACCTGAGGGAGGGAAGCCCCCTCGGCCCGTCGCAACCGCCGCGGTTCCGTCCCCCCTCGCCCAGGGGCCCACGAACTCCGTCCGGCAGCGCGTATGCATGTTCCGCCAGTCGCGCGCCGTCGGGCGGCAACAATGTCGACGCTCAGCCGACGTCAGACCAGAGTGCCGGTACGGACGGTCCCGTACCGGCACTCTTCTGCGTGCCGAGCGCACGGTGCGCGTTATCCAGGAGTTCCTTGTAGGTGAGGACTTCGACGCGGTTCACGTGCGTGTTGAATGTGCGCAGGGCCTCGCTGATCTCGGCCTCCGGCACCTCCGCCTGAAGGCCGGGGTGCCCGATCAGGACGATGGCACTGGCGCGGCGCGTCTCGATGCCGAACTCCTCGTGGATGCGCTCACGGTTCTCGTCAAGCCCCACGAGGTAGTTGACGGCCTGACCCACGGCGTCGTGCACCTGGGCGGTCGGGACCCAGGCATTGCGATGTCTCTTCACCAGCGCGCCCTTGAGGCTCATCGCCCGCTTGAGCTCCACCACGTGCAGGGCTCCGTCACCGCGGATCAGGGGAATGTCCAGCTCGTCGCCGGGCACGAGCCTGCGGTGTGCCGCCTCGCCGACGAAGTCGCCGCCGAATATCCAGTACTGCCCCTCCAGGACTTTCTGGAGGTCGGCCTCGGACGCCTCGGGGTTCTCGACGACCGTGCGCAACTCCTCAAGACCTGCGGCCCGGCGGCGCAACTCGGCCGCTTGGAGCAGCAGTTGCCCCTCCTCGTCGGCCGCGAGCAGCGCGAGCGCCTCCGGTGACGTGGCGATCTTCCGGGCGGCCCCGACGGGGTCTTCGACGTCGATGCGGCCGTCGCGCAGGGTGCGCTCCAGCCAGATCGCGATCTCGGCGCGGCCGCGCGGGATGACGTACCGACCGGGGCGGTCGTCCGGGGCCTCCAGGAACCACGCGTCCCTGCCCTGCTGGTGTACGTGCTCCAGCAGGCCCAGCGCGGTGACGGCCGGATGTTGCTCCAGGAACTTTCTTCCTGCCTCGACCACAAAGCTATGGCTGTTCCACAGCGTTCGGGCCAGGAACTCTCGGCGGTGATCGTTACGGATGCCGTCCTGGAACAGCCGATACCGCTCCTCGAACTCCAGTTTCAGGATGCGGCCTTCCGCATAGTCGACGGAGTCCTGAAGCAGGCGCACGACGTGCCACTCGCCCGAAGCAGCAGCCTTCGAACGCGCCTCAGCCAGCAGGTCCAGCAGCTTCTTGCCACCGCGCCGCTTACTGCGGCCGCTCACCATGTGCTGCACCACAGCGCTGACCGCAGCCTTCACTTCCTCTGTGCTGGCCACGTCACACGCGCTCTCCAGCTGCAGCTCGAGCGCGAAGTCGGATCTGATGTCCATGGCCGCCAGTCTGTCGCGCGGGTCTGACAATCGGGCTTTCCGCGCACGCCGAAGGGGCGGTCCACCCCCCTCTGGTGGACCGCCCCTGTGGGCTTTCGGTATCGCGTCAGACCTTGAGCGGGCGGATCGCCGTCGGCGCGTGGCCGGGCTCGGTCGCGATCTCCTCGAACTCCTTGACGGCGCTGATGTCCGCGGTCGGGCTCATGGAGATGTTGGTGATGCGCTCCAGGATCGCCTCGACGACGACCGGGACGCGGTGTTCGGCGGCGAGCTTCTTGGCCTGTTCGAAGGCGGGCAGGAGGTCGTCGGGCTCGGTGACGCGGATCGCCTTGCAGCCGAGGCCCTCGGCGACCTTGACGTGGTCGACGCCGTAGACGCCGAGCTCCGGGGAGTTCTGGTTCTCGAACTCCAGGTTGACCTGGAAGTTGATGTCGAGGCCGATCTGGGCCTGCCGGATCAGGCCCAGGTAGGCGTTGTTGACCAGGACGTGGACGTACGGGATGCGGTGCTGCGCGCCGACCGCCAGTTCCTCGATCATGAACTGGAAGTCGTAGTCGCCGGAGAGCGCGACGACCGGGGTCTCCGGGTCGGCCTTCGCGGTGCCGAGCGCGGCCGGGATGGTCCAGCCCAGCGGGCCCGCCTGGCCGCAGTTGATCCAGTGGCGCGGCTTGTAGACGTGCAGCATCTGCGCGCCGGCGATCTGGGAGAGGCCGATCGTGGTGACGTAGCGCGTCTCCGGACCGAAGGCCCTGTTCATCTCCTCGTACACGCGCTGCGGCTTCATCGGCACGTTGTCGAAGTGCGTGCGGCGCTGCAGGGTCTCCTTGCGCTCGAGGTGGGACGCGACCCACGCCGAACGGTCGGGGAGCCTGCCCGCGGCCTTCAGCTCCTTCGCCACCTCGACGAAGAGTTCGAGCGCGGCCTTCGCGTCCGACGCGATCCCGTAGTCCGGCGCGAAGATCTTGCCGATCTGCGTCGGCTCGATGTCGACGTGCACGAACGTGCGGCCCTCGGTGTACACGTCCAGCTTGTAGCCGGTGTGCCGGTTGGCCCAGCGGTTGCCGATGCCGAGGACGAAGTCCGACTCCAGGAACGTCGCGTTGCCGTAGCGGTGGCCGGTCTGCTGGCCGACCATGCCCGCGTTCAGGTCGTGGTCGTCGGGGATGGTGCCCCAGCCCATCAGGGTCGGCACGACAGGGGTGTTGGTGATCTCGGCGAACTCGACCAGGAGGTCGGACGCGTCCGCGTTGATGATGCCGCCGCCCGCGACGATCAGCGGGCGCTCGGACTCCAGGAGGAAGCCGATCGCCTTCTCGATCTGGGCGCGGGTCGCCGACGGCTTGTAGACCGGCAGCGGCTCGTACGTCTCCGGGTCGAACTCGATCTCGGTCTGCTGGACGTCGATCGGCAGGTCGATGAGGACGGGGCCGGGGCGGCCCGAGCGCATCAGGTGGAACGCCTGCTGGAAGATGCCGGGGACCTGCGCGGCCTCCAGGACGGTGACCGCCATCTTCGAGACCGGCTTCGCGATCGTCGCGATGTCGACGGCCTGGAAGTCCTCCTTGTGGAGCAGGTGCGTCGGCGCCTGGCCCGTGATGCACAGGATCGGAATGGAGTCGCCGGTCGCGGAGTACAGGCCGGTGATCATGTCGGTGCCCGCGGGACCCGACGTACCGATGCAGACACCGATGTTGCCCGGGTTGGCCCGGGTGTAGCCCTCGGCCATGTGCGAGGCGCCCTCGACGTGGCGGGCGAGGGTGTGGTCGATGCCACCGCCCTCCTTGAGCGCCTTGTAGAAGGGGTTGATCGCGGCGCCCGGAACACCGAACGCGTTGACGACGCCTTCGCGCTTGAGGATCTCAACTGCCGCGCGGGCAGCGGTCATACGAGCCATGGGAGTTCTCCTGCTTCGACAACAGCTTCGACAGCTTCGGCGGCCTCGCGGCCGACGAGTACGGCTGGCGGTTTCGGCTCCCGTCGCGCCCCGCGGTGAGCTTCAGTTTCCGCATTGTGGAAATTATGTTCTGCTATATGGAAGCAATGTAGAGGCGCCCCGCGGAGACCGTCAAGAGACATCCGGGATCCGGGCGCCGATCCGGGCACCCCGCCGACCGGGAACCACGCCCGCCGCCCCCGGCGTCCCAGACGGTGGATTCGGGCCACACCGTCGCCACACCACCGGGGGGTCGATCGTGGCCACAGCACCGGAGACGTACGGCCGCTGGACGACCGGACCACTGCTCGGACAGGGCACGACCGGGACGGTCCACCTCGCGCACGACCCGCAGGGCCGCGCCGTCGCCCTCAAGGTGGTGCACGCCTTTCTCGCCAGGGACGAGGAGTTCCGGACCCGCTTCGCCCGCGAGGTCGGCACGCTCGGCGCGGTGCACGGCCGGCACACCGCCGCACTCGTCGACGCGGACGCGGCCGCTGCGGTGCCCTGGCTCGCCATGGAGTACGTGCCGGGGCCCACGCTGCAGGCGCGGGTGCGGGAGGGGTCCGTAGGTACGGAGGGCGCGGGCTGCGCGGGCGGTACGGGAGGTGCCCGCGCGGGCGGCACGGATGGCACCGGCGCGGGCGGCACCGGCGGCACCCGCGCGGGCGGGCCGCTCCCCCTCGCCGAGCTGCGTTCCCTCGCGCGCGCCCTCGCCTGGGCCCTGGACACCATCCACGGCGCGGGCCTCGTGCACCGCGGCCTCACCCCGTCGAACGTCCTGCTCGCCGAGGCCGGACCCCGCGTCGTCGATTTCGGCATCGCCCGCACGCGTCACGCGGCGGGCGGCCCTGCCCCCACCGCCGCCGGGTACGCCGCCCCCGAGCAACTGACCCAGGGCCTGTCGACCCCCGCCGCCGACGTCTTCTCCCTCGGCGCGGTCCTCGCCTTCGCCGCCACGGGACACGGCCCCTTCGCGGGCGGCCCGCAGGACGCCGTCGACCTGCGCACCGTCCACGCCGCGCCCGACCTCGCGGGCACCCCCGAGCCGCTCCTCCCCCTCCTCACCGCCTGCCTGGCCAAGGACCCCGCCGCCCGGCCCACCCCCCGCACGGTCGCCCGCATGGCGGGCCACCCGCTCCCCGGCAGCCGCCGCAAGGCCCTCACCGTGGCGGCGGCCCTGCTCGCCCTCGCGAGCCTCGCCGCCGGACCCACCCGCCCGTTGTGTCAACTCGCCCTCTGCCCAAGGGACTTTGGTGGACGATGGGAGACGGCTGACGACTGACGGCTCACAACAGGCAGGCGGTGATGGGAATGACGGACCGTGGCGTGCCGGTGCGATGCCCGCTCTGCCACCACGAGCAGCTGTACGCTCCCCCGGCGTTCCCCTGCGCGTGCGGCGCCCCCGTGGTCCCACCGGTGGCCCGCGGCGCCGCGGTCTCCGCCCTCACCGACCAGACGTGGGCGGACTCCTGGGTGACCGTGTGCTGCCCCTCCTGCGGACGCCAGGGCGAGTGGCCCCAGCCGGAACTCGGCTGTACCTGCGGGGCGGTGCTCCGCATACCGGTCGGCCCGAAGGCCACCGGGGACGAACCCACCGGCCCCGCCGCCCCCGCATCCCCACCCGCCCACATCCCCCTCCCCCGCACGGCCCCGCGGCCCCGCCCCGCCTTCCACCCGGTGACGATCCGCGACGCGCGCGACGCCGTGACCGTGGTCGCCTTGTACTTGCGGTGGCTCGGCTACCTCAACACCCGCAGCGCCGCCCGTCGCCCGCCCTCGGGCGTCCGGATCACCGCGCGCGGCATGCTGGCCCAGGTCGAGCCCTCGCTGCGGCGCACCCCGCCGCGGGACATCGAGTGCCTGTGGCTGAGCGCGCTGACCGAGCCCGTCGGCACGCCGGTCACCTGCGCGTTCTTCTCGCTCGCCGGGTACACCGACGAGGCCCGCAGCCGCGCGGACTCCCTGGGCGTACCGCTGTTCACGATGGACCTCACGGGCACGCCCCGGCCGGTCAACAGCGCGGCGGACGAACTCATCGCGACAGGCGCGTAAGCGGCGTACCCAGGCATACTCGCCCCATGCTCATACGCCCCGTCACCGCCGCCGAACTTCCTGCCCTCCAGGACATCGAGCGAGCCGCCGGAGAACCCTTCCGCGGCATCGGCATGGCCGCGATCGCGGACGACGAGCCGCCCGCCGTCGAGGAGCTCGACCGGTTCCGCCGGGCAGGACGGGCCTGGGTCGCCGCGGGGCCCGACGGCTCCCCGGTCGCGTATCTGATCACCGAGCCGGTCGCGGACGCGGACGCGGAGCACATCGAGCAGGTCTCCGTGCACCCGCGGGCCGCCCGCCGCGGGGTGGGCCGGGCCCTGATCGAGCACGCCGCGGACCGCGCCCGTACGGCAGGGCGCACCGCGCTCACCCTGACGACGTTCGCCGACGTGCCCTGGAACGCCCCGTACTACGCCCGCATCGGCTTCCGCCCGCTCACCGCCGACGAACTCACCCCGGAACTCGCGGCGATCCGCGCGCACGAGGCGGAGCTCGGCCTCGACCGGTGGCCCCGCCTGTGCATGCGCCGTGAGCTCAGCGATACCGCTCCCTGAGCTCGATCTTGCGCACCTTGCCCGAGACGGTCATCGGGAAGGACTCCAGGATCCGCAGCCGCGCGGGGATCTTGTAGTGGGCCAACTGCCCCTTGCAGTACGCCTGGAGATCGTCGAGCGTGAGTACGTCATCGGGTTCGCGCAGGATGACGCAGGCCAGCGGCACCTCGCCGTACCGCTCGTCGGGGACGCCGACGACCTGGACGTCGGCGATCCTCGGGTGGCCGTACAGGAACTCCTCGATCTCCCTGGGGTAGACGTTCTCACCGCCCCTGATGATCATGTCCTTGATGCGGCCGACGATCTGGACGTAGCCGTCCTCCCGCATGACCGCGAGGTCACCGGTGTGCATCCAGCGTCCGGCGTCGATGACTTCGGAGGTCCGCTCGGGCTCGTCCCAGTACCCGAGCATCACGCTGTACCCGCGCGTGCACAGCTCGCCGGAGGCACCGCGCGGCAGCGTCACGCCGGTCGCCGGGTCGACGACCTTCACCTCGATGTGCGGCAGGACCCGGCCGACCGTGCCGGTGCGGCGCTCCAGGTCGTCGTCGCGGCGGGTCTGCGTGGACACGGGCGAGGTCTCGGTCATGCCGTAGCAGATGGAGACCTCCGCCATGTTCATCTCGGCGACCACCCGCTTCATCACCTCGACCGGGCACGGCGAGCCCGCCATGATGCCGGTGCGCAGCGAACTCAGGTCGTACGAGGCGAAGTCGGGCAGGTTCAGCTCGGCGATGAACATGGTCGGGACGCCGTACAGCGAAGTGCAGCGTTCCTGTTCGACGGCCCGCAGCGTGGCGACGGCGTCGAAGGACGGCGCGGGGATCACGACGCACGCGCCGTGCGAGGTGGCGCCCAGGTTTCCCATCACCATGCCGAAGCAGTGGTAGAAGGGCACGGGCAGGCAGATCCGGTCCTGTTCCGTGTAGCCGACCGTGCGGCCCACCCAGTAGCCGTTGTTGAGGATGTTGTGGTGGGAGAGCGTGGCGCCCTTGGGGAATCCCGTGGTGCCCGACGTGTACTGGATGTTGACCGGGTCGTCGCAGCTCAACGAGGCCTCGCGGGCGGCGAGCTCCGCGCCGGTGACCGTCCGCGCGGCGTCGACGAGCAGGTCCCACGACGCGTCCCCGATGTAGTGGACGGCGCGCAGCTCGGGGCATCCCGGCCGCACCTGCTCCACGAGCGCGCGATAGTCGCTGCTCTTGTGGGACCGCGAGGCGACCAGGACGGAGATCCCGGCCTGCTTGAGGACGAACTCCAGCTCATGGGCGCGGTACGCCGGGTTGATGTTCACCATGATCGCGCCGATCCGCGCGGTGGCGTACTGCACGAGCACCCACTCGGCACAGTTCACCGCCCAGATCCCGACACGGTCGCCCTTGCCGACGCCCGAGCCGAGGAAACCCCGCGCCAGCCGCGCGACGGCGTCCCCGAACTCGGCGTACGTCCACCGCCTGCCGCTCGGCATGTCCACGAGCGCGTCCCGGTCGGGCCAGGCCGCGACGGCCCGGTCGAGGTTGCGCCCGATGGTGTCCCCCAGCAGGGGTGTCCCGCTGGTCCCGTGCGCGTACGAGCTCTCAGTCACCGGAATCCTCCTCGCGCCGCGCTCCCGGGCGCCCGCTGCCTGCAACTTTGGTGCGTCTCGGCGCCCAGAATGCCCCCGGCGCCCGCGGGCCGCCTAGGGCCTGTCCGAAGATCGACGTGAAGATCGACGTGAAGATCACCCTGTTTACGATCAAGGAAGTATCGACACATGGGGGGTCACGATCATGATTCATCTCCATCAGCCTCAGGTGGGCCAGGAGGAACTCGGCGCCGTCGCCGAGGTGTTCGACAGCAAATGGCTGGGGCACGGCCCCCGCACCCAGGCGTTCGAAGCGGCCTTCGCCGCACACCTCGACGTCGACCCCGCACACGTCATCTTCCTCAACTCCGGCACCGCAGGACTCTTCCTGGCCGTCGAGTCACTGGACCTGGAGGAGGGCGACGAGGTCGTCCTGCCCTCCCTCAGCTTCGTCGCCGCCGCCAACGCCATCACCGCCTGCGGCGGCCGCCCCGTCTTCTGCGACGTCGACCCCCGCACCCTCAACCCCACCGCCGAACACATCGAACAGGCCATCACCGAGCGCACGAAGGCCGTCCTGATCCTGCACTACGGCGGCCACCCCGGTGACATCGTCCGCATCGCCGAACTCTGCCAACGCCGCGGCCTCACCCTCATCGAGGACGCCGCCTGCTCGGTCGCCTCCACCGTCGAGGGCAAGGCCGTGGGCACCTACGGCGACTTCGCCCTGTGGAGCTTCGACGCCATGAAAGTCATGGTCTGCGGCGACGGCGGCATGCTCTACGCCCGCGACGCCGACGCGGCCGCCCGCGCCCGCCGCCTGGCCTACCACGGCCTGACCCAGCCCACCGGCTTCGGCCACGCCCAAGTCTCCTCACGCTGGTGGGAACTGGACATCCCCGAGGTCGGCCGCCGCGTCATCGGCAACGACCTCACCGCCGCCATCGCCACCGTCCAGCTCCGCCGCCTGCCCGAACTCGTCGCCAGGCGCCGCGAGATCACCCAGCTCTACGACCGCGAACTCGCCGGCATCCCCGACCTGCTCACACCCCCACCCCTGCCCGACGGGCACACCTCCACCTACTACTTCTACTGGGTGCAGATGCCCCCCGGCGTCCGCGACGACGCAGCCAACGACCTGCGGGCGGCCGGGATCTACACCACCTTCCGCTACGCACCCCTCCACAAGGTCCCCACCTACGGAGCACCCGACGACCTCACCCTGCCCGGCTCCGACCACGCCGCCGACCGCACCCTGTGCCTGCCCCTGCACCCCGGCCTCGACGACGAGGACGTACACACCGTGGCCACCACCCTGCACAAGGCCATCGAGGCACGCCGTCAACTCTGAAGTCAGGAACGGCCGGTCGCGGTGGAGACCGCGACCGGCCCGTCGGCACACCGGGGGATGAAGTGCCGACTGCTTTCGCATCCGTGCGGGAGTCTATAAACAGACCGTACGGTCTGTAAACTCAACGCCCTCAGTCGCCGTAAAGACCGCGCCAGATTCGACCGAGGCGGCCACTTTCACCGCGCCCCGCACCCCTCAAGCCCAACTCCCGTACGGCCAGGGCGTTCCCGGCACACCCCCAGTGAAACACAGTCCGGCCCGACTGATGGAATCCGGTCGCCCTCCCGAGACGCCCCGATCACCCCTGGATCACAAACCGGCGTTCTGGTTTGATACTTGATTCAGGGACGGGCCAGGAGGAGGGTCGTGTGGCCAAGCAAGCCCGGGCGATCAGGACGCGTCGAGCGATCCTCGAGGCCGCCGCGAGGGTCTTCGACGAGCACGACTATCAGGCGGCCACCATCACCGAGATCCTCAGGACGGCCGGAGTCACCAAGGGGGCGCTGTACTTCCACTTCCAGTCCAAGGAAGACCTCGCCCACGGCGTGCTCGCCGAGCAGGCCGAGCGGCCCGCGGTGCCGCCGCGCGCCTGCCGCGTCCAGGAACTCGTCGACGTCGTCCTGCTGCACGGCTACCAGCTGCAGCACGACCCGATGGTCCGCGCGGGCGTACGTCTCTCCATGAACCAGCCCGCGCAACGCCCGGAGGACCGCGGCCCGTTCGACCCGTGGGTGGAGATCGTCAAGGACCTCCTCGACGCCGCCAAGACCCAGGGCGAACTCCTGGCGCACGTCGACACCGCCGCCAGCGCCGAGGTCGTCGTGGGCGGCTTCACCGGTGTGCAGTCCATGTCCGAGTGGGCCAGCAGATACCGGGACCTCGACCGGCGCGCGGCCGCCCTCATGCGGCATCTGCTGCCGAGCATCGTGACCCCCTCGGTGCTCGCCTCGCTGGACGTCGCCGAGGACCGCGGGGCCCGCGTCTTCGCGGAACTGCCCGGCCCCGGACCGGATGAGACCCGGCAAGTACGCTGAGCCACAAGCGGCTACGGGGCAGGAGACAAGTGAACAAGCGCGCGCTCAGCGAAGCGGACATCTGCGATCGGTACATCACGCCCTCCCTAGAGCGGTCGGGATGGACGCACCGGCAATGGCGCCGCGAATACCCCTTCACCGACGGGAAGATCATCGTCCGCGGGAAGGTCGTCGCACGCGGAAAGCCGAAGCGCGTCGACTATCTCCTGTTCCACAAGCCGAACATCCCCATCGCGGTCATCGAGGCGAAGAACAACAACCATTCCGTCGGCAGCGGAATGCAGCAAGGTCTGGGCTACGCCGAGGCCCTGCAGATCCCGTTCGTCTTCTCTTCCAACGGCGACGGATTCCTGTTCCACGACCGGACAGGACTCGCCCCCCGGCGGGAGACTCCGCTCACGCTCGACGAGTTCCCCTCCCCCGAAGAGCTCTGGCGCCGCTACAAGGAATGGAAGCGGATCGAGGGCGCCGACGAGAGCCTGCTGCTCAGCCAGAACTATCCGTCCGCGACGGGGAAGACGCCTCGCTACTATCAGCAGCTCGCCATCAACTCCACCATCGAAGCGATCGCCAGGGGCGAGAACAGAATCCTTCTCGCGATGGCGACGGGAACCGGCAAGACGTTCACCGCGTTCAACATCATCTGGCGCCTCTGGAAGACACAGAAGGCCAAGAGAGTCCTGTTCCTCGCCGACCGGAACATCCTCGTCGACCAGACAATGGTCAATGACTTCGGCCCCTTCGGCGCCGTGATGACAAAGCTGGACAGGGGCCTCGTCGACAGCGAGACGGGGAAGGTCGACACGTCCTACGAGATCTATCTCGCCCTGTACCAGGCGATCATGGGGTCCGAGGAAGTCGAGCCGGTCTTCGACAAGCTCCCCCGGGATTTCTTCGACCTCATCGTCGTCGACGAATGCCACCGCGGAAGCGCCCGGGAGGACTCCGCCTGGCGGGAAGTCCTCGACCACTTCGACTCCGCGGTCCAGATCGGCATGACCGCCACCCCCAAGGAGACGAAGTACGTATCGAACATCGAGTACTTCGGCGAACCGATCTACAGCTACTCGCTGCGGCAGGGCATCGAGGACGGATTCCTGGCCCCGTACAAGGTGATCCGTGTCCGCTTCGACCACGACGTGACCGGCTGGCAGCCGGCCGTCGACCAGACGGACGACTCCGGGAACCGCATCGAGCAGCGCACGTTCCGGGCCGAAGAGTTCGACCGGTCCATCAGATTCCCGGAACGGGTGAAGGCGGTCGCGCACAAGGTCAGTTCCTTCCTCGCCGGCACCAACCCGATGGACAAGACCATCGTCTTCTGCGAGAACATCGACCACGCGGAAGAGATGCGCCAAGCGCTGGCGAACGACCCGCTCAACGCGGAACAGGTGCAGCGCAGCCACCGCTACGTCATGCGCATCACCGGCGACAACCCTCAGGGCAGGGAGCAGCTCGACAACTTCATCGACCCCAAGCGCCCGCTCCCCGTCATCGCGACGACCTCCAAGATGATGTCCACCGGCGTGGACGCGCAGACGTGCCACGTCATCGCGCTCGATCGCAGGATCCGCTCCCTCACCGAGTTCAAGCAGATCATCGGGCGCGGCACCAGAATCCGCGCCGATCACCAGAAGTACTTCTTCACCATCCTGGATTTCCGCGGGGCAACCGAACTCTTCGCCGATGACGACTGGGACGGGCCGCCGATCCAGATTCTCGACGTCTCGCCGGAGGAAGTCGAGATCGACGTTCCCGACGACGAGGACGCCCCGCCGCTCGAAGAGAGCGAGATCAGCGAGATCCTGGACCCGGGGGACGCGCCTTCCGCTCCTTTCACGTCTTCCGCGCCTTCCGCGCCTTCCGCTCCCTCCGCGACTCATGTCGTCAGCGGCGTCACCTTCACCGTGGTCGACGAAAGCATTCAATACCGGGACCACACGGGAAAAATTGTCAAGGAACTCCGCACCGACTACACGCGGCGGAAGATACGCGAGGAGTTCACGTCCGCCGAACAATTCAAGGCGCGATGGGCTGCCGCCGACAAGCCGGGAGAATTTCTCGCCGAAACGTTCCCCGACGACTCTCTCGTCGAGTCCCTCGTCACCCAGTACGGGCCCCAGTTCGATCCTTTTGATGTCATTCTGCACGCCGGTTTCGACATGCCTCTTCACACGCGCCGCGAGCGGGTCGAGCTGACGATTCAAGGGCCTCTCGGAAGTACCCCACTGTCCCAACGTGTCATGGCCGCCCTGCTCGACAAGTATGTGGATCAGGGGATCGGGCCTCTCGACAATATCGAGGTCCTGAAGCTTTCCCCCTTTGACCGTCTTGGCACGCCGGTGGAGCTGGTACGCTGCTTCGGCGGTAAAGTTCGGTACCGAAATGCCATCCGGGAGCTGAAATCCCGCTTGTACAACATCGTTGGCTAGGTCCTGGGAGTTCCTGATGTCCCTCACCCATACCGTGAAGTCCCTCCAGGACATCATGCGCAAGGACGCCGGTGTGGACGGGGACGCCCAGCGGATCGGCCAGCTCGGCTGGATGCTCTTCTTCAAGATCTACAGCGACCTGGAGGCGCAGGCCGAGCTCGACGACGACGACTTCGTCTCCCCCGTGCCCGCGCATCTCCGCTGGGAGGCATGGGCGGACGAGGAGTCCCTCGGCAAGGACGCCCCCACGGGCGAGCGCCTGTTGGCGCTGGTGGACGGTCAGCTCTTTCCCACCATGAAGGAGCTCGACCTCGATGCCATGGACGACCGCACGCGACAGCGTGGCGCATTGCTGCGGAGCGTCTTCGAAGACGCGTACAACTACATGAAGTCGGGCACCCTGCTCCGTCAGGTGATCAACAAGATCAACGACGACATCGACTTCAACGAGTCCACCACGCGTCATCTCTTCGGTGAGATCTACGAGAAGATCCTGCGCGACCTGCAAGGCGCCGGAAATTCCGGGGAGTTCTACACACCACGCGCGGCGACCCAATTCGCGGTCAAGATGATCGCCCCCGAACCCGGGGAGACCATTCTTGACCCCGCGTGCGGCACGGGCGGTTTTCTCACCGCCGCGTACGAACACGCGCGGCAGACGGTTTCCACGACGGAGGAGCTTGCACAGCTCAAGCGGAATGTCGCGGGTGTCGAGAAGAAGGCCCTGCCGCATCTGCTCTGCGTCACGAACATGATGATCCACGGTGTCGAAGTACCGGACAGGATCCGGCACGGGAACACGCTCGCCCGTCCGCTGCGCGACTACGGCTCCGACGATCAAGTCGACATCATCGTGACCAACCCTCCGTTCGGCGGGATGGAGGAAGACGGCATCGAGCTGAACTTCCCGTCCGAATTCCGCACGCGCGAAACAGCGGACCTGTTCCTCGTGCTCGTCATGGAGCTGCTCAAAGAGGGCGGGCGGGCCGCGGTCATCCTCCCCGACAGCACCCTTTTCGGGGACGGGATCAAGGCACGTCTCAAGAAGCGGCTCCTTGAGGAGTGCAATCTGCACACCATCGTGCGACTCCCCAAGGGCGTCTTTGCGCCGTACACGGACATCAAGACCAACATCTTGTTCCTGACCAAGGGGGAACCGACACAGGAGATCTGGTACTACGAGCACCCCTTCCCCTCCGGCGTCTCCAGCTACAGCAAGACGAAGCCCATGCAGCTCAAGGAGTTCGGCCCCGAGCAGGCATGGTGGCACGCCAGGGAAGAGAACGACCACGCCTGGAAGGTCCACGTCAGTGACATCGTGGGCTCCGGCTACAGCCTCGACGTCAAGAACCCCAACGCCCAAGACCTGGCCCATGTCGACCCCGTCGTCCTCACGCGGGAACACCGCCGGGCCGCGCTGCAGCTGACGAACACCCTGAACTCCCTCAAGGGCGAGCTGAAGAGCGCGCTCGGACCGCAGGCCCTGCCGTCACGGCAGTTCATCGAGTCCTTCGATGTCATCGCCCAGGCCCCCGGCGGAGTTTCGCGTCTGCGGGAAATGATCTACGACTTGGCCGTGCGGGGTCAGCTCGTCCCGCAGCAGCCCGAGGAAGAGGAGGCCGGTGCGCTTCTCCGCTCCCTCGCCGCTCGGGCGGAAGCCGCCGCCAAGCCGAAGCGCGGGCGCAGGCGCAGCACCGAATCCACCACCACCATCGCCCCGGTTCCCCCGTTCCCCCTTCCGCGAGGCTGGGAATGGGCGCCGTTCTCCAAGGTCGCCCATATCGCCTCCCACCTGGTCGACCCGACCGAATCCCCCGGTATGCCCCATGTCGCGCCGGACTCGATCGAGAAGGCCACGGGTCGTCTGCTGAACTACCGGACGATTCAGGAGGACGGCGTCACGAGCAGCAAGCACCGGTTCTTCGCCGGCCAGATCCTCTACTCGAAGATCCGCCCGAATCTCTCGAAATCCGTCCTGGTCGATTTCGAAGGCCTCTGCAGTGCCGACATGTATCCGATCGACTCCTGGATCGACGCCCGCTACCTGCACGCGTTCATCCTGTCGCCCCCTTTCATCAAGGCGGTGACCCGGGGCGACAACCGTCTGGCCATGCCGAAGGTGAACCAGGCGCAGTTGTCCGCGGTTTCTGTTCCCGTGCCGCCGCTGGGCGAACAGGGACGGATCGTCGAGCGGCTCGGTCAACTGATGGAGCTCTGCGACGAACTCCAGACCAGGAAGGCCCACTGCGACGCGGTCGCGGAGAAGTTGGCCGTCGCGGCGACGCGGGTCGACGCGCCGCCCATGACGGGCGGCGACGACCTCGCGGACCGGGCTCGGGACGAAGTACCGGACAGCATCGCCCAGCTCTCGCTGGAATCCGCCTCCGCATCCTGAGCCCGCACCCGGGCCGCGACGGCCGTACGACCTCTCAGCCCCTGCCCGGCTCCAGCCACTCGTCCGGCGTCCCCTCCGCCGTACGCTCCCGCAGATCGACCCGCCGGATCTTCCCCGAGACGGTCTTGGGCAGTTCCTCCGTGAACTCGATGCGCCGGATGCGCTTGTAGGGGGCCAGCACCGACCGGGTGTACTCGAAGATCGCCTCCGCGGTCTTCTCGTCCGGCGTCCAGCCCTTCGCCAGCACGACGTACGCCTTGGGGACCGCGAGCCGCACCGGGTCCGGCGCGGGCACGACGGCCGCCTCGGCCACCGCCTCGTGCTCCAACAGCGCGCTCTCCAGCTCGAACGGGGAGATCTTGTAGTCGGACGCCTTGAACACGTCGGTGTTCTCAGGGGGCTTATCTAGGCGAACGAAGAGCCGCGGGTCGACGCGTCCTTGGATCTCCAGGGGTGGGAGCGTCACGCCGTTCTCGGGAAGAGCCGAGCCCGGCACATCGGCCAGGGCGTCCATCAGCTGCGCCCAAAGTCCCGTCGAACTCCATCGCTGCCATGAACTGGCGAGGCTGCCTTTCGAGAAAGGCAGCGCATCCCAAGCGCACCCTGTCCGTGCCTTGTGCAACATGGCGGCGAGGACGCCCCTCGGGTCGTTGAGGCGCCTGCCCCTGCGCATGGCGAAGATCGGCTCGGCCAACGCCCAGGCCTCGTCCGTGAGCGAAGGCACATGGCGCTCGCGCGAACGGAACCATTCGCTGATCCCGTCGTCGCGTCGCGTCTTCCGCCGGATCTCTCCCAGGACGGTGACCCGGATGTCCAACAGCTTGAAAGCCAGGGCCTGTTGATCGGCATCCATGTCAGGAAGCCGGTGGCGGGCCATCTCCACCAGCTCCTGCAGATCAAGGCCTCGCTGAACGGCTTGCTCGGCTTCCTGCTGCCACCGCCGAACCTCCTCAAGGAGTTGAACGGTCTGCTCCCGCTCTTTCGTCAGGGTGAGAACGGCTCGCTCGATGGCGGACTTGGCGTCCTGCTGTTTCGCTGCCACGACAACGGCCGCGGAGATCGCGGTGTCGTGGCCGACCAGCTGTTTCTCCAGCTCGGCGATTCGTGCGACGAAGTCGACGCGGCCGGACCGTCCAAGGTCGATCCAGTCTTCAGCCATGGCCACCAGACGATCTCGATCCGAAAGCAGGGAGCACACTTCGTCCCAGACTCGCCGCTCCACTTCTGTGGCATCGATCTGCGGGCAGTCACATCGTGGCGCTCCCACGTAGCGCTGGGCCTTCCCCGTACACCGGTAGACCCGCGCTCCCTCCCGCCCAATGCGGCTGTTGCCTGTGTAGTGCTTGCCGCAGGTTCCGATGAGGCGCCTACTCAAGGAGTGCACCGTCGTGCCCGCGGAGGGCACACTCACGGTCCGGGCCAACGCGGCGTTGAGGGTCCTCAGTTCGTCCTTGGTGAAGAGCGGCGGCAAGTCGATGACGACGGTCTCGCCGTACAGCGGCTTACCCGCGGAGTCCAATCGCGTCCCGCGCGATCCGCGGTTGCTCCCGGGGTCCCTGTGGACCCGCACCGCTTCCTGCACCGCACGACCGGTCAGGATGTGCCGGAGCGAACCACGGGGCCAGTAATCCCGCGTCGGACCACGTACGCCCTGACGATTGAACTCATCCTCCACCGCGTGAGGAGCCAGGCCGCCCTCAACGATGCGCTTCCTCGCAGCTCGGAGGAGCGGAGCCGCAAAGTCCTCGTCGAGCACGATCCGGCTCTTCCCCTTCTTCCCTTTGTCCTCGATGAGCCAGCCGAACGGCGCGACGCCGCCAGGGTGGCCCCCTTCTTCGGCCTTCTCCTGGACACCCCCTTGAGTCCGCTCACGGATCAGTTCGCGCTCTTCCTCGGCGTAGTCCGCGTCCTTGCGCATTTGGGAGCGACCTGAGGGCGTCGTGTTGTCGTAGTCCTTCTTGACGACGGCTACGTACACACCGAGATCTTCAAGCTCCCAGACCCACTTCCAGAAAGCCCGACCTGTACGGCCGATGCCACGCCCTTCATTGACCACCACCATGTCGAATGGCCTGGGCGTGCGCCTGGCGTCCTCCATAAGGCGCTTCAGATCGGGCCGTTGATGGGCCTCCAAGCTGCCGCTGACCTCATCGGCATACGTGTCCACATGAGCCCAGCCCTTACGTTCGATGTATCTGGCCGTTCGTTTCCCCGTATACGCGATGCCGTAGCCCTTGGCCTGCTCCTCGGTCGACACCCGGAGATAGTCGACAGCCCGCAGGGTAGGCGTGAGAGTGTGAGTCATGTCAGTCCCTCCACGACTGGCCGGGCAGCCCTCAAGGCCACCCGGGCCCCGGGGTGTTGGAGCACCCCGGGGCCATGCATGTCGCGGCAGCTTAGGGTGAGGGACCGTCAGAGCGGCAGCTGAACAGCAGCTTCAACAGACGGTGATATGAGGCTTGTTCGTGCTCGTCGTTCACCAGCCAGATGACATCGGCGGACTCTTCTGACAACTTCTCGGGATCGGTATGCCGATCTACACGACTTCGCCCGAATGAAGCCTCGTCTTCGCCCGGATCACGAATCTCATTCGGCCCGTTTTTATGCGCCGAATGACTCATCGCATGGCCCCCGCGTGAGCGCCAAGGAGGGACCTCACAGCCACTTCGGCCTGCCGAACGACAACGCTGTTGCCGAGAAGCCGGAGCTGAGCAGCACGTGGCATGTCGGCAGCGGTCACCCACCCCTCTGGCAGGCCCATCATCCACTCGACGAACTCGGCGGAGAGACGGCGTGTACCGGGCTGCGTCGGCTGGGGTGCGGGGCGGTGGATCACGTGCTCCCATCGGCGGATGGCGGGCCGGTAGTCGCCCCACCAGCGGGCAGGTGAGTGACGGCCGTTCTCAAGTTCATGCCGCCCTTGCGTTTCGGGGTCGTGCCCGCGCCGCCGTTGGCATCCGCTGACGTCGGGGTGGGCAGCAGCGGCGTGACGTCGCCACAGTCTGCCTGCGCACCCGCAACAGACAGCTCCGCCGCGGTGGACGCCAGGGTGAGGCCGCCGTTCCTGTACCGCTGGTTCGGCGAGCCCTTGGTGCCGTCGCTCGCTCGCGGGGTGGGCAGCAGGTGCTCGATCTCGTCGGCAAGGGTGGGGCCGTGGCCGCCGGCCTTCCGCTTGGCCGGGTGCTGAGTGCCGCCGTTGACTCCCAGATTCGCCGTGGGGGTCTTCAACAGCACTTCGTCGGTGGGGTGCTGCGGGCCAGGCGGTGAGGAACACCCGCTCGCGGCGGTGGGGTGCGCCGACGTCAGAGGCGCGTACGCATGTCCATCTCGCGTCGTACCCGAGGTCGGCCAGGTCTGCGAGTAGCACGCCCAGTGCCCGCATGCGGGGTGGTGCGGGTGAGTCTCCCATGCACCGCGGGCAGGGTTCCAGCTGGCGAAGGGCGTGGGTTCCGGCGCGGGTGGAGAGCAGGCCGCGGACATTCTCGATCACCACCAGGCAGGGGTTGAGGGCGTCGACGGCGTCAACGACATGGCGCCAGAGCCCCGAGCGGGAGCCGGGGACCAATCCGGCGCGAGGACCGGCGACGGAGAGGTCCTGGCAGGGGAATCCGGCGGTGAGGACGCACACGGGTGCGGTCCGGTGCCAGTCGATGGCCCGTACGTCGCCCAGGTTGGGGACGTGGGGCCAGTGGCGGGTCAGGACTTGGGCAGCGTGGGGGTCGGTCTCGGCGTGCCAGGCGATGTGGCCGCCGAGTGCGGCCTGGACGCCCAGGTCCAGGCCGCCGACGCCGGAGAACAGGCTGCCGATGGTCAGGTCAGCGCCCGCCACAGCGGCTCCTTCGGGCACAGGTGCGGGAGCGGACGGCTGATGTGGTGAGCGGCCAGCGGGTTCTCGTCGTGCCCTGTCGCGTGTGGGTGGTTGCTCCACCGGTGCTGCCGGTGTGCGGACCGGGCTTGGTGAAGACGAGTACGTCTTCGTGCTGGACGACGGCGAGGGGGATGCCGCGTTGGCGGGCGTCGCGGACGTTGGTCATCTGGAAGAACGAGGGGCGTGGGATCAGGCGGCTGTCGCGGATGCCTGCGAGGAGGGCGACGTTGCGTTCGGCGGGGGTCAGTCCCGCGGCCTGGCCGGCGGCGAGGACGGCGGAGGGCAGGTCGATGAGTTCACCGCGTTCGCGCCAGGGGCGGGTGGTGACGACGACGGTGCCGCCGGGGCGCAGGACGTGGCGGCACTGGGTGAGGATCTCGGTGAAGGCGTGCAGGAGGCGGTCGGTGGAGACGTGGGCGAGGTTGGAGGGGTCGTGGCTGTAGCGGAAGTCCTTCTTGGTCACGCCGCGGTGCCCGGTCTCGCGGGTGGAGCGGACCTGTCCGTGCACCGAGCTCCCGTACGGAGGTGAGGTGACGACGAGCGCGACGTGACCGTGGTGGCGTTGGTCGATGAGGTCGGTCAGTTGGCGGGCGTCACCGCAGGCGACGTCTGTGCTGCCGGGTCCGGTCGTCTGGGGGGTGTGGCGGATGTTGGCGCGGGCCAGGGCGGCCCAGCGCGGTTCGTACTCGACGCCGAGGGCGTGGCGGCCCAGGCGGAGGGCCTCGACGAGGGTGGTGCCGATGCCGCACATCGGGTCCAGGACCAGGTCGCCGGGCCTGGTGTAGGTGGTGATCGCGTGGGCGGCGATGGCGGGGAGCATCTTGGCCGGGTGGGCTGCGGAGCCGGTCACGTAGCGGTCGCCGCGCTGGGCGGGGCCGGAGGTGGGGGCGGTGTTCCAGACCGAGAGGGGGGACGGCACGGCGGTTCTCCTGCTCCTCTGCTTCCTCGGCCTACGCATGGGTGATCGCGGACAGGGCGATCAGGTCGCAGTGCGCGACACCCGGCGAGGCATCCACAGGCAAGGCGCCAACGAGACGGTCGCCGACCGGGTGTGCGTAGGCGACGACGATGTGCTGGAGGTAGCGGAAACCGGCGGTGCGGGCGGACGCGATCAGCGCGCCGAGCGGGTCGGTGAGGCGTCCGGAGTCCCGGCGTTGGCGGGTGGCCAACAGCAGGAAGCCGTGGGCGGGCAGGAGCCGGTGGGCGCGGTGGAAGAACCCGGCCCAGCCGTCCTCCTGCGCACCGGGCATCTCAATACCGCCGGTCGGCAGGCCGTGGGCAGGGGCGGGGAGGGTGTCGGGGTGGAGCTCGGCGAGCAGGATGGACGGCCCGCCCGTGGCGTCTACTGCGTCGGTCGCGGCAGGAAGGGACGTGCAGGGGATACGGGTGTCCATGCCCGGGTCCGTGTCCCGGATCGCGATCTTGAGCAGCGGGGCGGGCCGGTGGCCGGGGCGTCCGATGTACTCGGTGCGGACCTTGTCGATCGCCCAGGCGGGCAGCACCGCACCGGGGATGGGCGCGGCGTTGGGCTCGTCCGGTCCGGGGAACCAGATCGTCGTCGGCAGGGAGCGGGACGTGTGCGGGTGGATGGCGGGGGATGGAGTCTTGGACATGGGCTGGGTGGCGCCCGATGCCGCGGGTGCGGCCGTCTCGTGCTGACGTGAAGTAATAGGGAATCCACGACTGAGTTTTGCCGTGATGCCGAACTCGCACGATTCCCAAGGACGCTACCGTCACGCGCGGTGGCGCTGCTGCGCGGCCCCGGCGGGCGGGAGTTCACGCGTCTGAGGTGCCTGGTCGAAGCGGGCCGGAGGTGATGACCATGTACGTCTCGCCTGGGCCAGGCGGGCGTGTCCAGGAGCGGGTGGCAAAGGTGTGCAGTCGGCCATGGTCGAGGGCGAAACGGGGCAGCATGACACCGAACGTCGCGGTAATCGCCGCCAAGGCCGCGGCCTCACCCGGTAGTTCCCGGTTCGGGCCACCGCTTCGAACCTCGGGGAAGAGGCGGTCCGGGTCCAGGTCCTGCGGTATCGCTCCGGAGCGTTCGCACCGTTCACCGAGGACCGTGAACGAGTAGCGTTCCGTGCCGCGCTCGGCCACGGAGAGGTGGAACAGGGCGCCTCTGCCGAACTGGTCGGGCGCGGCCCAGACCACTACGGCACGACCGTGCCGTGCGGCGGCGACGACCGGGGAGACGAACCGGGCCTCGTTGAACCCCTGTGGCCGATTGTCGAAGGCGAAGCTCCAGCCGTGCCCGGCCCGACCGACGGCGACCAGTGCCTTGTCCTCGTACGAGGAAGACGTCCGGCTCGACCGCAGTTTCGCGTGCGCATCCCACAGCGTCATCGGCTCGTGCAGTTCCGCGCCGTCCTCATCGCCGATGAGGGCAGGCAGCACATCGGGCTCCACCCCCTCCACGAGGACAAATCGATATTTCTGACGCTGGCCGTTCGGAGGCCGTTCCGCGAGCCATGCCAGGCCCTCGGGGTCTTCGTCGACCGCCACGCCGCAGCTGCCGGTCGCCTCCTCGCCTCTGGGGGTGGCCAGCAGTGCCCGACCCCGTTCCGGTGTGAGCAGCGACCCGAGGAGCGGGTCAGCGGCGAGGCCCACCGGCGCGAGGTGGTCAACGCCCAGCGGCTGCCACTGGGGCATCGCGGTCAGCAGTGTCCGCCAGGCCACGTCCATCTCGCCCCACCGCGCCTGCTCCCGGGCCCTCTCCACAGCGTCACCGAACGGCCCTGGCGCGGTGTACGCGTAGGCGCCCTCCCGCAGTTGCCGCAGTATCAGCCGCTCCAGCGCTCGCACCTCATCGGATCCACCGCGCATCTGGAACTCATGCGTTCCTTCCTCATTCCAGGACCGCCGCCCCCCGCGGCCAGCGATCAGGGCGGGCAGCAGATCCGGCGCGTACACAGAGTCGCTAGCGAGTCCGTGGAAGTACCTGGAGTACCGGTCACCGAGCAGCCACCTGATCTGGTCCCGCAGCGCCCCGGCGCGGGGCCTGCCGAACGACTGTGCCTCCTTGAAGACCGCCTCAGCCCGCTCATGGTCGCCGCGCAGCGCGGCACGCCGTGCCTGATCCACCTTGGCGTCCAGCGACTCAGTCGTGGCGTTCACGAACTCCGGCGCGTTGACGGCTCCCGCCCGCAGGCTGTGGAACTCCCGGTATACGTCCTGCATGAACTCCCAGAAGGACGCGTGCCGTTCAGGAGGGCTGGCCCGCCAAGGCGCCCATGTGTACACCGCCCATTCGCCGTGTTCGTCCACGTCTTCCGGGTCCAGCATGACGTCCACGGCATCGGATTCCACCGCCAGTTCAAGGCCCCGGGTCCAGATGGTGGCCTCCAGGATCTCCTCCCGCGTTGCTTCCTCGTCCAGGTCCTCCTGGAAGATCTCGGCGAGTTCCGCGCCGTCTTCGTGCCAGCGGGCTCCCTCCGTGCCCGCGAGCAGCCACACGAATCCACCTGCATGCCGCCAGCCGTCGGTGACCTCCAGGAACGTCCGGTACGACGGCGGCAGTCGGTGCCCAAGGCGCTCTTCGAGGGCCGCGATGTGCGCAGGTGTCGCCGGTTGGAAGCCCAGCCAGCGGGCGCGGCGGGCCTCTTCATCACCGGCGTCCCGCACTTCACCGGGATCGCATGCGTCCGCCCACTCTTCGCTCCACCGCGTGAGGAAGCCCTGCCAGTCGTAACTCGCACCAGCCATCTCAGTCATGAGTGCGATCGTCGCACCCGGCACTGACATCAACGCCCGCCCACGGGGCACGGTGCGGGCCCGGAACGTGACAGCGCCAAAGGTCGCTATGAGGGCGTTGCGTGGCCCAAGAGTGCGAGGGCGGGAAAACCGTGGGGGGCGGGGTAGCGGTGACCAGGGGCCGTAGGGCTCTGCCAAGGACCAGTCAGCTCATTCGATCTTGCCTATGGTCACCATCCCCCGGGCGCGGTCAACCTTGATTTTTCCGTGTATGACGTACGGGGCTATATGGGTTGCAGGATCGGCGCTGACGATAGCGAGCGCCGGGAGCATGACCGAGTCAAAAGACTGGCTATCAGTCAGATACTGGTCGATGAAGCGGGCGTAGTGCCGGGCCGCCCCGGACTGGCAGTCCAGCGTGGTTCGCGCCGTACGAAGCTCCTGCTCATCCGCAGCTCCGGCGTGCTGCCTCTGCTGGCAGTGCTGGCAGAGGACCAGCAGCCGCCACGGGTCGTATATATAGCGGACGCTGGGCGTGCCGTCCTGGCCTGGGGGGCCTAAGGCCAGGCGACGTGCGGCGGGCCAACTCTGAATGGGGGCGATGTCACGAGGCTGCCGGGAATGGTGACACAGGGTGCACTTGGGGCTGAGGCCATGAAGCAGCTCGACTGTGGCATCAGGCAGCTCGGGCCGACGAGAGGGGTTCTCAGCCTCCCAGGCCCGGTGCCAGAGCTGCTCCAGCCGGTTCAGCTCCGCGTCGATGGCCTTTTCAGGGTCGACCCCGCTACCCCATCGCACCCGGAGTGTGAGCCTTTCGGCGACGGCCATGGCCGTATCCCGGGGGGAGAGGCTGGGCTTGGTGAATACGTTGTGGACGGTGCCATGGGCGAGCCCTATCTCGCCTGCGATGTCCCGGACACTGGGACTTCCGGCCCGCTGGTGCAACGCGTGCATGGCCGTGCTGAAGTCACGCATCGGTCCGGGGGCAAGGTCCGGCTGTTCCAAATTCCCTGTTCGCCCCATGTCGTGCCCCTGTCTCAGGTCGATGGATCGGATCTGCTCAGCCGTCGGAAGGGGCGTTGGCGTCCGCTCGTCGGGCCCGGAACCACTGGCGGCAGCGGGTCCAGGCCCACCGTGTGCCCCATCCGATCAGCGCAACGATCAGGCCAGACATGATGCTCTCGATAATGGTCACAGCAGCAGGTTCTCGAAGGCCCCGCGCTGAATGGACAGTTGTGGACACCTGCTGACGTTCCCGTGTGAGGTGAGCGCGGACGTGGAAGGGCAGGCGTCGCTGATCACCTCTGCTGATCGGCGAGTGAGCCCGGGGTGACGGTCGGGTGGCCGATGCGTGCGAGGCCGCCGTGGTCGTCGGGTTCCGGCGGGTCTTCGGCGTGGGCCTCGTCGTACGCGGTGCGCGCGACGGGTGCGGGGTCGTCCTCGCTGCAGCTGGGGCAGGCGACTTCCGGGGCGAGGATGATGACTTCGCAGGCGCGGCAGCGCAGTTCCTCCGGTTCACGCAGGTCTTCGACCCGGCGGTAGAGGGTGGAGCGGTCCACGCGCTAGCACAACGGGCACACGGGGGGGTGAACCGCCTGTGACCATGAGGCACTTCGGGCAGGAACCCGGATGTGCCCGGGGACGCGGTGTATCAACTGCGGGTGGTGCTGCGCGGGATCAGCCCGCCGATCTGGCGCCGCCTGCTCGTAGACGCCGAAACCTCGATCGCCGGCCTGCACGCGATCCTGCAGACCGCCTTCAGCTGGAGTGATGACCACCTGCACCGCTTCACCGTCCACGGCATGGACTACGGGCTGTGGCGCCCCGGCGGGACCGGCTTCTCCCACAACGCCCACCACGTCCGCCTCGCCGGCTTCGCCCTGCGCGTGCGCGAGCGGTTCAGCTACCAGTACGACTTCATCGCCCAGTGGCACCACGACATCCTCGTCAAGCAGATCCTCACCCCGGCACCGCGCCACCCCCACCCGGCCTGCACCCGCGGGGCCCGCCAGGCGCCCCCGGAAGATGCTTGCTGCAGCGTGACGGAGTGCCTGCGGCTGCGCCGGGACCTGTCTCCACTGACCATCGCGGGCCGCATGGCGGAGGTACTCTCCGAGATCCTCGCCGCCCCCGACGAGGCAACCTGCCGCGAACTGGTCCTCGACCACCGCGAGGGGATGCTCGTCCTGCACCGCTACGCCCTCCTGGACGACTTCGACCGCCGCCCCGTCAACCGAGCCCTGCACCAGCTCGGCCTCGACACCCGAGGGATACGCCCGTGAAGCTCACCGTGCAGCTCGTCATCGACCACCAGGACGGCACAGCCCTCGAGACCCACGAAGTCGGCACGCTCAAGCGCGCCGCCCTCACCCCGGCCACCGCCGGACTGCACCTGGCCGAAGCTCACGAGGTACTCGCCGCCATCCAGCAGCGCACGGTCGCCGCCCAGGCCGCGCACGCCAGGGAGTCTGAAGTTCCACCTGTTGCTTGGACACCTGGACACTGGGACATGTGAGCCCAGGGAAAGCAGTGCCAGGTGGGAAGTAAGTACACGAAGCGGTACACCGCGGAGTTCAAACAGGATGCGATTGCGCTCGTCGACTCCACGGGCCGCACGGTGACCGAGATCGCCCGGGAGCTCGGGGTCAGCCCGGAGTCGCTGCGCGGCTGGTACAAGCAGGCCAAGACCGACCGCGGCGAAGGCCGCCCCGGCGAGCTCAGTACGGCGGAGCGCGAGGAGCTCAAGCGGCTGCGCAAGCTCGCTGCCGAGCAGGCCAAGACGATCGAGGTACTGCGAAAAGCCGCGGTCTTCTTCGCGAAGGAGAGCGACCGGTGAACGACGACGTGTTCGCGTTCATCGAGGCGGAGAAGACCACCCATGGCATTGCTTTCCTGTGCCGGCTGCTGAGCGTGGCCCGCTCCTCCTTCTACGCCTGGCAGGCCGCGGCGAAGGCCCGCGCCGCCCGGCAGGCGGCCGACGAGGCCCTCGCGCACGAGATCACCGTGCTGCACACCGCCTCCAGGGGCACCTACGGTGCCCCACGCATCCACGCCGAACTCCGACGCCTCGGCAGGCGAGTGAACCGCAAGCGGATCGAGCGCATCATGTGGGAGCGCGGCGCCTGCGGCGTGCCCCGCCGCAGGCGCCGGAACCTGACCCGGCAGGCGAAGAAGGCCGTTCCCGCACGCGACCTGCTCGGCCGCGACTTCACCGCGCACACGCCAGGCACCAAGCTGGTCGGCGACGTCACCTACATCCCCACCGCCGAGGGCTGGCTCTACCTCGCGACCTGGCTGGACCTGGCCACCCGCGAGATAGTCGGCTACTCGATGGCCGACCACCACCGCGCCGGCCTGGTCGTCGACGCGCTGAGAATGGCTGCCGGCCGCGGCCGTCTGAAGCCCGGCTGCATCGCACATTCGGACCGCGGCAGCGAATACACCTCCAGTGAACTGCGCCGCGAGACAGGCAAGTTGAACCTGAGACAGAGTATGGGAAGAACAGGCTCCTGTTACGATAACGCTGCGGCCGAGAGCTTTTTCGCCGTGCTGAAAGAGGAGATCGGCACCCGCCTCTGGCCCGACCGGGCCACCGCGAGAGCGGAAATCTTCTCTTTCGTCGAAACCTTCTACAACCGCCGACGCCTGCGCAAGCATCCGCAGTGGGGCTATCTCACCCCGCTCGAGACGCGTCAGCGCCACGAACAAGGTCACACCCTCGCAGCGTAACGATCGAGTGTCCAAGATCGCGGTGGAACTTCACCCTCTTCGTCTGCGCCAAGCTGCTCGGGCCGCACTCCCACCCCCAGGACCCACGCCTCGGACCCGCGCGCACCACGGCGAGCAAAGTGATCAAGAACCTCAGTTCTCCTTGATGGCCTCCGCTTCGACCACTGCGCCCACCCGTGAGCCGACAACACGGACGGGCACAGCTCTTCGCCGTGCCAGAGGCCCGAGAGGTGCAGAGCCTTCCCGCTCATGAACTGGGGCCCCTGGGGTCGGTCAACGGCCCTTGATCGTGGCCGCTGTCCGCTCACAACTCTTGACATTCGGGTGGTGAGGCTGCGGGCACAGGAGGTGCTGACGAACCAGGTACTCAGGAATAGGGAGTTGCGGGCGGCGGCGCGGCTGACTGAGGCGCTTGGAGACCCGTTGCCGTGTTGCAGGCCGTTAGCCTGTCGGTATGTCAGAGCGTGTCATGCCCGGTCGCACGGACGGCCTGATCACCCTGGGTGCCGCGGACGCGCTGTGGGCCGATTTGACGGCCGACAGCGCTGTGCCGACGGCGTCTGGGACATGCACCCGCTCTCCTGCCCACGCCCGGGCAGGGTACGTCCTGCTCTGCAGCCATGTGGTGGCAACGGAGAGGGCCAGCGACGGTCAGTGGAGTGTGCCCGAGGTCGAGGTGCGCCGAGCTGCCGCGGAACTCAACGCGGTGAGGATGGACCGCCACGACCTGGTCCGCATCGGTCCGTTCCGTGGGACGCCGAGGCAGGAGTGCAACGATCAAAAGCCGCTGCGCTGGCGCCAGCGCATCACGCGGGAACTGCAGGAGCTGAGCGGCCCCGAGCGGGCAGCACGTCGTGAAGTCGGCCGGCCGTACCATCTGGCGGGGATCGACTGGCGACAGATCCTCGTGGAGCAGACCCGCGACGGGACGCAGCGGACGTGGTGGCTGCCGCGTGCTGTGGTCAGGCTGCTGGATGCGGCCGAGCACACCGAAACGCAGTGGGTACACGCAGCGCGGACCCGCCAGGCGAGCGCAGCCGTCACCGAGCCGCCCTCCCTTCCCCGGCAGGCCCAAGACGCCGACGGTCGGCGGATGACGAGCCCCGAGGGCCCCATCGCCTCACTGCGCCCGTACAACAAAGAGCTGGACGGCCAGCTGTACTCGGTGCTCAGCAGGAAGCCCGGTACCGCCCGCAGGGTGGCCGGGTGGGCGTGCACCGTCTGCCGCACCGCACCCGCCACCGTCCTCGACCACTGCCACGAACACGGCTACGTCCGCGCCCCCGTCTGCCAGTCCTGCAACACACAAGAACGCCCCGACCACCTGTACAGCAACGACATCCGCGTAGCCGGCCGCTACACACGCCTCTTCCACACCGACACCGACGACTGGCTCCGCCACTGGCACCGCTGCCCCGGCTGCCGCGCACGCACCACCCTGCCCCTGCCGCACCTGGCCGCATGGACCGCCCACACAGCCTGCCGATCACTACGCCCGAGCCACCAAGCCCCCCGCGGGCGCACGCCCTGCGGTGTCCTGCGCGTGTCCTGGACGGGCAATCAGCAGGCACCCCGTTCCTGCCTGCTCACGGTCGCCGTCGACCTCTGCCCCTCCGGCGAGCACCGCATCCTGGCGCAAGTCCCCTACCGCGAAGCCGCCGAGCGGTTTCGCATCTGGCTGGCCGAGACAGCCCCTGCCGTGGCCGCCGCAGCCGGCCCCGACCGCCTGGACGACCTCCCCACCCAGTCCCGGCCAGTCATCGCGGACACCAGCGGCGAGGGCCTGGCACTGTTCTGAACGCGCGCCAAGAGACCTGGCACCCTCACGTCACCTCGCAGCTGCTGACCCCCGACACGGTCACCCCGTACGCCCCGGCGACATGCGCAGCAGTGATACCCCAGACCCTGCTGTGCACTTGCACGATGTGGCCGGCGAGGCGACGGGAGGCGCCCTTGACGCCCAGGCACCCGGTCGCGCCGGCCGGATTCCGGCACCTGCTTTGATCGGCTAAGGACGCACGGTCCCCCTGATATGGTTCTCATGCACGAATGGCCGGTGAAAGCTCCAGGTCAGACGGGCATCGGGACGTGGCGCAGCTTGGTAGCGCACTTGACTGGGGGTCAAGGGGTCGCAGGTTCAAATCCTGTCGTCCCGACCAACATTTCACGCAGGTCGGAAGCCGTTTCCTCCAAAGCGAAAGGACCACCTCCAGCGTTCTCCAGGGAGGGGTGGTCACAACACGATCACCCTCCATCCGCGAAAGCGCACAATTCTAGGTGCGCGGCGACGTACGCATACGGCTTTGCCCGCACCCCGGTCCGCGCCGCCGCGAACACCACGGGGGTGAGCAGTACCACCGTCGCGTCCAGGCTGAGTACAGCGGTGGTGACGGCCACGACCGCGAGCACCCCGGCAAGGAGACACCGGGAACGCCTCGCCGACGGCGACGGCAACCTCGAATCATCCAGTGCAAGCGCTACCGAGCACGGATCACATCCGGGCACGTGCAGCAGTTCAACTGCATAGCACAGTCCCACCATGGCGCGACGTGGCGATCGTGATCGGTTCGGCCGGGTTCACCGACCCCGCCGCCGCATTCGCACGTCGGCACCGCATCACCGTTCCCGGCCGCGCCGAGTTCAAGAAGTAGGTCCACGGCGTCCGCACGCCGGGCGACTTCTTCGCCGACGAGATCCCCGCCCCACTGGGCCTGGACCTCTTCATCGGGCTGCCGACGAGCGAATGCGGCCGGGGCAGCCGCATGGTGCACCGGTAGCCGGACGTCGGACGTCGACGTCACCACCGTTCCTCCAGAGTCGACCCCTGAGGAACTCCGCGAACAGGTCGCCGCTTGGCGCGACCCGAACTCTTTCAGTAACAGGGCATACACAGTCACCGGCCCAGCCGAGATCGACTTCAATTCCCCCGAAGTACAGGCCGCGGAGCTCCCGGTCTCCAACGGCATCGGCACCGTGCGTGGACTGGCGCGCATGTACGCGGGCTGATCGGCGAGGTGGACGCCGTTGACACGCCTGCTCACCCCGGAGACCCTCACTTCGGCCACCAAGGAACAGGCCAACGGGATGGACCAAGTGCTGGTGGCGCCCAGCCGGTTCAGCTCCGGATCCATGCTGCCCACCGAGGACAACCCCATGACCGGTCCGCACTCCTTCGGCCACACCGGCCGAGGCGACTCACTCGGCTTCGCCGACCCCGAACACGGCATCACCTTCGGCTACGTGATGAACCACATCATCAGCGGCCCCGACGATGTACGTGCCGCATCGCTGGCCGACGCAGTACGCAGGTCACTCACGTGACGAGAGCCCCAGCACAGCGGACTCATCCCACGCGGTCAGCCGTGTCTACAGCCTTCGCCAATGCGGAATGGTTCGAACGATAGGACGAGGGCTTCGAAGCGGTCTGGAAGACAGCGCGCCCCTGGGCGCCCGACAGGCAGGAGCACCACCGCAGTGGGCAGGATTGAGTACTACAACGACCCCAAGGCTCCCAAGGCCAGCACCCTGATCCCCGCCAGCAACATGCTCGTCGTCAACGACAAAGGAGAGATCCTCCTGCAACGACGCCGCGACACCGGCCAATGGGCCTTGCCCGGAGGCGCCCAGGACATCGGGGAGACCGCCGCCCAGTGCGCCGTCCGCGAATGCGAGGAAGAGACCGGCATCGTCGCCGAAGTCACCGGATTCCTCGGCGTCTACACCAACCCGCACCACATCGTCGCCTACACCGACGGTGAGATCCGCCAGCAGTACGAGGTCGCGTACATCGGCCGCCCCGTCGGCGGTAAGCCCACGATCAACGACGAGGCGGACGACGTGCGTTGGGCCCACCCGGACGACCTCGACGCCCTCGACATCCACCCCAGCATGCATGAACAGATCGGCCACTACCTGGCCGGCACCTACCCCTACCTGGGATAGCTGCTCAGAGCACCACGCCCAGCTCGTTCGCCACCGCCCGCACCCGGCCCACGCTCTCGTGGATCCCAGGTGCGGCCCGGCGGATGAACCGGCCGACGACACTGTCCTTGCCGTAGCGGCCCAGGATCTCGCCCACCCGCTCCTCCGACGTCGTACGCCCGCCGTCCGGCGTCGTGGTCATATCGCAGTACACCAACGCGTCCACCAGGAGAGGATCGTCGAGCAGCGGGAACTCGTCGGCCAGCTCAGCGCGAAGCCCACGCTCCTCGGCCTCCAGGAGCGCGAAGGAGTGGTTCGCCACCAGGCGCACGGCTCGATCGTCGACCGCGTCGAGCGTCCGCAGATGACGTGCACCGTCAAGCGGGTGGAAGCCGGTGACGACCAGCGGCGGCGCGTACCCAATATCGTGCAGAACGGCAGCCGCCTCCAGGAACTCACTCTGGTCCCCGAACAGCGGCCCCAGCCGTCGAGCGCAGGCTGCCACGCCCTTCGTGTGCTCCCAGCGTTTCGGCAGACTCTCGCCCAGCAGCGCCTCCGCCAATTCATACGACCGCCCGACCGTCATCACGGTTGGAGGATACGTCGGTGACAGCGGCTGTAGACCGCCTCAAGTCCCGCTTCCCCCGACCCGTTGCCCTGCACGCGTCACTCGGCGCATCAGGCCGCCGGGCTCCAGGCCCTGTTCGACCCTGAGTAGATACGAGACGGGGGAGTTGGCCAGCAGCTGGTCGCGCTGCTTCGCTGTGGAGTGTCGAATCCCCAGGAGTCCGTAGGCGACACCGAGGGCGGTGACGTACGGCTTGTCGATGGCCAGTCCGCCGAGCGCCCCGCTGACCGCGGGCAGCTGGGTCTGGATGTTCATCGCCCCGAACGCGGTGTCGATCTTCAGACCCTTCATGGCGGCCTTGAGGTCATCCAGTGGCTTCTGGAAACGCTCCTGCCGTACATGGTCGAGGTAGGAGGCAAGGATCTTGTGGCTCTCGATGCCGGCAAGCTCTCCCTGCACATCCTCCGCCGCGAGAGCGACGGCGCCCATGAAGGCGTTGAACTCGGTCTCGTGACGCTTGCGCAGTTCGACAAGCTTCTGCACTGGGACCTGCGCAATGTTGTCCGGAAGGACCATCTGGACCGCGAGCTGGCCGAGGCGACCCGCCACTGGCTCCTCGGACGGTCCCACACGGTGCCCCAGCAGGACAGCCGCTATACGCTCGGCGTCCCAGGCTTGGCTCGCTTGGTGTGCGGCGATCTGGTCCGTAGTGGGGTGCAGGCGGTTCCGGGAGGCGATCTCGTGTGTAAGGGCGCACTTGTACACCCAGGCCAGCATCGGGTCCATGGAGATCCAGTGGCTGTCCACGTACCCGGACCGCTCGAAGGGCCGATTGGTGTTCAGCGCCAGGCCCTCTCTGATCAGAGCCTCGCGGAGATCCGGGGAGACTTCGTCCCAGAACAACTCCGCAGCTCGCGTAACCCTCCGGACCCCGACGGGGTCTCCCGGTGCGGGTGGGGGCGCGTACCGGTTGAGGCGATTCGCACTCTGCGGCACTGGATCGGCACCGTCACCGCCGCGAAGCTGATCGGGCGAGACCGAGTACAGATACCGAAGTGCGGCAGCGTGTTCCCTGATGACGGACAGAAAGGGACCCTCAACCGCGGCCGCGGCGCTCTTCGGATCGAGGTCCTCCCAGAAATCGAGCCCATCCCCCAAGGCAATGGCTGTCGCGGAATCACTGACCGGATAGCCGTCGGCAACCACTCGGGCGAGTTTGGGCCAGTAGAGGGCGGCGGTCTTCAGCCAGACGTCTTTCTGGACGTGGACGTGCGGGTAGTAGAGGCCGATGGTCTGCATTCCGTGTTCCCCCCCCATCGCTCGCCACCGTTGCTTAGCGCGGCGGCACGCGGTCATCATGACCCACACCTGCTGTGGGTGGATCACTGGGCTTGCGACGGCGGAGGTGCGGGTCGAGGTCGACACCCGTGAGGGCGGCAGGGCCCCCGTGGTGCACAACTACGGGCACGGAGGCGCCGAAGTGACCTTGTCTTGGGGGTGTGCTCGGGAGGTCGCACGACTGCCAGCGTGAGGTGGGCGGAGATCTGGTGGCTACGATGTCGTGCCCGCTTCAGCTCGCCGCAGCCAAAGGCTATTGAGGAGAATCCACAGTGCGTATGTCGTCGCGCGCGTGGCCCCTGGTGTCACTCTCCGCTCTGCTGGTGACGGGATGCTCCTCCTCGGAAACCCCGGCGACTACGTCCGCCAAGTCCGCCGCCGAAGGTACGTCAGCCGCCGCGCCGATCAAGGCAGATGGAGTCGACGAGAGCTCCATCTGCCAGGCCGCGCTCACGGATGCCCAGCAGCAGGCCGCCGGTATCGAGGACACCGAGCCCGACTCGGCCAAGGGCGAGGTCAGTTGCTACTTCTTGATGACGTCCGACGAGGACAATCCGGCAGGCTACGTCGTCAGCCTGTTCAAGAACGAAACCGCACTGCTCCAGGTTGCCGACGCGACGGACGCGAGCCCGACGAAGGCCGTCCCCGTGATCCTCAAGGGCCGTAACGCAGCGCGGCAGGTCATGTACGGCGATACCTGGCGGTCGTCGCTCACGGTAGACATCGGAGCGGGGCAGTTCCTGTACGTCGAGAGGTACTCGCCCGCCCACGTGGTGGCCGAGAAGGACCTCAACAACCAGGCGCGCAAGGTGGCTGGACAGGTGCTGGGGAATCTGGAGAAGAGGCGTGCGTAGTGGGATCGCCGTGGTCTCCACTCGAGCCGGGGCGGTTCAGCACCACTACGTCTCAGCCAAAGCCTGACCCGCTCTCATCGTCACCAGGTGGTCACAGATAGCGTTGCTTCGCTTGGGTTAACCCTCACCTCACCGGAGACAACAGTGACTCGCTCGACCCGGCTCGTCGCGGCCGCGCTCACCGCATCCGCGGCCCTCTTGCTGACCGCCTGCGGCGGCTCGGACGACAGCAAGGACAACGACAAGATCGCCGGCGCTGACACGGGCAGTGAGAAGTCGGCTTCGTCCTCGCCGTCCGTGTCGGCGGACGGGGCCAAGCGGCCGGAGATCAAGCTGCCCAAGACGTTCCAGGCGAACTTCGAAGGCTGGACGAACAGCGATCCGAAGCTGCAAGCCATCCTGGACGATGGGAAGGGCCGCCTGCGGGCCGGATACGCCGCCATCATGGCGGGCGATCCGCAGTTCAGCGCGATGAAGTTCTACACCACGGGCACGGCCCGCAAATCCGGAGCCGAGTGGGTAAAGACGTACAAAGATCTCACCCTCAAGGGAAGCGTCCGCGTCTTCAATCCCCAGGTGCATGTGAGCAATGAAGGGTTCGGCGTCCTCTTCTACTGCGTTGACGAGGCCAAGGGCTACACCCGGAATCTCAAGACCGGCAAGGTCGCAGGTACGCCAGAAGGCGAGAATCCCAAGATCCAGTACCGAACGCGGCTGGACAGGAACGCCCAGGGTGTTTGGCAGACCTCAACCGTGGAGACCGACGAGGGAGGTTGCGGCCGATGACATCCCTCCGGCGTTCCGTCGAGGGAACCTTGGCTCTACTCGTTGCCGCAGCCGTCCTGTTCCCTTCACCAGCACTCGCCATCGGCGACGGCGGGAAGGAGTCACCAGGAGGCGGAGGGACACATAACTCCGTGGAGGGTGGCGCATCGGGCAAGGACCTGATGGCCTCGGTGTCCGACTCGAAGATCAAGCTCACGTACCCCGGCGGCCAGACGACGAAGGCGTCGGTGGGCGAGCTGAAGTCCGTGGACCCCAACTGGGAGCCTCCGGCCTGCTGGTACGAGCCGGTCTTCTCGCCGAAGCAACTGAAGGACGCGGTCGCGACTGGTGAGGGCGGGCTGGTGAACGCCCACGTGTGGTGGAGCAACGGCCTCTGGGTGGACCACTACGAGAAGGGCAAGGCGGACTCCAACTTCGACCTGAATCGCCCCGGAGACACCACGGCCGACGGTTACAAGAAGTACAACCTCGGCAAGAAGGGCATGTTCTGGCGCAGCACGGTCCGCGAGGGCATGTACCAGGACTCCAAGGCGTGGGACTGCGGCCGGATCATGTTCTGGCAGGACGAGGGCACCATCCCCAAGGACAAGAACGCCCCCACGCCTGAGACGCTCGCCGCCTTTGCGTACGACAAGATCAGGGTCCCGGACACCGAGGTCGAGTTGAAGCCCGAGAGCAAGTCGACGGTGAACCTGCCCACTTGGGTGTGGCTGGACAAGGCCACCTTCAAGGACGTCACGGTCCGCGCTGACCTGCCCGGCACGGGCCTGTACGCGGTGACCACCGCGAAGCCCGTCGCCCTCCATCTGGAGCCGGGTACCGAGGATGCGAAGACCTTCCCCTCTTCCAGTGACTGCCCGGTCAATGAGGACGGTTCCATTGGCGCCCCGTACCAGAAGGGCGACGCCGGGCAGGAGCCGCCGTGCGGGATCCAGTACCTCCGCGCCACGAGCGGCGAACCGTACGAGCTGAAGGCGTCGATCACCTGGGAGATCTCCTGGGAGGGCACGGGCGGCGCGAAGGGTGATCTGCCGGATGGCACCTTCGAGACGACCCAGGACATGACGGTCCAGGAGATCCAGTCCATCAACCGCTGACCGAGGCTGCAGGCCGGTCCGGTCTGCACGCGTCAGCGCGTAGCACGTAGAACCATCTCAACCCACGGGGGCGGGCAGGTATGTCGGACCTGAAGAAGGATGCGGAATCCCTGCACAAGGCGGCGTCCGCGCTGGGCAAGGTGGATGATCACACCCGCAAGCCGTTGCATGACTTCAAGGCGGCCTCGCACGACCTGTCCGCTTTCGGGGTGTTGGGCTCGCTGATGAGTGCCAAGGACGACATCCAGGACGGTATGGACACCATCGCCAAACTCACCAAGAGCCTGCACAAGGAGTGGGAGGCGGAGGCGAAGTTCCTGGGCGATGTCTCCGATGCCTTCGACGTGCTGGACGTGCTGCTGAGCGCCGCGGCCCGCGCCAAGAAGGGCTGAGCCGTCCATGGGCTTCGACATCCCCGGCATCGACGTCGAGGACCTCAACCCGCTGCACTGGATCAACAAGGCCAACCACGCCTTCGGTGACACCCTCGCCAGCGGACTGGAGTTCCTGGGCATCACCGATCCGCTCGTCGATCCAGACGGCATTCGCGAGATAGCCAAGCAGTGGCGCTCCCTGGCCAAGGGCCTTGACGCTGCCGCACACGCCGCCGAGAGCGCGCTCACGGATCTGGAGTGGGAGGGCAAGGCCGCCAAGGCCCTCCACAAGCGGGCCAAGGCCACCCGCACGCAGGCCACCGAGATGGCCGACTCGCTGCGCACCGGTGCCAAGGCGCTGGACGACTTCGCCGACGAGGCCCATGAACTGCTGACCGAGATCGGCGTGCTCCTCGCGGAGATCGCCGAGTTCGAGATCGCGAGCCTGGCGCTGTCGGTGCTGACCGGCGGCCTGTCCATGATCGCCGGGAACCTCGCGGCCGGTGCCCGCGCCGCGAAGGTCGTGGCGCTGATCGCCCGGATCGAGAAGTCCGGGACCCGCATGGCCTCGGTCATCCGCACCGTGATGGAGGCGATCCGCGGCCTGGAGCGGGCGCTGAAGGCCCTCGGGGAGATCAAGACGATCGCCAGGGTCGGCAAGATGGCGGGCGAGGGAATGAAGTTCGCCGCCTTCGACGCCGCCCTGCAAGATCCCGGCGCCTTCAAGGACCCCGCCAAGCTCTCCAAGCTGCTGGCCGAGGGCGCGATCCTCGGCGTCGGCGCCGGCGTCCTGGGCAAGGCCCTCGGCAAGGGACTCAAGAAACTCAAGCCCGGCGAACTGTCCAAGATCGGCAAGGCATTGGGCTTGGGCCGCGATGGTCTGGGCCGCCCGAACCTGCTGCCCGGGAAACTGCAGGTAAATCTCGCGTCGATCCGAGCAAAGCTAAGAGAGTGGGTAGTCGATCCGATCGACGTCGCCACGGGCGACATGCTCCTGATGGAGACGGACGTCCAACTGCCGGGCACCCTTCCCCTCGTCCTGGAACGCACTCACCTCTCGTCCTATCGGTGGGGCGGCTGGTTCGGCATATCCTGGGCTTCGACGCTCGACCAGCGCCTTCAAGTCGGCGATGAGACCATCACTTACGCCACCCCCGACGGCGCGCGCCTGGTCTTCCCGCGGTTGGCTCCCGATGCAGCCGAGCCCGTATCTCCGACAACCGGGGCGCGTCTCTTCCTGTCCTGGGACACCGAGACCGACGGTGCCCTGCGGCTGTTCGACCCGGGCACCGGCCTTGCACATGTCTTCCATTCCCCCCGGCCTGCAGCGGACGGCCAAGCCATCGACCTCCCTCTGCAGGAGATCGCGGACCTCAATGACCAGCGCATCACCGTCCACTACGCTGCTGACGGCGCCCCGATCGAGGTGAGTCACACTGCCGGCTACCGGATCGCTTTGGACCGGCATCCTCACCTGCCTCGCATCACCGGCCTGCGCCTCCTCGACGCCGACGCCCCCTCTTCGCGCGGGATCAGCCTTCTCACCCTTGGCTATGACGAGGCAACAGGGAACCTAGTTGACGTCACCAACTCCTCAGGTCTTTCCGAGCACTTCACGTACGACGACGCGGGCCGCATCGTTTCCTGGCTCGACCGCAACGGCACGGCGTACAACTACAGATACGACGACCACGGTCGCGTCGTAGCTACGGAAGGCAGCGGCGGATGCCTTTCGGGAACACTTGCCTACGACGATGAGACCCGCACCACCAAGGTCACCAACTCCCTTGGCCACACAAGCTATTACGAACACAATGAGGCATCTCGCCTCGTCCGCCGGACGGACCCGCTCGGCCATGTCACCCACCAGGAGTGGGACGACCAGGGCCGCCTGGTCTCCGTCACCGACCCTCTCGGTCACACGAGGCAGTTCACCTACGACGAGACCGGACTCCTCGCCTCCGCCATCCGCCCTGACGGGCGCGGAACAATCGTGGAGTACAACGAACTGGGCCAGCCGGTCCGAGTCACCGGACCTTCTGGTCTCACACGCCATCAAACCTTCGACGCACGGGGCAACCTCACCGCAGCCACCGATGCGGCGGGTGCCCAGATTCGCTTCGCCTACAACTCGGCAGGGCACCTCACCGGCGTCACCGATCCCCTGGGCCACACCGCACACATCCGCTGCGACAAGGCAGGGCTTCCGATCCAGGTCATAGACCCGCTCGGCGCGGTGACCTGCTACGAACGCGACGCCTTCGGCCGCCCTGTCACGGTCACGGACCCACTCGGCGCTGTCACGCGGATGACCTGGACCGTGGAAGGAGGGCTCGCACGCCGCGTCATGCCGGATGGCAGCGAAGAGACATCGACCTGGGACGGCGAGGGCAACTGCACGGCCCGCACGGATGCCCTGGGCACCGTGTCCCGCTTCGAATACACGCACTTCGACCGGGTCGCGGCCCGCATCGGCCCTGATGGCAGCCGCTACGAGTTCACCTACGACACCGAACTTCGACTCGTCCAGGTCCTCAACCCCCAGAACCTCACCTGGACATACACATACGATCCGGCCGGGCGCCTGACATCGGAAACCGACTTCGACGGCCGCACCATCAGCTACGAGCACGACCAGGCAGGCCGGGTCGTTGCCCGCACAACACCCCTCGGCGGGCGCATATCCACCAGCTATGACGCGCTCGGCCGTATCGTGGCGAAGGACGTAGCAGGGCACACCACCCACTACACCTATGATGCGGCCGACAACCTGGTGCGCCTGTCCTCCCCGACCTCGACGATGACCTTCGAGTGCGATGCCCTCGGGCGCCCGCTTTCTGAGACGGTCGACGGGCGCACCACGCGTTACACCTACGATCTGCTGGGCCGTGTCACATCCCGCACCACGCCCACGGGAGCGGTGTCCGAGTTCGCTTACGACGCCGCAGGAAACCGCACGAGCGTGAGCAGTGACGGCCGCCCCCTGGTCTTCGCCCACGACGCACGGGGCCGCGAAGTGTCGCGGGCCTTCGGCCGGTCCGGCCAACCCGTCACTCTCACCTCAGCCTGGAACGAATGCGACCGTCTGATATCGCAAGTTCTGGCCACCCCTGACCGCATCGTGCGAGACCTCGGTTACGACTACCGTGCTGACGGATTCCTGGAACGCATATCCGACCGGCTGCTCGGGACAAGCACGTCCTTCGATCTGGACCTGACCGGCAGGCCACGGCACGTCACAGCCGAGAACTGGACCGAGGAATACACCTACGACGCCGCAGGCAACCAGACCCAGGCGGAATGGCCCGATGAGGCCCATCGCTGTGAGGGGCGAGGCGAGCGCACCTATGAGGGAACCAGGCTGCTCACTGCCGGCCGGATCCGGTGCGAATACGACGCGGCAGGACGCACCGTCCTGCGCCAGAAGAACCGGCTATCGAGAAAGCCGGACACATGGCGCTATACCTGGGACGCGGAAAGTCGGCTGACCTCCTGCCGCACCCCCGACGGGACCTTGTGGACGTACACCTACGATCCGCTGGGGCGCCGCACGGCCAAGCACCGCATGACGGACGACGAACGCTCGATCATGCACTCCGTCTATTTCACCTGGGACGGCCCTCGTGTGGTCGAACAGACCGACACGGCAACGCAGACGACGCTGACCTGGGACTACGACGCCTACCGTCCCCTCACCCAACTCGAACGGCGAACCGGCCTTGACGCTGAGCCGCAGGCGGACGTCGACTCGCGTTTCTTCGCCATCGTCACGGACCTCGTCGGCGCCCCCAGTGAACTCGTCGACGAACAAGGGGATGTGGCTTGGCAGAGCCGGACGACTGTGTGGGGCGCAACGTCCTGGAACCGTGACGCCGCCGCCTACACGCCCCTCCGCTTCCCTGGGCAGTACGACGACGGGGAAACGGGGCTCTTTTACAACTACTTCCGGCACTACGATCCCGAAACTGCCCGGTACATCAGCCCTGATCCGCTCGGCCTGGACGCAGGACCGAACCCGGTCGCCTATGTCACCAATCCACACCTCCAGATGGACCCCGAAGGGCTCATCGCCAAGGGATGCACAGAGGACGGAGGGTGGTACAGCGGCCTGAAGCCCGCAAACCTCAAGGATGCCAACGGAAATGGGTGCGGATCCTCTGGAGTGACGGCCAGGATCAAGCAGTGAGGCTGTAGTT